>CP054689.1:2347085-2651671 GCA_013348725.1 Ectothiorhodospiraceae bacterium 2226
TAATCGCCATCCTCGACGACGGGGTGGCGAAGGACCATCCCTTTCTGGCGGGCAAAGTGGTGGAGGAGGCCTGCTACTTGATGCCCCTGGCGGGGCGCGACGCAGCGCGGGACGCTTGTCCCGACGGCGACAGCACCGTCGGGCCGGGCGCGGCCGTGCCCCCCGAGGCCTGCGCCGACGGCTGCGCGCACGGGACGCACGTGGCCGGCATCGCCGCCGGACGTGGTGCTGAAGACGAGCCCTCCGGCGTGGCGCGCGACGCCGACCTGATCGCGGTGCGGGTGCTCGACAGCGCGGGCAGGGGCCTGGAGTCGGACCTCTTGATGGGACTGGAGTTTATCTACGACTTGCGTGAGACCCACCCGGTAGCAGCCATTAACATGAGCCTCAGCGGCGACGTTTACACCGGTGCCTGCGATCACCGCGGCGGGCCGGTGCGCGCGATGTTCGAGCAGCTGCGGGCGGCGGGCATCGCTCCGGTGGTCGCCACCGGCAACAATGCCGCGTTCGGGGCCATCGGCTTCCCGAGCTGCCTCAGTAGCGCCATTGCCGTCGGCGCCATAGCGCGCGCCGACGACATCGTCCCCATCTATTCGAACAATGCCACGATGGTGGACTTGTTGGCACCCGGCGGTACCGAGCAGGCGCCGATCGTATCGTCCTTGCCCGGCGGCGGGTTCGGGGGCTTCTACGGAACCTCCATGGCCGCGCCCCACGTGGCCGGCGCCTTCGCCATCATGCGCTCCCGGTATCCCGAGGCCGACCTGGAGACCTTGCTGCTGTGGCTCAAGCTCACCGGGCGCCCGGTGGAGGAACTGCTGAGCGGCAGCAGCATCGTCAACCCGCGCATCGGCATGGCGACCGCCATCGAGGCCGACAGCGTGGCGCCGGATGCGCCCACCTATGATCGCCTGATGGGCACCACCGAGACCCACACGGAACGCTCCGGCTCGGGCTGTACGCTGCGCGGGGGGCGGCCGGATCCGCTGCTGCCGCTGTTGTTGCTGATGGCCGCGGTTTGGCTGGTTCGGCGTCGGGCCTGAGCGCGCGCCGCGCGAGGGGGCGCGCGGCCGCCGATCCGCTGCTCTGGCTGGCGCTGGCGGCGGCGCTACCCGTATGGGCCGTCATCGCCTGGTGGCGCCCGTTGGCCGACCCTGCCTGGCCGTTGGCGCTGCCCGCCACCTTCGCATTGCTGGTCCTGGTGTATCCGGTGGTCGAGGAACTGGTATTTCGCGGCGCCTTACAAGGAGCCTTGCTGAGCCGCGCCTGGGGCCGTCGGCGATGGGGGCCTGTGAGCCTGGCCAACGGGCTCACGACCGCCGCCTTCGTGAGTCTCCATCTGTTGTATCAGCCGTGGGCGTGGGCCCTCGCAGTGGTCGCGCCCTCGCTGGTGTTCGGCTATTTTCGCGAGCGTCACGGCAGCGTGTGGACGCCCATCGTGTTGCATGTTACTTACAATGCCGGCTTCTTCTGGTTGTTCGGCGTCGGCGAGGAGTTTGTATGAGCCAGCGTTACTTTGGGCGGGCGGGCGCATGCCTCCTATTGGCACCGTGGCTGGCGGCCGCTCCGTCGCTGGCGCACGCGCTCGGGCAAGTCGACGCCGGCGTCCTGGTGAACGACTACGATTCGGCGGTCGACTCCACCACCGGATGGCGCGTAAGCGGGGGCTATCTGATCCACGATTTCGTCGCCTTGGAGCTGGCCTACGTCGCCCTGGGTCAGGGCGACTTGCGCGGCAAGCAGACCCGCTACCGCGTCGACGGGATCGCGTTCGGGGTGCGCGGCTATCTGCCGCTCACGCCCGATATCTTCGCCGTGGGCCATCTCGGCAGCTTCCATTACGAAAGTCGCATGCACCTGCTCGGCCAGTCGCATTATTCCGACGGGAACGGGCTGTATTTCGGCGTGGGCGCGGAGTGGTCGCCCGCGGGGCCGTGGTATGTGGGCGGTGACTGGCGCCGCTACCAAGTGCACGGCACGCACCCGCAGAGCTTCACGCTCTACGTCGGCGCTCGCTTCTGACGCGCCGCGCCTACACCCGGCCGAGCAACCACAGCACCCCATAGAGCGCACCGAGCAGGATCGGCTGGTGCAGCATGTAGATGTGCAGGCTGTGGCGTCCGCCGAGCGCCAGGCCGCGTGCCAGCGCCGAGCGCGGCGCCGCCTGCAGCGGGCCCACCGGCCGGCGCTCGAACACGAGGCGGCCGAGGAACAGGCCGATCAGCACCACGCCGAACCAGGGCAGCAGAGGCACGTAGTCCTCGGTCACGGGCTTGTGGGTCATCAGGCCGACCCATTGCAGCCACGGGCGGTCGAACAGCGGGTGTGCGTACAGCAGCCCGAAAGCGACCAGTCCGGCGCCGAGGACGAGGTTGGTCCGGTACAGCCCGACGAAGGCGAGCCCGAGCACGCTCGCGAGGGCGATGAAGTGCAGCACACCGAAGAAGATCATGCTGTCGGGAAACAGCATATAACTGCCGGCGCTCACCAACAGCGCGTAGAGCACCAGTAGCGCCAGCCGCCGCGCATAACGTCGGGCCGACAGGCCGCCGCGGGCCGCCAGATGCAGGCTCACCCCCACGAGCAACAAGAACAGCGTCACGATAAAGGCGCGCAGGGCGAGCCACGGCTGCGCGTGATAGAGGTCGACCTGCACCACGCCGAAGTAGTGCAGGTCGAACACGAAGTGGTAGCCGATCATGAGCACGATGGCCAAGCCGCGTGCGGCGTCGACCAGCGGGTAACGGGTCCGTGCGGCGAGGGGGGTGCTTGTGGCTGGGGGCGGTTTCATGAGGCCCGCAGCCTACGGCGCGCGTGGCGGCGGATCAAGCCGTCCGGCACACGGTTCACAAAGGCGGACGACCGCCTTGGCGTACAATGCCTGCAACGATCATGGCAGCAGGAGTTGACGGCGGTATGGATGAGCGATTCGACGCGTTGACGCGCTGGCTGCGCGAGGACTTGCGCCTGCCGGCCTTCGACATTGCGCCGGCCTCCAGCGATGCGAGCTTCCGGCGCTATTTCCGCGTCGGTTACACCGCCGCGGGGGCGGCGGTGACCCGCATTGCGATGGATGCGCCCCCGCCGCAGGAGGATGTGGGGCCGTTCATCCATACCGCCGCGCTGCTCGGCGACATGGGGCTCAATGCGCCGCGGGTGCTGGCCGCCGCGCCGGAGCAGGGCTTTTTGCTGCTCACCGACCTCGGGAACCGACCGTATCTGGACGCGCTGGACGAGGACAGCGTCGAGCGCCTGTATGGCGATGCGCTCGGTGCCTTGTGCACCCTGCAGGCCCAGGGGCCGCGGGCGGATGGGGCGCTACCGAGTTATGACCGGACGCTGCTGCTGACGGAGATGGGCTTGTTTCGCGAGTGGTATCTGCAGCGCCATCTCGATATCGCTCTGTCGGACGCGGAGGAGCGTGGGCTCGAACGCATATTCGCGTTTCTGGCGGATGCGGCGCTCGAGCAGCCGCGCGTGTGCGTGCACCGTGATTACCACTCACGCAACCTGATGGTCTGCGAGGGCCATAACCCCGGCATCCTCGATTTTCAGGATGCGGTGATCGGCCCGTTGACCTATGACCTCGTCTCCCTGCTGCGCGACTGCTACATCGCCTGGCCGCGCGCGCGGGTGGAGGCCTGGGCGCTCGGCTACCGCACGCTGCTGCTGCGGCGCGAGGTGCTGAGCGAGGAGGCCGCCGACGAGGCGCGCTTCCTGCGCTGGTTCGATCTGATGGGCGTGCAGCGGCATCTCAAGGCCGCCGGCATTTTCGCCCGGCTCAACGCGCGCGACGGCAAGCCCGGTTACCTGAAGGACATTCCGCGCACGCTGGGCTATGTGGTCGAGGTCGCCGGGCGCTACCCCGAGCTCGCGCCGTTGGCGGCCTTACTGGCGCGCACCGACCAGGAGGCGTCGGCGTGCGCGCCATGATCCTCGCCGCGGGCCGCGGCGAGCGCATGCGCCCGCTCACCGACCACACGCCGAAACCGCTGCTCGAGGTGGGCGGGCGGCCGCTAATTGAATACCACATCCTCGCCCTGGCGCGCGCCGGGATGTGCGACATCGTGGTGAATCACGCCCACCTCGGGGCGCGCATCGTCGAGCGCTTGGGCGACGGCGCGCGCTACGGCGTCACGCTGCGCTACTCGCCGGAGCCCGAAGGCGCGCTGGAGACCGGCGGCGGCATCCACCGCGCGCTGCCCATGCTCGGGCCGGACCCGTTCGTGGTGGTGAACGGCGACGTGTGGACGGATTACCCCTTCGAACGTCTGCCGGCCGCCCCCGACGGGCTGGCGCACTTGGTCATGGTGGACAATCCCCCGCACCACCCCGGGGGCGACTTCGTACTGGACGCGGGCTGGCTGAGCGCCGCGGGTGAGCGCCGCCTGACCTTCAGCGGGATCGGGGTCTATCGCCCCGCGCTGTTCGCCCCTTGCCGGCCGGGCGCGTTTCCGCTCGCGCCGTTGCTGCGCGATGCCATGCGCGCCCACCTGGTGAGCGGCGAGTACCACGCGGGGCGCTGGAGCGATGTGGGCACGCCGCAACGCCTGGAAGAACTCGACCGCGAGCTGCGGACCACAGGAGAGCCGAGTCATGGTGTTTGATGCCGAACGCGTCGCGCGGGCCTTCGCCTTCGACACGGTGCAGGCCGACGACCTGCGTGCGCGCTGGCGGGAGTTGATCGATCTTGCCGTGTGGAGCGACCTCAAGTGCAGCAAGATCGGCGCGCTGCCCCGCCTGCGCAAGCGGCTGTTGGAGGTGGGGGAGAACCTGCGATCGTTCTACGCCGACCGCAGTTGGATCCCGCAGCCCCGTGAGCAGGTCAAAGGCGCCATGGCGGCCAGCCTCAATCTGCGCGACGCGCTGCTGAACCTCGAGCGCTCGGCGCAGTTGCTCGACGGTGGCACGGACCTTCCCGACTTCGAGAGCAAGTTGCTCGCTTTGCGTCAGCGCATGCTAAAAGTGATGGAGGCGCATGAACATCAATGGGCGGCGCTCTTGGAGGAGCAGTACGGGGCCGACGTCGACGACGAGGACTGACTCGTAAGGCCGGGGTGCGCCGCATGGCGCGCCCGCGGCGCTACCCGCACGGACGGCGGCCCCGGCCTGCAAACGAGATAAGGAGATCTGGGTGGGGCAGGAGATCAGCGGTAGCCGCTTTACCAAGCGGGACTTCACACGCTTCAGCGCGCACCTCGCGCAAGAGACGCAGTTGCTCGCGCGTTGGTTCGACGAACAGGCCTTCGGTGTCTCCCCCTGTACCGGCGGATTGGAGTTGGAGGCGTGGTTGGTGGGCGCCGACATGCAGCCCGCGCCGCTCAACGCGCAGTTCCTGGAGGCGCTGCAGAATCCGCTCGCGTTTCCCGAGCTGGCGGCGTTCAACATCGAGCTCAACAGCGCACCGTCGCCGCTCACCGGCGATGCCTTGCGCCGCATGCAGGCGGAGCTCGAGGCGCTCTGGGCCGCCTGCCGCCGCGCCGCCGCCACGCTCGGGGTGCACATGGTGATGATCGGCACCTTGCCCACCGTGCGTCAGGAGATGCTCACGCTCGCGAACATGTCCGGCATGGCGCGTTACCGCGCGCTCAACGAGCAGGTGCTGAGGGTGCGCCGCGGCCGTCCGCTGCAGCTCGACATAGAAGGCCACGAGATCCTGCGCGTCGCGCATCACGACGTGATGCTGGAGGCCGCGACCACCTCTTTTCAGATCCACCTGCAGGCGGCGCCGGAGCAAGCGGTGCGATTCTACAATGCCGCCATCGTCGCCTCGGCGCCGATGGTGGCGTTGAGTGCCAACTCGCCGTACCTGTTCGGGCACGACCTGTGGGAGGAGACCCGCATTCCCCTGTTTGAACAGGCGGTGGAAGTCGGCGGCTTCGAAGGGGCGGCTTTCGGGCCCATCAAGCGCGTGACCTTCGGCTCGGGCTACGCGAGCGAATCGCTCCTCGAGTGCTTTCGGGAGAACCTCGAGCACTATCCGGTGCTGCTGCCGGTCGAGTTGGACGGGCCGGCGGAGGCGCTCAATCACCTGCGGCTGCACAACGGGACCATCTGGCGCTGGAACCGGCCGTTGATCGGCTTCGATGTCGAGGGGCGGCCGACGCTGCGCGTGGAGCATCGCGTGGTGCCGGCGGGGCCTACGATCGGGGATGCGGTGGCGAACGCGGCGTTCTTCCACGGGCTCGCGCACGCTCTGGCGCACCTGGAGGCGCCGCCGGAACTGCAACTGCCGTTCGCGGACGCGCGCGACAACTTCTATGCCGCCGCGCGCCATGGGTTGGGGGCAACCGTGGCGTGGTTGCGCGGTCAGCGCCTCAACGTGCGGGAGTTGATCCTCGGGCAGCTCATTCCCTTGGCGCGGGTGGGGTTGGAGGGGCTCGGCATCGATGCAGGTGACGTGGACCACTCCCTGCGCATCGTCGCCGGTCGGGTGCAGAGCGGGCGCACGGGAAGTGCCTGGCAACGCGCATTCGTCGCGGCACACGGCCGGGATTGGCAGGGGCTGGTGCGCGCCTACCTCGTGGGCCAGGAGTCCGGGGTGCCGGTGCACGAGTGGCCCGTCTGACGTCGCGGCGAGGCGGTGCCGGCAGACCCCCCCGAAGAAGGAGGGGCCTGCCGGCGGGCGGTCTTAGAAGCGAGCTCCGGGGCCGTTCAGCGGCAGGCCGTTGCTGAAGTGGGTGTGGAAGTACTCCAGGTTGCGCAGGGTTTCACTCTCGGCCGCCGGAGGGGCGGCGCGCACCTGATTGTGGCAGCCGCGGTAACGCCGGTGCAGCGAGCCCATCTCGCCCCACTTGGAGCGGTACTTGGGCATATGCGTCGTCTGCCCCAGGGCGGCACTCAGATTGTTGGTGCGCAGTGACTGACCGGCAGTCTCGAAATGGCAGTGATAACAGGCGAAGTTCAGCTGCCCGCGCCGCGAGAAATAGTACTCCTTGCCCGCGTTGTAGGCCTCGAGCGCGGCCGGGTCGTCCGGCACCTCCACATTCACCTGGCGCCCGCGAACCTGATAGGCGAGGTAGGCGGCGATGGATACCAGTTCGCCTTTCTCCGCGTCGAGCGGCTCCTCACCATTGGCTTCGCGGCATAGATTGATGGCGTAGCCCAGGGTAACCACCTCACCGCGTTCGGCATCCCAGCGTGGATACTGATCGGCCACATCCGTGGCGCCGAAGCAATCAAGGTAGCTGCGCCCGTTGGCAAACGGGGTATTGAACAACTGCTCCCCCTCCTCGATGTAGGGGTCATAGGGCGGGAACTCCTCGATCATCTCCCATTCCGCGCGGGCAGCCGGGAACAGGGCGTACAGACCGTTGGAGAAGTCCTCGTAGGGCACGTCCGGGAACTTGTTGCGGAAGTACTCCTGGATGACTTCCACGTCCTGCTCGGGGGTCGCCCCTGGCTTCATGAAGGGCGGATACTGCTCAGCCCCGGCGGGGCGGGCGGCGAGCAGCAGCAGTACGGCGGCGGTGGCAAGGGCCGATAGGGCGATGAAGGTTGCGTGACGGGACAGCCAATGGCGGCCTGGCGGCGCCGTGCGGGTGGCTTGGGATCTCCTCATGACTTCCTCCTGAGGAAAGACCTACGGTCGCGTGAGGGGTGCCCGGATTGGACTACGTCGCACAGGCCCGGGCCCTGCAGGTGCGGCGGTGACACGCGGAAGCAGACGATGCGCACTTTCCTTATATAGGACGTGCAGATGGCACTGTCCAGGACGCGCCGGCCGCCAGGATTGGCTGCGGATTCACTCTTCAGGCGCGGCGGCAGAAGCAGTAGCGTCAGGATGCAGGGGGCAGAAAGGCGGGGCGCCGCACAGTTCCCATAAAAAAACCGGCCCGCTTGCGCGGGCCGGTCCGTCCAGCAACTACCGTACTTCGCTCAGAAGCGCGCGCCTGGGCCGTTCAGCGGCAGGCCGTTGCTCATGTGAGCGTGGAAGAACTCCAAGTTGCGGAAGGTCTCGCTCTGCGAACCCGGCGGCTTCGCACGCACCTGGTTGTGGCAGCCGGTGTAGCGGCGGTGCAGCGAACCCATCTCACCCCACTTGGAGCGGTACTTCGGCATGTGGGTGGTCTGACCGAGCGCCGGCCCCAGGTTGTTGGTGCGCAGCGACTGACCCGCAGGCTCGAAGTGGCAGTGATAGCACGCGAAGTTCAGCTGCCCACGACGGGTGAAGTAATACTCCTTGCCCTCGTTGTAGGCGGCCAGCGCGGCCGGATCGTTCGGCACCTGCACGTTCATCGGGCGCCCACGCACCTGGTACGCCATGTAGGCCTCGATGGACACCAGCGGACCACGGTTGGTGTTGAGCGGCTTCTCGCCATTGGCCTCACGACAGAGGTTGATGGCATAACCGAGGGTCACCACCTCGCCGCGCTCGGCATCCCACTTCGGATACTGGTCGGCGACGTCCGTCGCACCGAAGCAGTCGAGGTAGGTCTTGCCGTTGGCGAACGGGGTGTTGAACAGCTGCTCGCCCTCTTCGATGAACGGCTCGTAGGGCGGGAACTCCTCGATCATCTGCCACTCGCCGCGGGCGATGGGGAACAGTGCGTACAGCCCGTTGGAGTACTCCTCCATCGGTACATCCGGAAACTTGTTGCGGAAGTAGTTCTGGATGATCTCCACATCCTCGGCGGGGGTGGCGCCGGGCTTCATGAAGTCCGGAAACTGCTGCGCGGAGGCACTGCCCATGCCGTAGGCCATCAGGCCGACGGCCGCCGCGATCGGCAACATTGTTTTCATTTGCTTCCTCCTAAACCTGAAAGAGGTTTTCGGCTCGTTGTTGGCCTACCAGCGTTAGATCGTGGTCTCGGACGAGTCGCTCTCGCCCTTGTTGTCGACCCAGCTCATCTTCAGGGTGTCGCCCTTTTTGGCGCCCTTGAATTGGAAGGACAAGTAGGGGTTGGCGGCGATACCGGCGCCCCACAGTGCGGTCATCACCTGCTGGCCGTTCACTTCGGTCACGACCTCGGTGATGTAGTGGGCCGGGATGCGCTGGCCGGTCTTGCCGTCCTTGCGCTGGCCGGTCTCCATCGGGTGCTGGATCAGGGCGCGCACGGTGGTGGAATCGCCCTGCACAGCGGTACGAACACGAATCGTCGACATTTCAGAATCCTCTCGAACTGAGTACTAAGCCAAGGCGAGGGCGATTAGCCGCCGCAGCCGCCGATGGTGACCTTCACTTCGCGGCGCGCGGTGTGCAGCTTGCCGTTGGACTGCACCACGGCGACCACATCGGAGGTGCGGGCCATCTTGATGCGGGTGGCCACCATGCCTTCGGCATTGGCGGAGAGGTCGAACTTACCGGCCAGGGGCTGGTTGTTCTTCTCGACGATGATGGTGATCGACTCGGGGTTGGCGATCGAGGTGTTGATCGTAACCGGCACCACGGCACCATTCTCGGCGATGTCCGGGGCGGTGATCTGGATGTCGCTGCTGTCCTGGGTGCCCGCGTCCTGGTACAGGTTCTGCATCACGGCGTCCATGGAATCGGCCTCGAAGGCGCCTTTGGGCCAGCTGGCCAAGACCGCCTGCGGAGTCAGCAGCCCGGCGCCCACGGCGACGGCTACGGCGCTACCGGCCAGACCACTCTTCAGAAACGTCCTGCGTTGCATGCTCATCAGTACACTCCGAATCAGAATTATTAGATCGTGTAAAGGAATTCGACGATTTTGTCGATTTCCTGCTCAGTCAGGATCTCGTGACGCCCGAAGGGCGGCATCATGGAGAGCGGGTTGAACTGAGTCGCGTCCCATACCTGGGCGCGAAGCTTCGCCTTGTCGGGGAAGCGATCCTTCATGGCGACCAAAGGTGGCGCGATGTTGCCGGGACTCTCACCGCCCGGGACCATGTGGCACGCGAGGCAGTTGCCTTTGCGACGGTCGAAAGCGATCTCTTTGCCTTCTTCGGCAGCGCTTTTTTGCTGCTCCTGCGCCACGGCTACCCCGGGCACTACGGCGAACGCGCCAAGGATGGCGGCCATCGCCCCGGCTGCCGCGAGGGTCTTCACGGGATTCCGCATGGGTTCCTCCTCACGAAAAGGACTACGGTTTAACAAGTTATCTTCTGGATATTTGAGAAAGCAGTCGGATCAAGATGTGCTTCCTGGGCCATAGAATACCGACTGCCGGGAGCAAGGCAAGCGATTGATTAAACGTTAGAAAATAAGGGGTGGCTAATATTCAGGCGGGTCCGGGGGGCACTTGCTGCCGGTAGGGAAGGATCAACTAGTTGATCTGCCAGGACGTTCTCTCGGGCGCGCCCGGCGTCGCGCAAGGCCTCGGCATCCGGCGTCAAGGATTGGAAACCTGGCGCCGCGGGTTGCTTTCAAGTTCCATGTTTTCCAAGCGGGCGTTCACGCGAGCGCGCTCGTGGGCCCCGAGATCGTCGCGACGCAGCGCCTGGCGCAACTGTTCGACGGCGCGGTGGACGTTGCCGTTCAGGTAGTAGTGTTCGGCCATCGCCTGATGGGCGGCGGCCGCTTCGCCGAGTTCCGAGTGGGCACGCGCCAAGAGGTGGTAAAGCTGCGCATCGGCTTCGTTGTACCGCAGGTGGTCGCGCAGCAAGGTGCGGGCCTCGCCGGCCCGGCCGAATTCCATCAGGGTCGAGGCATAGGCCCGCGTAAGCGCGACGTTGCCTGGATAGAGTTCCACCAGTTCCCGGTAGCTTTCGGCGCTGCGTTCCGCGTGTCCGGCGGTCTTCTCCACCTCGGCCTTCAGCAACAGGTATTCCAGTTGGTCGGGGGATTCCTCCAGCAGGCCCGCAACAAGCGTTTGGGCGGCGGCCACCTCGCGCGCTTCCAGCAGCGCCAAGGCCCGGCCGTAACGCAGGGTTTCGGGATGGCCGTGGTTGTCGGCGGCCAGCTCGCGCTGGAAGTCGGCGGCCACGGCGCGTGGTTCGCGTGACAGGAGTACCCGAAGGCGGGCCTGAGCCAGGTGAAACGCCACGCTTTCCTCACGCGTCTCGCCCCGTTGCTCCTCGGCCCGGTGACGCGCATCCGCGATGCGCGAGGCGTGCACCGGATGGGTGCTCAGGATCTCCGGCGGCGCCGAGCCGTGCAGTCGGGCGTGGCGCTGCAGGCGCTCGAAGAAGGCCGGCATGGCCTCCGGATCGAACCCCGCCCGCGCGAGCAGCTGGATGCCGACCCGATCGGCCTCGTACTCGTGCGCGCGGGTGTGATTGATCGCCATCTGGATGCTGCCGGCGGTGTAGGTGGCGAGCGCGGCCTGCGCCGCCTGTGGGCTGTACTGGCTCAACACCATCGCCGCGAGGATGGCGGCCGCGCCGGGCAGGCCCATGCGGTTCTGCCGCTCAACCTGACGGGCGATGTGGCGCTGAGTCACATGGGCGATTTCGTGGGCGAGCACGGCCGCCAGCTCGTGCTCGGACTCGGCCGCCAGGATCAGCCCGACGTGCACGCCGATGTACCCGCCGGGCATGGCGAAGGCGTTGATCGAAGGGTCGTCGACGACGAAGAAAGTGAACTGGTACGTGGTCTCGTTGGCATAGGCCGCCAGCCGGTCGCCGAGGTTCTGCACGTAGGACTCCACCACCGGGTCGTCGAGCAGGCGCAGTGCGCTACGTAAGGAACGCATCGCCGACTCGCCGATCTGCCGTTCCTGTTCGGCGCTGAGCACCGTGGAGGAACTCGAACCCATTTCGGGCAGGTCGAGCGGTCCTGCGGCATGGCCCGCCGCGGCGCCGAGCAACCCGACGAGGGCGAACAGCAGTGTCAATAGCGGGCGTCGCCCCCTAGGAGGGGAGTGGTCGTGGCGGCGGGGACGGCGGGCAAGGGGCAAGTAAGGCCTCCGGAGGCGCTGCTGCAGCGGCTGCTTGTACCTCCTGCGACGCGTGAACCGGCGTCGAAGTTCCCCCGGCGGCGGGGGAGGGCGGCCCGGGAGCCGGGGCTCCCGGGCGGCGGGTTTACTTTCCGCGCTGGGGTGCGGAGGAGTAGCGGAACATGCTGTTCCGGTCCTTCCATACGGCTTCTTTGAGCACCGCATCGGGGATGGTAAAGCGCTCTTCGGGCCGCACCTGCGTGGTCTTGACGATCTTGATGATGTCGTCGTACTTCATCTTGCGCAGCAGACCGTCATTGTTGGTCAGGCGGACGATCATGAAGTCGTCATACAAGCGGTAAACGTAGAGATTGGCCGGCCGCAGCTTGCCCGCCTCATCCCGCATGGTCACGGTATAGCGCGTATCCGGCTGAAAATCTTTCTTTTCCACGTCTGCTCCTGTTGCGTTAGCCCATCGACGAGACGCCGCACTTTAGCATGCGCCGCGAGCGGCCCTCAACGCGTGCGGGGTGACTCACCGGTAACTGGGGTGTCGGCTCTTGGGCGAACCAAGATGCATGCTGCATAAGGATATTATAAAATAGCGATAATTTGCCAATGTAGAGGGATCGCCGAACCATGTATAGCTTTAAAGAGCTCGGCCCCGCCGAGTTGCGGGCGCTGCTGCAGACCCCTGAAGCGAAGCGGATCCGGCTGTTCGATGTACGTTCGCCTGCCGAGGCGCAGCGGGGCGCCATTCCGGGCGCCGAGAACGTGCCGCTGCACGTACTGCCGCTGCGCGAGGGCGAGTGGCGCTCCACCGAGGATGAGGGAGATGATACCCTCCGGATCTTCTACTGCCAGAGCGGCGGACGGTCCGCCCAAGCCTGTGCGCTGCTGAGCGCGCGCGGACACCGCAACGTATGCAACCTGCGGGGCGGCATCATGGGCTGGATCGAGAGTGGCGGGGCCGTCTCCTTGTGAGCCCGGGCGGTCGGCGCGGCCGGCCGGTTTTGGGTATTGCGTTCCAAAACCATCTGTGTCATATAAGTGTAGGATGGAATTCTGGAATTCTAATTAAGCGAGTCATGGCGGCGCCGGTAGTGCGCCGCTTTGTTTCAACCTAGCGAGTAGAAAGGAGAGCAGTAATGGCGAATTTTGATCAAGAACTGGACGCCTCGGGTCTGAACTGCCCGCTGCCGATCCTGCGCGCGAAGAAGGCGCTGGGCGGGATGCAGGGTGGTCAGGTGCTGCACATCATTGCGACCGACCCCGGTGCCGTGAAGGACTTCGAAGCGTTCGCCAAGCAGACCGGCAACGAGCTGCTCGAGCATCGTGAGGAAGGCGGCAAGTTCTACTTCTTGATGAAGAAGGCGTAAATCGCAACGCCCGGGAGGCGTCCATGAGCGAGAAGAAGTTGGCGATCATCGCCACGAAGGGTAGTTTGGATTGGGGTTATCCGCCGTTCATCCTGGCATCCACCGCGGCGGCCCTAGGATATCAGGTTCAGGTGTTCTTCACTTTCTACGGGCTTCAGTTGTTGCGCAAGAAGCTCGATGTCAAGGTCACCTCGCTCGGCAACCCGGGTATGCCGATGCCGCTCCCGATGCCGGTGCTGCTCCAGGCGCTGCCCGGTATGCAGGGGATGATGACGGCGATGATGAAGCAGAAGATGCGGTCCAAGGGCGTCGCCAGTCTCGAGGACCTGCGGGAGCTTTGCGTCGAGGCCGACGTCAAGATGATTGCCTGCCAGATGACGGTCGATTTGTTCGACATGAACCCCGAGGATTTCATCACGGGCATCGAGTACGGTGGCGCAGCCACGTTCTTCGAGTTCGCGGGCGAGTCCGACATCTGTTTGTTCATCTAACTCTCGGTTGAGGGTGGAAGGCGGCTCGACCGCCTGGCGGACATCCCCGCGTGGGGGTTGTCTCCCTGGCGGCGGGTCGCCGTTCCTTTTCTAGGGTGGTGCAGGCTCTAGAGCGGTGCAGGAGGGGCTAGGCGCGCGCGCCTAACTCCTTTAGTATATCTGAATATGATGGTAATGCGGTGGCCGTTCGGCTATCCTTGTAAGTCGCACTAGGGTGCTTGGCTGCGGCGTGTTCGTTCAGGTAGCATAGGCGTTTTTTAGGCGTATTTCTGGTGGGTTCCCGCGCAGGCGGTGCCCTCTTCGAAGCAGCGGTATCGAGTCTGGCGCAACCTCGTGTCGCGGGCGCGGCCGAGGGCAACGCGAAGAAGAGGTAATCTCATGGCTACATATGCAGAGATGCAGGAAATCTACGACGAGATTCGGAGTGATTTCCGCTACGACCACGAACTAAACGGCTGCTTGAATTGCGGCATTTGCACCGCTACGTGCCCGTCGGCGCAGTTCTATGACTACAGCCCGCGCGAGATCGTGCAGCTCCTCTGGACGGCGAACGTCGAGCAGATCTACGACGCCATGCAGGAGAAGATCTGGGCTTGTGCGCAGTGCATGACCTGCGCGGCGCGTTGCCCGTTCAAGAACTCCCCCGGCGGCCTGGTCATGATCATGCGCGAGGTGGCGATCAAGCACGGCATGCAGTCCGCCAAGGACGTGCTGCGTCCCTTCGGTCGCGTGATGCTCAAGCTCATCACCACCGGTAACCAGCTCTCCCCCGACATGATCCAGCCGGACCACTTCCCTGACTGGGGTCCGAATATCCAGAAGGTCGAAGGCGACCTGAAAACCCTGCGCAAGGCCATTCCGGTCAAGACCCTGCAGACGGTCGAGACCGCGTGGGAAGTTTCCCTGAAGACGTCCATCGAGATGTACACCATTTGGGAGATGACCGGCGTCATGAACTCCCTGGAGACGATGGACGAGAACTTGTTCGACGTAATCGAAGACTTCATCGACGAGAAGCGCGACGACTACGAAGACTGGCTCGAAGAGCAGGAAGACGACGACTGATCCCCGCGCGGCGCCACGACGGCTAAGCAGCGACTAGGAGGCATTATGAGCAACCAGATTCCTGGCGACGAAAACACCGGCGGCATCGCCGGCCACGGCTCCTTCTTCCAGGACGCCAACCTGTCGGCGGAAGAGGCCACGCGCGCGACCGATTGGGTGCGCAAGCACGTGGACCGTCGCACCATCGACCTCGGCGAGCGGATGGACGACATCCGCGAGCACATGTGGGAGCTCGAGAAGGAGGGCGAGATCATCGTCCACCGGATCACCGACGAGCACGAGCCCATCAACGTCAAGACCCTGTTCGGCTGGGACAAGAAGGTCCCCACCAAGCAGCTGTGGCACCACAAGAGCTGCGGGCAGTGCGGCAACATCCCGGGCTACCCCGCGTCCCTGATGTGGTTCATGAACAAGTTCAACTTCGAGCCGGGCAAGGACTACCTGGACGAGACCGACCAGACCTCCTGCACGGCGTGGAACTACCACGGCTCGGGCATCGGCAACGTCGAGTCGCTGGCCGCGGTGTTCCTGCGCAACTTCCACCAGGCCTACGTGTCGGGCAAGCAGCACGGCCACGAGCTGGGTCACTTCTTCCCGCTGGTGCACTGCGGCACCTCCTTCGGTAACTACAAGGAGATCCGCAAGTACCTGGTCGAGTCGGCGGAGCTGCGCGAGAAGGTCAAGAAGATCCTGGGCAAGCTCGGTCGCCTGGTGGACGGCAAGCTGGTGATTCCCGAGGAGATCATCCACTACTCCGAGTGGGTGCACGTGATGCGCAACCGCATCGCCTCCGAGCTGCAGACCATCGACGTGTCCAACATCCGCGTGACCATGCACGCCGCGTGTCACTACTACAAGATGGTGCACGAGGACGCGATCTACGACCCCACGGTGCTGGGCGGCAACCGCACCGCGGTCGGCTCCTCGGTGGCCCAGGCGCTGGGTTCGCAGCTGATCGACTACTCCACCTGGTACGACTGCTGCGGGTTTGGCTTCCGCCACATCATCTCCGAGCGCGAGTTCACCCGCTCCTTCACCATGGACCGCAAGATCCGCGTGGCGAAGGAAGAGGCCCAGGCCGATGTGATGCTGGGTATCGACACCGGCTGCATCACCACCATGGACAAGAACCAGTGGATCGGGCGCGCGCACGAGCAGAACTTCTCGGTGCCGATCATGGCCGATGTGCAGTTCGCGGCGCTGGCCTGCGGGGCCGATCCGTTCAAGATCGTGCAGCTGCAGTGGCACGCCTCGCCCTGCGAGGAGCTGGTGGAGAAGATGGGCATCAGCTGGACCGAGGCCAAGAAGAACTTCGAGGCCTACCTCAAGGAGGTCGAGGCCGGCAACATCGAGTATCTCTATAACCCGGAATTGGCGTTGGGAGGAAGGGCGTAACAATGCAAGACACGATTCTAGTAGTGGGCGCCGGTCCGGCCGGCCTTGCCGCCGCCGCGGGCGTTGCCGGTGCGGGGCGTCGCGCCGTTCTGGTCGAGAAGGAGGACGTCCTGGGTGGCGCCCCGATCCTGTCGGGTTACGCGAAGCTGGTGCCTTCCGGCGAGTGGGCGAAAGACGCGATCGGCCGCATGGTCAGCCGCGTCGAAGAGGACGCCAACATCACGGTGCACAAGAGCACCAAGGTGACCAAGGTCGAGGGCGAGGCCGGTAACTTTACCGCCACCCTGTCCAATGGCGAGACCGTGAATGCGGGCGCCATCGTGCTCGGTACGGGCTTCACGCATTTCGACTCGATCAACAAGCCCGAGTGGGGCTTCGGCACCTACGAAGACGTGCTGACCACCACCCAGGTCGAGCAGATGGTCGCCAGCGGCAAGATTGCTTGCCCGTCCGACGGCCGTGTGCCCGAGCGCGTTGCGATCCTGCTGTGCGTGGGCTCCCGCGACCGTCAGATCGGCCGCGAGTGGTGCTCCAAGATCTGCTGCACCGTGTCCACCAATCTGGCCATGGAAATCAAGGAACTGTCGCCCGAGACGGACGTGTTCATCTACTACATGGACATCCGTACGTTCGGTCTGTACGAAGACAAGTTCTATTGGAAGTCGCAGGAAGAGTTCAAGACCAAGTTCGTGAAGGCGCGTATCGCCGAGGTGACCCGCTCCGGCGACGGCCGCCTGCTGGTGAAGGGCGAGGACACGCTAGTCAAGCGTCCCATCGTGATTCCGTTCGACATCGTGGTGCACGCCATCGGCATGGACCCGAACGTGGACAATCCCGAAATCTCCAAGGTGTTCGGCATCGGCCTTGAGAAGCATGGCTTCGTCGACAAGGCCGAGCATTACACCAACACCAGCGGTACCACGCGTCCCGGCATCTACGTGGCGGGCGCGGCGACGGCTCCCGAGACCATTGATGACAGTATCTCGCAGGGGCAGTCGGCCGCACTGAGGGCGATCAACGACCTAAATGCTCTGGCGCAAAAAGCAAGCTAAGGACGGCACCGCGGGCGGGAGCGAAGTGCTCCGGCCCGCGGCGCTTACCGTCGAACTGGACGGCAGTATCTTCAACAGCAAGCTGGACGAGATGCTGCGTGCGATGGAAGAGCAGGCCGGGGTGGCCGAGTTCATCGGCTCCTTGCAGACCAAGCATGCGCTGTTCGAGCGTGCCATGGCCAAGGATCATCTCGGCCAGCTCGACCAGGCCGCGCTCGACGCGCTGATGGAGACGGTGTTCCCGGCGCGCAAGCGTTTGCCGGGCGCGCTGGGTCGGCTGGAGCTTCAGGCGGTGCGTGAGTTGCTGGAGCGACTGGTGTACGGCGAGGGCGCGGTGAAGGAACGGCTGGACGCCTTCGTGGCCGCGGTCCCGGTTGAACCGGCGCAGGACAAGGCGGGTCAAAAGCTCAACGGCAAGGTACGGCGTTCGGCGTGGGACTTCGGCGCGGAGTTGCTGCACTTTCGGGCTCCGGAGCAGTATCCGCTGATGACGCGCTGGGTGTGGGATCTTGGCACGCAAAGTGGCGCCATGCGCGAGTTCATCAAAGGCGGCGACACCCTGCGGGAGACGCCGTTCGATGATCGTCCGGAGACTTATGAAGCGGTACGGGTCTGGGTGGCGGAGCGGTTGAGTGAGCGCGGCTTTTACCGCGACGTGCCGTACTTGGTCGATCTGGTGTTCGCTTGGGCGTACACCGACTACATGCGCGCGATGTCGAGCAGCATGGGATTATTGGAAGCGGAGTTCGGCGGTAAGCAGGATCCGGCCGAGCCGGTGAAGAAATTGTTGGGAATTGACCCCGCGCGGCGTGGCGGTCAATCCCGGGTTAAACGGGACACCGTGCACTGACGCACGGGTAGCGCGGAGACAGCGATGGCTATTCACGAGAAGACCCTGATCGAGCCGGAACGCATTCTGCAGCACGACAAGCTCGTGGTGGACGGCGTAGACGTGTCCGGTCATTGGAACACCATGATTACGCCGCGTACCGTGGTCGACTACGACGACGATTTCGAGGCGACCATTCAGAAGTACACCGGCGGCGAGAACGTGCACCGTTGCTGGCAGTGCGGCTCGTGCACCAACTCGTGCACCATGTACGCGCAGAACACCGACTTCAATCCGCGCTACTGGATCTACGTCACGCGTCTCGGCCTGAAGGACGAGATCATCCGTGACAAGGAGATCATCTGGCAGTGCGTGTCGTGTAACAAGTGCACCAACATCTGCCCCAAGGACGTGCGTCCCGAAGGCGTGATGAAGGCGCTGGCGCACTGGCTGGAAGAGGAAGGCATCACCGACAAGACGCCGTCCACGATCTTCGACGAAGAGTTCACCGAGCAGATCTATGCGCGGGGCCGTATCGAAGACGGCGACGTGATGAAGAACTTCTTCAAGAAGACCGGCCAGCCGCTGATGCAGCCCTGGTTGGTGGAGATGATCAAGCGCATGGTGCGCTACATGCCCGTCGCGCATCTGATGCGCATGGGCACCAACACGGTGTTCAAGCCGCGCACCAAGTCTTGGGGTCGTACCGGCGAAGTGCTGCAGGAGTACGTCCGCGAACAGAAGGAGGCCGCTCATGGCTAAGGTTGCCTACTACCCGGGTTGTGCCCTCGAGGGCTCCGGTGGTCCGTACGACCGCTCCACTCGCGCCATCGTCAAGGCGCTGGGCCTGGAGATGGAGAACCTGAAGGACTGGAACTGCTGCGGCGCCATGGAGGTGAAGAATGTTCACCCGATGCTGCAGACCTACCTGTCGGCGCGCAACCTCGCCATCGCCACCGAGCAGATGGGCCTGGATGCCGTGATGGCGCCCTGCAACGGCTGCTATCACAACCTGAAGAAGGCCGAGTTCGAGTTGGCGACCTCTGAGGACGCGCTGAACACGGTGAAGGATCTGGCCAAGAAGTCGGACGATCCGGAGTACACCGGCGATGTGCGTACCCTGCATCTGCTCGAGTGGCTGATGGAGGAGCTCGGTCCGGAGGGCGTGAAGGCCAAGGTCAAGAACACCCTCAAGGGCATCAAGATCGCCAACTATTACGGCTGCATGTACACCCGCCCGCGCCAGATCTTCCCCGAGAAGGATCAGGGTCCGGGTTCGGAGTCCAGCTACAAGCCGCACTTTATGGACGATCTGTTGGCCGCGGCGGGCGCCGAGAACGTCGACTTCCCGCTCAAGACGGCGTGCTGTGGCGGTGCTCACACGCTGTCCGACGCCGACACCTCCACCCAGCTGGTGCTGAACCTGCTGCAGGCGGCCGAGGATTCGGGCGCCGAGGTGATTGCCACCGAGTGCCCGACCTGCCACTCCGGCCTGGAGATGCACCAGGTGCGGGCGGAGAAGGAGTTCGGTATCAAGACCGGCGTGAAGATCCTCTACTTCACGCAGCTGCTCGGTCTGGCGCTGGGCCTGTCCCCGCGCAAGCTGGGGATCCACGAGAACGTTAGCGACTCGATGGACTTCCTCAAGCAGCGGGGCGTCGCCTAATCAGGCGCGGAAGGGCGACCGGCGTGGGCCGGTCGCCCTTTTGCCCAGGATCCACCAAGAACAAAGGGCAGCGCATGGAGTGTAACGGCTGCGAATTCCGTCCCGAGCTCTATTACGACGACGAGTTCCAGATCTGGGTGCGGCGCGAAGAAGACGGCAGCCTGACGGTCGGTATGACCGACATCTCGCAGACGATTGCGGGCAAGATCCTCAATCTGCGGGTGCGTAAGCCGGGCACGGTGCGGCCGGCCGGCAAGCCGGTGGCCACCATCGAAAGCGGTAAATGGGCCGGGCCCATCCCCAACTTTTTCGAATGCACCATCATCGAAGGCAACCGAACGGTGATGGAGGATCCGAGCTTGCTCAATATCGAGCCTTACGAGGCCTGGGTGGCGCGCGTAATGCCCACCGAGGGGGCCGAGGTGGCGCTCAGCAAGCTTCTGATTGGCGACGAGGCGCAGCGCGGTTACTGCGAGCGCGCGCGGCGCGAAGATATCCACTGTGAGCGGAACGTGCGGTAGCTATGAGCGATCACTACCTCGACAACGAGGAGAAGAAGGTCGTCATCATGATGACCAGCGGGCCCAGTACGCCGCATCGGTGCGCGACGCCGTTTTTTCTGGGCGCCATCTTGGCCTCCATGGACGCCGAGGTTGATCTGTTTCTGACCATGGAAGCTGTCAAGCTCGCCCAAAGAGGGGTGGCCGAGAACCTGGCGGCGATGGCGGGCGGCAAAAAGATCATCGAGTTCATGCGCGACGCCAAGAGCGCGGGCGTGAAGCTCCACCTGTGTCTCCCGGCGTTGCCGGGCTACGAGATCGACCCCAACGCCGAGATCATCGCTGAGATCGACGAACTCTCCGGTGGCGGGGTGTTGGCCGACCTGGTGCTGTCCGCCGACCGGGTGCTTTCCTTCTAGCAGATGATATGCTGTTAGGTTGGACGGCGGGTCGGCGCTGGTCGGCCCCGCAGTTTCCGTTTCTGGTGCCCGCTGGGTAGTGGAGGCGGTGGCGCGGCGCGCGATGCCGCGATGGTAGGTGGAGGAACCTATTCCAAGGCGAGCCTGCCGCCAATGGGGGAGTCCGCAGTTTTTTGTTGGATCCATAGCTCTAAGGAGAAGAAAGTATGGGCGCCGTACGTGGGTGTAACATTCCCGAAGACCTGATGTACAACGTTGAGAACAACGTCTGGGTGCGCAAAGAGGGCGACGGCACCGTGACCGTCGGCATGACCTCTTACGCCTGCTCCCTGGCCGGTCAGATCGTCTCCTACACGCCGAAGAAGGTCGGTAAGGACGTCAAGAAGGACAAGTCCTGTGCCACCGTGGAATCCGGCAAGTGGGTGGGTCCGGTGAAGGCGCCGGTCGCCGGCGAAGTGACCGCGATCAACGACGCGGTGGCGAGCAAGCCCGGCTTGATCAACGAAGATCCCTACGGGGACGGTTGGCTGGTGAAGATGAAGCCCTCCGACTGGGACGGCGAGTCGGCCGATCTTGTCACCGGATCCGATGCCCTGAGTGCGTTCGAGTCCAAAATGGACGCGGACGGCTTCGGCGGCTGCTGAGCGAGCCGACGCGGTAGGCGGGTCGCCGCATTGCGGATGCGGTGGCCCGGCTCCTTTTGCGGGCACGGGGCTGGAGTCGCAGGCGTCATACTGCGAGCGCCGAACGGCATCGTGGCCGCTGTAACGCCGCGCGTTCTTGTCCGCAGCGGAGTGAAATCTGGCGCGGAAGCCGAGCTTGGAAGCGGGCGCCTTCCGCGTCGCCGTTGGAGAGACGGCGACTGCGCGGCGTGCCGGCGCGGGGATCGAATCACACGGGGGTTGGCATGAGTGATTGGTACGGCATCACGCGTCGCGTCGAGGCGTTGGAAGACATCCAACTCGACGAAGCGCTCATCGCGGAGATGGGCGGGCGCTGGCAAGCGGCGGGCTTGGCCCACGCCGATATCAACTTTTATACGCCCACCTTCAAGTCCTTCCAGACCAGCGAGATCAAGGACTGCGGCAAGAGCGCGTGGCCGGCGGTGTCCATCACCGGCGGCGACTGCAAGCTGCAGTGCGACCACTGCAAGGCCAAGATCCTCGAGCCGATGATCCCGGCGCGTTCGCCCGAGGATCTGTGGCGCGTGGTGAACGAGATTGTGGAGCAGGGCGGTCAGGGCATGTTGCTCACCGGCGGCTCCAACCACCGTAACGAAGTGGAGTACGACGACTACTACTCCACGATTCGGCGGATCAAGGACAACTTTCCCCACTTCAAGATCGCGCTGCACACCGCGCTCGTCACCGACGATATTGCCAAGAGCATGGAACAGTCGGGGATCGATGCGGCCATGATGGACGTGATCGGCGCGCAGGACACCATTTCCCAGGTATACCACCTGCGCCGCAGCGTGGATGACTTCGAGCAGACTCTCGAGACGCTGGTCAACACCAACATGAAGGTGGTGCCGCATATCGTGGTGGGGCTGCATTACGGTCACCTGCTAGGCGAGTGGAACGCGCTCAAGATGCTGCAGCGGCACACGCCCGATGCCGTGGTGCTGGTGGTGGTGATGCCGTTCTATGCGCCGGAGCATCGCCCGTTCGTTACGCCCGACAGCACCGAGGTGGGACGCTTCTTCATGGACGCGCGCGAGGCGCTGCCTCGCACGCCGTTGCTGCTCGGCTGCGCCCGTCCGCCGGGTCTGTCCAAGATGCAGATCGACACCTATGCGGTCATGGCCGGTATGACCGGCATGGCGCACCCCTCGGACGGCATGGTGGAACTGGCCGCCCGCTTGGGACGGCGGGTGACCGTCACGCCCGCTTGCTGCTCCATTGCCGTGGGTGACGAGGTGCTGGCCGTCGACGGTCCCGGCCGTGGCATCGAGGTAGACCTCGAACAGATCCTCGAGCACGAGCGGCAGCATCGGCGGGCGCCGATCGCGGCCAGCGGCAGCCTGAAGGGGATCAGCATCGTCAGCGAAGGTGCCGCGGCCGGCAGCGGGGGGTGCGGGGTATGAATACGCGTGATGAGCAGACCTGGCGCCTGATCGACACGGGCCTGCGCCGCGCGGCCGAGAACATGGCACTCAACCGCGCCATGCTGGAGGCCCATCAGGAGGGCCTTATTCCGCACACCCTGCGGTTCCTGCAGTTCACCCCCAGTGCCCTTGTCGGTTTTCACCAGAGCGTGGCCCAGGAGCTGCGCGCGGATTACTGCCGTGAAAACGGTATCGACATCCAGCGGCGCATTACCGGCGGCGGCGCGATCTTTTTCGACCCCACTCAGATCGGTTGGGAGCTGTACCTCGACAAGCGCGCGCTCGGTACCGCCGACATGGCGGCGATTGCGCGGCGCATCTGCGAGGCGGCGGCCGACGGTATCAGCCGCCTGGGCGTTGACGCCCAGTTCCGCCCACGCAACGACATCGAAGTGGACGGGCGCAAGATCTCGGGCACCGGCGGCGCCTTCGACGGCGATTCCATCCTCTACCAGGGCACGCTGCTGGTGGATTTCGACGTGGAGCGCATGCTGCGCGTGCTGCGCATCCCGGCCGAGAAGTTGAGCGACAAGGCCATCAGTTCCGCGCGCGAGCGCGTCGTGAACCTGAAGGAACTGCTCGGCGAGGCGCCCGCGCTCGCGGACGTGAAGCGCCACATCGCGGACGCCTTTGGGGAGGCCTTCGGCGTGCGTTTCGAGGCGGCCGAAGAGCTGACGGCGGCCGAGCAGGAGAAGTATCGCGAGGCGCTCGCCGAGATCGACACCGACGAGTGGGTCTATCAGATCGACCGGCCGCTCAGCGAGACCCCCACCCTCGACGGCATTTACCGCTCCGAGGGCGGCCTGATGCGCGTCAGCGTCGCGGTGGACAACGCGCGCAAGCGCATCAAGCAGCTGTGGATCACCGGCGACTTCTTCGTTAATCCGAAACGATTGGTGCCGGACCTGGAGGGCGCGCTGCGCGACACGCCGATCGAGGCGCTGGAGCAGAACGTGCAGCAGTTCTTCGATGATTATCAGGGCGAGATGCTGATGCTGAAACCGCAGGATTTCGTGGCCGCGATCCAG
The DNA here is from genome assembly GCA_013348725.1 of Ectothiorhodospiraceae bacterium 2226. Lineage (NCBI taxonomy): Bacteria > Pseudomonadati > Pseudomonadota > Gammaproteobacteria > Chromatiales > Ectothiorhodospiraceae > Ectothiorhodospiraceae bacterium 2226. The sequence continues at coordinate 2,370,794 of CP054689.1, forward strand.
AGCGCCCTCAATCCGCCCGAGGCGAAGTAGGAGCCGGTCATGCGCACGGTGGACGTCCTCGTGGTCGGTATGGGGCCGGGCGGCGCGAGCGCTGCCGCCGAGGCGGCCGCCGCCGGTCGCTCGGTGCTCGCCGTGGAGCGCAACCGCCGGCTTGGCGAGCCGGTGCAGTGCGCCGAGTTCATCCCGAACCCCATGGGGCGCTACGCCCGGCCCGAGGGCGTGTTGCAGCAGCGCGTCACGGGGATGAAGACCATGCTGCCCTCCGGCGCGGTCGAGGCGTCCGAGTTCCCGGGGCTGATGATCGACCGCGCGGCCTTCGATCGCGCCATCGCGCAGCGGGCCATCGAGGCGGGGGCTGAGGTATTGACCGGCACGCGTCTGGTGGCCCTGGATGCGGAACGGCGCGTGGCGACCTGTGCCGACAAGACGCAGCGCTTCGACGTGGCGTACGAGCTCATCATCGCGGGCGACGGCCCGCACTCGCCGGTGGCGGAGTTGCTCGGGCTCCCGCCGCTGGAGATCGTTTACACGCGCCAGTACACGGTGCCGCTGCTGCGGCCCTACGCGGATACCGACATCTGGCTGTCCGACGACTATCCTGGCGGGTACGGCTGGTTGTTCCCCAAAGGGGCGGTCGCCAATCTGGGCCTCGGTGCCGACCGCGAGTTCGAGGACAACCTCAAACGCCCGCTGGAGGCGCTGCATGAGGCGCTGGTGGCGCAGGGGCTGCTCGGGCGCGAGATTCTGGCGCGCACCGGTGGCGCGATTCCCGTCGGCGGGCCGCGCGAGCACCTGGTCGAGGGGTGCGCGCTCTTTGTCGGCGATGCGGCAGGACTCACCCATCCGATCACCGGGGCAGGCATCCACGCGGCCGTGGTGTCCGGCGAGGCCGCCGGGCGTGCGGCCGCCGCCTACCTGGCCGGGGATGAGAATGCGCTGGAGGATTTCGAGGAGGACGTGCTCGATCAGTTCGAGCCGGGGTTGCGCCGCGCCGTGGAGCGCCGCGCCTCCCTCAAGAACTGCTGGCGCACGCCGGCTGCGGCCGAGGACGCGAACATGCGTCGCGGCTGGATTGCGTTCGACGAGTACTTCGCCGCGTAGCGCTGCTGCGGGCGGCAGGATTCAACAGGAGGACATATGAGCGTCACCGCTGACAACGTCATGCCGGTCAACTTCTACCGGCCCAACTACCATATCAAGACGCCGGACATGCGCTCGCCCGAGTACGTGCAGATGTCCACCGCGGCGGCCATCACCCTCGGCCTGGTGCCCGGCAACATGCACCGCACCGCCTGCACGCACTGTCTGAACCTCCTGGTGACCTACCCGGAGGGCTGCCGCGCCAACTGCGCGTACTGCGGCCTGGCGCGTCACCGCGAAGAGCAGCGCGATTACGCGGACCGCAACTTCATCCGCGTCGACTGGCCCACCGCGCGTTACGACGAAGTGATCGAGCGCGTGAAGCAGGGCGGCGACAAGGGCCAGTTCCAGCGCATGTGCATCTCCATGATCACCCACCCCGAGTCCGACGACGACACGTTCGTGCTGCTCGAGAAGTGGGTCAAGGAGGTGCCGCACGTGCCGGTGTCCATCCTCTCCAACCCCACGACGCTCGACTACGACGATCTGGTGCGTCTGCGCGACATGGGCGCCGACATCTTCACCGTGGCGCTCGATGCCGTCACGCCGGAGATCTTCGAGCGCACGCGCGGCAAGAGCGTGGACAGCCCGCACACCTGGCAGAAGTATTGGCAGGCGATCGAGTGGGCGGCCGAGATCTTCGGGCCGGAGAAGTTCGGCGCGCACCTGATCTGCGGCATGGGCGAGACAGAGCAGGAAATCCTCGAGGTGGCGCAGCGCATCAAGGACCTCGGCGGCCACAATCACATGTTCGCCTTCTTTCCCGAAGAAGGCTCGCTGATGGAGGATTGGGCGCCGGTGGATCGCGGCCAGTGGCGTCGCGTGCAGCTCGGCCGCTTCATCATCGACTACGCCGGCGGTCGCGTGGACGACATGCAGTTCAACGAGGCGGGGCAGGTCGTGGACTTCGGCATTCCGAAGGACGAAGTGGACGCCCTGATCGCCTCGGGCAAGCCGTTCCAGACCTCCGGCTGCCCCGGCAAGGACGACGAGGAAGTCTCGGCGTGTAACCGGCCCTACGGCGATTCCAGCCCGACCGACATCCTGTCCTTCCCCTTCGCGCTGAACAGCACCGACGTTGGCTTCGTCCGCCGCCAGATGGCGGGTGAGAAGGTCGGCACGATGGATCGCGATTCGGTCGAATAGCGCCGAATCGCCGGCTGTACGAGTAACCCTCCTCCACGCCGTGGAGGAGGGTTTTTTTTGCGCCTGCCCCGCGGGACGGTTGTCCGCCTGATGGTGCGCCCCAGCCGCGGGGCTTCTCGCCCCAACCTTTCTAACGCCTTCGGGCTTCTCCCCACCGCGCACCCACTGCCGCCTCTGCGACGGGCCCTCCTGAGCGAGCGGTAGCGTGCACGTGAGGTCGTTGCCGTGGTGTTGCAGCACGCTCCCTCCTCGGCGCTCCTTGCTCGCGCCTTCAACCGCGCGCGCGGCGAAGTGTCGCTGGACTTGCGAAACAGCCTGTGGTTTAGTCGACTCCGCGCATCACCATGTAGTCATATGCTACTGATCGAACATTAGAATATCCTAATCCACGAGCCGCTCGCGGCCGACAACAACGACGGCGTTGGCGCGCGAGGCGCTGCCGCCAAAGGACAAGGGGAATCCATGAGTAACAGAGGGGGACTGGCGACCGCCGTTGCGTTCGCGCTGGCGGCGCCGGGCGCGGCGTGGGCGACCAACGGTATGAACCTCGAGGGTTACGGCGCGGTCGCCGCCGGCATGGGCGGTGCAGCGCTGGCCTACGACAACGGCACCGCGGCGCTGATGAACAACCCCGCCACGCTGGGATTCATGGCGCAGGGCCATCGTATCGACGCCGCCGTGGGCGTGCTGGGGCCCGATGTGACCTCGCGTGCCGACGGGGCGCCATCCGCGGAGTCGCGCGGGACGCGCTACGTCATGCCGGCGGTCGGTTGGGCGCGCAAGCAGGGGCGCTATACCTATGGCCTGGCCGTGTTCGCCCAGGGCGGCATGGGCACCGATTACGCGGCCGACAGCTTTCTGGCCATGGGCTCCGGCGATCGTGTGTTGTCGGAGCTCGGCGTGGGGCGCGTGATGGCGCCGCTGGTGTTCGAGGTGAACGAGACCTTGAGCGTCGGCGGCAGTGTCGATTTCGTTTGGGCGGGGCTGGACCTGATGATGGCGGCGCCCGGCGCGCAGCTCGGCGCGATGATGAGCAACCCCTACGACATGTATGCGGACCCGGCGATGCAGGGGACGCTCGGTTCCGCGCAATGGGCGCGTATCGATTTCCGGGACAGCAACGATTTTCGCGGCGCGGCGTACAGTACCGGTATCGCCGGCAAACTCGGCGTCGCCTATCGGCCGACCGAGGCCCTGAGCTTCGGCGCGACCTATCACTCGAAAACCGATCTGCGCGATATGGAAGCGAGCAACGCACGGCTGAGCGCCGAGGGCGGCTTCGAAGAACACGGGACCATTCGGGTGCGTGACTTCCAGTGGCCGGAGACCTACGGCGTCGGCGCGGCCTACCAGGCGGCGCGCTGGATGGTCGCGGCGGACGTCATGCGCATCCATTGGGCGGACGTCATGCAAGACTTCCGCATGAGTTACGCGAGCGACAGCGGCGGGTTCGACATCACCATGCCGCAGAACTGGCGCAACCAAACGGTCTATCGAGTCGGCGGCGCTTATCGGGCGACGCCGCGGGTGACACTGCGGGCCGGGTTCAACTACGGCAAGAACCCCATCCCCGATCAAGACATGAATCCCTTGTTCCCGGCGACCACCGAGCGCCACTATACCGCCGGCCTCGGTTATGAGTTGAGCGCGGCACAGACGCTGAATTTCGCTCTGGCCTATGCACCCGAGGTGACGCGCACCAATGGCCAGGGCGTCACCGTGGATCACAGCCAAACCAACTGGCAGCTGATGTACAGCCACCGCTTTTGAGCGTTGGTTCGCCGCATGGTGGTATGCGGCGAGTGCCGTGACGCATGCACATAAGGGCGCGCACCTCCCCGCCTGGCGGGGAGGTTTTCTTCTGCGCGCAGATCAGAGATGCTAGAGGCGGCTTCGCCAGTAGCGCACACACCGGCGGACGCTTTTTTCGCTGGACTCCGCCAAAAAACTGTGCTCTATTCGGACACGAACCGCATCACTAGTTGGCGATATGCCACTGGTGCAACATTAGAATGTTCTGAAAAACGTTGTGTTCGCGGGGCGTTGTTCCCGGTAAAACAAAAACGGAAATCGGCATGTGCCGAAGGAGAGGGGTATGACAAGAAAAAAGACTCTCGCTGTTGCGATCGCGCTCACTTTTGCCGCACCGGGTGCCGCCTGGGCCACCAACGGTTATTTCGCGCACGGCTACGGCACCACCAGTAAGGCACTCGCGGGTGCCGGTGTGGCCTACTCGCAAGACGCGCTGGCCGCGGCCACCAATCCGGCCGGTATGGTCACCATCGGTGGTCGTACCGATGCCAGCCTCGCGGTGTTCAGTCCGCGGCGTGAGTACACCGTCGGCAATCCGCAGGGCGCGGGGTCCCCGAACGTTCCGCTGCAGCCTGGGACTGTGGAGTCCGACTCCGATTGGCATCTGATTCCTGCATTTGGTTACAACCACATGCTGGACGAGAACAACGCCATCGGCATCAGCGTCTACGGCAATGGCGGCATGAACACTGACTACCCGGCTTTCGAGAATGACATCTGTGCTGGCTTTGGCGGTGGATCCGGTTCGTTTTGTGGTGGCGAAACCGGCGTCGACCTCATGCAGCTGTTCATCGCGCCGACCTACGCGCGCAAGGTGAACGACAACATCGCCGTCGGCATCAGCCCGATCCTCGCCTACCAGCGTTTCGAAGCAAAAGGGCTTGGCGCTTTCGGCCAAATGGGGTTCTCGTCCGATCCGAACAACCTGACGAATCGCGGCACGGATGACAGCTTCGGATATGGCGCGAAAGTCGGCATACAAGGTGAGGCGATGCCCGGACTTCGTCTTGGTGCGAGCTATCAAACCAAAATGCGCATGGACGAGTTCGATAAGTACAGTGGCTTGTTCGCCGAGCAGGGCGGTTTCGATATCCCGGCCACGGCCACCGTCGGCCTCGCCTTCGACATCGCGCCGCAGGGTAAGCAGGGCACCTTGTTGTTCGACGTCCAGCACATCTGGTACAGCGACATCAACTCGATCGCTAACCCGTTCGCCTCTCCGGGACAGCTTGGTGATGATAACGGGCCCGGCTTCGGCTGGCGCGACATGACCATCTACAAGCTCGGCTACCAGTGGCAGCACAATCAGGATTGGACCTGGCGCGTCGGTTACAGCTACGGCGAGCAGCCGATCCGCTCCTCCGAGGTGCTGTTCAACATCCTGGCGCCGGGCATCATGGAGCACCACATCACCGGCGGCTTTACGCGCCGGATGGGTAACAACCAGGAGCTGAACTTCGCCGCGATGTATGCGCCGAAGCGCACGGTCTCGGGCACGAACCCGCTCGATGGCCAGACCATCGAACTGCAGATGCGGCAGTTCGAGATCGAGCTCGGGTACGCCTGGCGCTTCTGAGCAAAACCTGAAGGGGCCGCAAGCGCGGCCCCTTTTTCTTTCGCATTTTCTCAGGAGGTGAGCCATGCGCATCACGACCTGGTTGTTTGCAGTTGTTCTGAGCTTGTTGCTCGCGCCGGCCCATGCCGATCAGGCGCTGAAGCCCTTCGTGTTGGCCGGGAGTGAAACCGGCGACATGGACGCGGTGGCCGACGGCGTGAAAGAGCGCCTTGCCCGCGCCGGTTTCGAAGTCGTGGGTGAGTACGATCCGTACGATGGCGCGAAGATCATCGGCGTGACCCACGCGTCGTTGTTGAAAACGGCGGCGCGTAGTGACTTCGGCGGCTACGGTGCCGTGCAGCGTGTGGCCCTGACGCGTATGGACGGCAAGATTCAGGTGAGCTACACCAATCCGTCATACATGGCTGCGGCCTACCGCATGGCCAACGATCTGGGCGACATTACCGCCGCGCTGGATGCCGCCCTCGGCGCCGAGCAACAATTCGGTCCGGCCGACGGCCTCACGCCCCGCCAGCTGTCGCGTTACCGCTACATGTTCGGCATGGAGCGCTTCGACGCGCCCATGGTGCTGGCGACGCACAACAGCCACGACGAGGCGCTCAGGGTGCTGGAGGCGAATCTCGCCAAGGGCGCCGGCGGGGTACACAAGGTTTACCGTGTGGACCTGCCCGGTAAGCGCGAGACGGTGTTCGGCGTGGCGATGCGCGATGCCGAGACCGGCGACGCCTGGGTCATGAGTGAGATCGACTTCAAGCCGGTGCGCTCCACCGCGCATCTGCCCTACGAGATCCTGGTCACCGACGGCACCGTGCGCGCGCTGCATGCGCGTTTTCGCATCGCCATGAATTTCCCGGACCTTTCCATGATGGGCGCGAACAGCTTCATGAACATTCGCAGCGCGCCCGGGCACATCGAGACGGCCCTGACCGCCGCCGCGGGCGGGACCATCGAGTCGGTGTGGGATTGACCGCAAAGAAGACGACCAGTGCGCTTGCGCCGGAACTTAATCGGCGTAGTATGGTCTGCAACTAATTGCTCTGGCATTTTCCAAGGCCCGCCAGAGGCTGCATGGACACCGGGCAACCCGGACACTGCAGGTAAGCAACATTCGCCCCGCTCTGCGGGGCTTTTTGTTTCCGGGCGACTCGTGTTGCCCGTGCCGGCCGAGCCCGCCACCCCACAATCCTCATGCATCGACGCCCCGAATCGGGTAGTCTTACGCTTTTGCGCCGACCGGGCGCCAGGCCCGCGTTTCCCAGCGCGGGCAGGCGCTTGCGCCTCCGTAGGGGGATCCAGACAGTCGGCGGCTCAGGAGGATGCATGTTCAGCCGAGAGATGCGCATTGCCGGGTACGACGACGAGCTTTGGGCCGCCATGGAGGCCGAGCGGGTTCGCCAGGAGGATCACATCGAGCTGATCGCCTCGGAGAACTACGCCAGCCCCCGGGTCATGGAGGCGCAGGGCTCGGTGCTGACCAACAAGTACGCCGAGGGGTATCCCGGTAAGCGCTACTACGGCGGCTGCGAGTACGTGGACGTTGCCGAGCGGTTGGCCATCGAACGCGCCAAGCAGTTGTTCGGCGCCGCCTACGCGAACGTGCAGCCGCATTCGGGTTCGCAGGCCAACGCGGCGGTGTATTTCGCGTTACTGAACCCCGGCGACACCATCCTCGGCATGAGCCTCGCGCACGGAGGCCACCTCACCCACGGCGCCAAGGTGAACTTCTCCGGCAAGCTGTTCAACGCCGTGCAGTACGGTCTGGACGAGGCCACCGGCGAGATCGACTACGCACAGGTCGAGCGCCTCGCCAAGGAGCACCGGCCCAAGATGATCGTGGCGGGCTTCTCCGCCTACTCGCGCGTGGTGGACTGGCAGCGCTTTCGCGATATCGCCGACGAGGTGGGCGCGTATCTGTTCGTGGACATGGCGCACGTGGCCGGCCTGGTGGCGGCGGGCGTGTATCCCAACCCCACGTTCATCGCCGACGTGACCACCTCCACCACGCACAAGACCCTGCGCGGGCCGCGCGGCGGCATCATCCTCGCGCGCGAGAACCCCGATATCGAAAAGCGGCTGAATTCGCTGGTGTTCCCCGGCACGCAGGGCGGTCCGCTGATGCACGTCATCGCGGCCAAGGCGGTGGCCTTCAAGGAAGCGCTGGAGCCGGAGTTCCGCGCCTACCAGGAGCGGGTGCGGGACAACGCGCGCGTCATGGCCAACACCATGATGGAGCGGGGCTACAAGATCGTCTCCGGCGGTACCGACAACCACCTGTTTCTGGTCGACCTGGTCGACAAGGGCATCACCGGCAAGGCCGCCGACGATGCGCTCGGTCGTGCGCACATCACGGTCAACAAGAACAGCGTGCCCAATGACCCGCAGTCGCCGTTCGTCACCAGCGGCATCCGCATCGGCACGCCCGCGGCGACCACCCGCGGTTTTGGCGAGGCGGAAGTGCGCGACCTCGCCGGCTGGATCTGCGACGTGCTGGACGACGTGGAGAACGAGGACACGGTGGCGCGCGTGCGCGAGCAGGTGCGCGCGCTGTGCGCGCGCTTCCCGGTGTACGGCCGCTGAGGGCATCTCGGCGGTCGCCAGGTAGGGCTTATGCGTTGTCCGTTCTGTGGAGCGCCCGACACCAAGGTCATCGACTCGCGCCTGGCCAACGAGGGCGACATGGTGCGCCGGCGGCGCGAATGCCTGACCTGCGCCGAGCGCTTCACGACCTTCGAGTCGGCCGAGCTCGCCATGCCGCGGGTGGTCAAGCGCGATGGCACGCGGGTGCCGTTCGATGAGCAGAGGCTGCGCGGCGGGATGCAGCGGGCGTTGGAGAAGCGGCCGGTCGATACCGAGGCCGTGGAGGCGGCGATCAACCGCATCAAGCATCGCATCCGCGCCACCGGCGAGCGCGAGGTCGCCTCGAGCGATATCGGCGAGTGGGTGATGCTGGAGCTGCGCGCGCTCGACCAGGTGGCCTACGTGCGTTTCGCCTCGGTGTACCGCAGCTTTCAGGACATGCGCGCCTTCCGTGAAGAAATCGAGCGTCTGGAGAGCGAGGCGCCGCCGGCCGAGAACGGCCGGCAGATGCCCTTGTTGCCGGCCAACGGCCGTAAGCCGCCCAAGCGATGAGCTTCACGCTGCAAGACCACGAACACATGGCGCGTGCCCTCGGCTTGGCGCGGCGTGGTCTGTATACCACCGACCCGAACCCGCGCGTGGGCTGTGTGCTGGTGCGGGACGGGCGCGTGGTGGGCGAAGGATGGCACGCGCGCGCGGGCGAGGCGCATGCCGAGGTGCATGCGCTGCGCGCCGCGGGCGAGGCGGCCCGCGGGGCGACCGCCTATGTCACGCTGGAGCCCTGTTGTCACCATGGGCGCACGCCGCCCTGTAGCGCGGCGCTGATCGACGCGGGCGTGGCGCGCGTGGTGGCGGCCATGGAAGACCCCAATCCGCGTGTGGCCGGCGACGGCCTGCGGGCCCTGGCGCAGGCGGGGGTGGCGGTAGCGAGCGGGCTGATGGCCGCCGAGGCGCATGCGCTCAACCCCGGCTTCGTCGCGCGCATGGAACGGGGGCGACCCTGGGTGCGCAGCAAGCTCGCCATGAGCCTCGACGGACGCACCGCCATGGCCTCCGGTGAAAGCCAGTGGATCACCGGCCCGGCGGCGCGCGCCGATGTGCAGCGCTGGCGCGCGCGCAGCTCCGCCATTCTCACCGGCGCCGGCACCGTGGTCGCGGACGACCCGGCGCTCACCGTCCGCGAGGCGAGCCTGGGGCGGGTGGACCAGCCGCTGCGCGTGGTGGCCGACAGCGGGCTGCGCACGCCGCCGGCGGCGCGCCTGTTGCGCGAGCCGGGGACGACCTTGTTGGCCACCTGCGGGCGCCACGAGGCCCCCGCGCGGGCGCTCGAGGCGGCCGGGGCGCAACTCCTACGCCTGCCCGCGTCCGACGGCGGCGTGGACCTGGCCGCCTTGCTGGCCGAGTTGGCCCGGCGCGAGGTGAACGAGGTGTTGGTGGAGGCGGGTGCCGGGCTGAACGGCGCCTTGCTTCAGGCGGGGCTGGTCGACGAACTCGTCGTGTACATGGCCCCGGTGGTGCTGGGCGATGGCGCGCGGGGCCTGTTTCACCTGCCGGCACTGACGCGCATGGCCGAGCGCATGCGCTTCGACGTGCGCGAGATACGGGCGGTGGGGGAGGACCTGCGTTTGACCCTGCGCCCTGTGGAGGTGGGCTGATGTTTACCGGGATCATTCAGGCGGTCGGCGAGGTCGCGGCGCTGGAGCCGCGCGGCGGCGACCTGCGCCTGCGGGTGCGCAGCGGCGCCTTGGATCTGGGCGATGTGGCGCTGGGCGACAGCATCGCGGTGAGCGGTGTGTGTCTGACCGCGGTGGAATTGCCGGGCGACGGCTTCTGGGCGGACGTCTCGCGCGAGACGCTGGCGTGCACCACACTCGGTGCGCTGGGCGTGGGCGGCCGCGTGAACCTGGAGAAGGCGCTCACGCCCACCACGCGGCTGGGCGGCCACCTGGTGAGCGGGCATGTGGACGGCCTCGGCGTAGTGGTCGAGCGCCGCCCCGAGGCGCGCTCGGTGCGTTTCGTGTTCGAGGCGCCGCGCGAACTGGCGCGCTACATCGCGGGTAAGGGCTCGATCTGCATCGAAGGCGTCAGTCTCACCGTGAACGAGGTGAACGGGACGCGCTTTGGGGTTAACATCGTGCCTCACACGCTCGCCCACACCACCCTGGATGCCCTGCTACCCGGGGCGCGGGTCAACCTCGAAGTGGACGTCATCGCCCGGTATCTGGAGCGACTGCTGCTCGGCGAGAAGGCCGCCGAGCCGGGCATCACCGAGGCCTTCCTGGAGGAACACGGCTTTTTGCGCCGCTAGCGCGGGCCGACACCTATGCCGCTGAACAGCATCGAAGAGATAGTCGCCGACATCCGTCAGGGCAAGATGGTGATCCTGATGGACGACGAGGATCGCGAGAACGAGGGCGACCTGATCATGGCGGCCTCGTTGGTGCGCCCCGAGGACATCAACTTCATGGCCCGCTACGGGCGCGGCTTGGTGTGTCTCACCCTCACGCGCGAGCGCTGCGAGCGGCTGCGCCTGCCGCTCATGGTCAGCAACACCAACGACAAGCACGCCACCAATTTCACCGTCTCCATCGAGGCGGCCGAGGGCGTGACCACGGGGATCTCGGCGGCCGATCGCGCGGTGACGGTGCAGGCGGCGGTGGCGCCCGGCGCCCAGCCCACCGACATCGTGCAGCCGGGGCACATCTTTCCGCTCATGGCGCAGCCGGGCGGGGTGCTCACGCGCGCGGGGCACACCGAGGCGGGCTGCGATCTGGCCCGGCTGGCCGGTCTGGAGCCCGCGGCCGTCATCGTCGAGATTCTCAATGAGGACGGCTCCATGGCGCGGCGCCCGGATCTTGAGGTCTTTGCCGCCCAGCATGGGCTCAAGATCGGCACGGTGGCGGACCTGATCCACTACCGTTTGCAGCATGAGCACAACGTAGAGTGCGCCGCCCGCTGCGCGATGCCGACCGCGCACGGCGAGTTTCGGCTGCACGTCTACCGCGACTGCGTGGGGGGCGAGGTGCACCTTGCGCTGGTCAAGGGCGAGCCGCGGGCGGACCAGCCGGTGCTGGTGCGCGTGCATGTGGAGAACACCCTGTGCGATCTGTTCGGCAGCCGACGCGAGGACTGCGGCTGGCCGCTCGATGATGCCTTGGCGCGGATCGCCCGCGAGCCGGCCGGGGTACTGATCGTGCTGCGCCGCGCACTCGCGCCGGACGAGCTGGTGCGCAGCGTGCAGGACTACGCCCTGCGCGATCAGGGCGTGGAGTTGCCGCGCGATGAACCGCGTGCGGACCTGCGCACGTACGGAATCGGCGCGCAGATCCTGATGGACCTGGGCGTGCGGCGCATGCGCGTGCTGTCGGCGCCCAAGCGCATGCACGGCCTGTCGGGTTTCGATCTCGAAGTGGTGGAATACGTCAGTGAATAGCCGGCCGGACCGGCGCACACGCGGGGGAATGTATGGCTAACATCAAAACGACGGAAGGCGATTTCGCCGCGCGCGGCGGGCGCTACGGCCTGGTGGTGGGGCGCTTCAACAGCTTTGTGGTGGACAGCCTCGAGGGCGGGGCGATCGACACCTTGCGCCGCCACGGCGTGGCCGAGCGCGACATCGAGGTGGTGCGGGTGCCCGGCGCCTTCGAGATTCCGCTGGTCGTCCAGCGCCTCGCGGCCACCCGCAAGTTCGACGCCATTATCGCGCTGGGTGCGGTGATTCGCGGCGGCACGCCGCATTTCGACTATGTGGCGGGCGAGTGCAGCAAAGGCCTGGCGCAGCTCGCGCTCAAGCACGACCTGCCGGTCGCCTTCGGGGTGCTGACGGTGGACACCATCGAGCAGGCCATCGAGCGCGCCGGCACCAAGGCCGGCAACAAGGGCGTCGAGGCGGCGCTCTCCGCCATCGAGATGGTCAACCTTTTCAAGCAGCTCGAGGGCTGACGGAGCACGGATGAGTCGTCACAAGCGCAGTAACGCGCGCCGCTTGGCCTTGCAGGCCCTCTACCAGTGGGACCTCGCCGACCAGGACGCGCGCGCCATCCAACAGCAGTTCGTGGAGGACGAGGAGCTCTCGGGTGCCGAGCTGGAGTACTTCCAGGGCCTGCTGCAGGGCGTCGCGCGCGAGTGCGCGGCCCTGGACCGCGATATCAGTCCCCACCTCGACCGCTCCCTGGCGGGTCTCGATCCGGTCGAGCGCGCGGTGTTGCGCCTGGGCGCGTTTGAGCTGCGCTTTCATCCCGAGATTCCCTATCGCGTGGTGATCAACGAGGCCGTGGAGCTCGCCAAGACCTTCGGCGCGGACCAGGGGCACAAGTACGTCAACGGTATCCTCGACAAGGTGGCGCGCGCCGTGCGCGAGGTCGAGGTGGCGGCGCGCCAGGGGCGGCGCTAGCGCGGCGCGCCGAGCGGCGCGGCACGGAGCCATGGGCGAGTTCGACCTGATCGCGCGGCATTTCGCCCGCCTGGGCGCACAGCGCCGCGACGTCACGCTCGGCGTGGGCGACGACGCCGCGCTGCTCGCACCGCCCGCCGGCCAGCATCTGGTGGTGGCGGTCGACACGCTGGTGGCGGGTGTCCATTTCCCCACCGATACGGCAGCCGCCGACATCGGCCACAAGGCCTTGGCGGTCAACCTCAGCGACCTGGCGGCGATGGGCGCACAGCCCGCCTGGTTCACCCTCAGCCTGACCCTGCCCCGCGCCGACGAGGCGTGGCTGACCGCGTTCGCGGGCGGCTTGCGCGCCCTGGCCGAGGCGCACGGCGTGCAACTTGTGGGCGGCGACACCACCCGCGGGCCCTTGACCATCAGCGTACAAGTGCTCGGCTTCGCGCCGCCCGAGGCCGCGCTGCGTCGCAGCGGGGCGCGACCGGGCGACGGCGTCTACGTCAGCGGCACGCTGGGCGACGCCGCGCTGGGGCTGGCGGCGGTGCAGGGGCGTGTCGAGCTGCCCGGCGAGTCGGCGCGGCGCCTGCGCACCCGCTTGGATCGTCCCACGCCCCGGGTGGCGCTGGGGCTCGCCTTGCGCGGGCTCGCCACTAGCGCCATCGATCTCTCCGACGGTCTAGCCGGCGATCTCACGCATATCCTGGCGGCCAGCGGCGTGGGGGCGGTGCTCGACTGTACGGCGCTGCCGCTGGCGGCCGAGGTGCGTGCCTGGGGCGAGACGGAGCCGGCGGCGTGGCGGCTGGCGCTGTCCGGCGGGGACGACTACGAACTCTGCTTTACCGCGCCCCCCGCGCAGCAGGCGGCGGTGGAGCGCGCCTGCGCACAGGCGGGCGTGCCCTGCACCCGGATCGGCAGCATCGTGGCGGGGGAGGGTCTGCAACTGCGCGGGCGCGACGGCGTCCCCCTGCCGGTCCCGCTGCGGGGCTACGAGCACTTCGCCGAGGAACGGGACGCCGATCCACGCTGAGGCTCAGCGCAGCATGCGCCCCAGCAGTTCGCCCATTTGCACGGCGTCGGTGGGCCCATGGTGCGGCTCCCAGGCCATCGCGCCGGGCGGGAACAACACGATCACCGTGGAGCCCATGTTGAAGCGACCGAGTTCGGCGCCCCGCGCGAGCTGCGGCCCGTCTTCATAATCCCAGCGCCGCACGCGCGCACGGGTGGGGGGCGTCACCAGTCCCGACCAGACCATTTCGATGCCCGCCACGAACAGCGCGCCCACCAGAATGACCGCCATGGGCCCGGCCTCGGTGTCGAACAGCGCCACGACGCGTTCGTTGCGCGCGAACAGCCCCGGTACCACGCGGGCGGTGCGGCTGTTGACGCTGAACAGGCGCCCGGGGACGTGCAGCATGCTGCGCAGGGTTCCCGCGCAGGGCATGTGCACCCGGTGATAGTCTTTGGGGCTGAGGTAGATGGTGGCGAATTGGCCGCCCAGAAAGGGAGCGGCGTCCGCCGCGCCGCCACCGAGCAGGGCCTGCAGAGTGTACTGGTGACCTTTGGCCTGGAAGATTTGGTCGCCCGCGATGCTGCCCAGTTGACTGAAGGCGCCGTCGGCGGGGCTGACGATTCCCTCGGGCGGCTCGGCGATGGGGCGGGCGCCGGGCACCAGGGGCCGGGTGAAGAAACTGTTGAAGTCCGGGTAGGCCTCCGGCGTCGGTTCGGCGGCCAAGTTCATGTCCACGCCGTAGGCGCGGATGAACGCCCGGATCATGGCGTTCTTCAACGCGGCCGGGCGCCGCAGGCGCGTCAGGCGGTGGGCGAGCAGCGACAGGGCGTGGTGCGGGAGCGCGTACTGCGGCAGAGTCAGGACACGATCGAGCCAGGAGGCGGCCACGTCGACACGCGGCCGCCGGCGAGCGGATGAACGTTCCACCGGCTAGTGACCGTGGTGGCCGGAGTGACTGCCGTGCCCGGAGTGATCGTGATGGCGCTGCCCGCCGTCGCGCCGGCGCTGCACCGGGGCGTCGAACTGCAGCGTGCTGCCATCGTCGAACTGCAGTTCGATGGCGACCGTCGCGCCCGCGCCAGGGACCTGGCTTGGGTGCATCAGCATGAGGTGGTGGCCGCCGGGCTCCAAGACCGCGGTGGCGCCGGCCTCGATGGGCAGGTTGGTAATGTGTTCCATACGCGCGACGCCTTCGGCCATGACGGTGCGGTGCAGCTCCGACATACCGAAACCGGCCGCGGAGACGCCCACCAGGCGGCGCGTCTCGGCGCTGTCGTTGTGGAGCGTGAGGTAGCCGGCCATGACGTGCGCCGTCGGCGGTGCTTCGCGCACCCAGGGGTCGGTGACGCGCAGCTCCGTGGCCAGGGCGGGCGACGTCGCCAGCATCAACAGCAGGTAGGCGATAGCGCGGCGCATGGTCAGCCCTCGTAGTGCTGCAGGATGGTCAGCATGTCCTGGCTCATGTCCTCGCCGTAGTGCGGCGAGGAGAACAGCGCGGACCAGCGCCCCTGCGGGTCGAACAGCAGCACGGCGGCGCTGTGATGCACGTCATAGGCGCCTTCTACTTTCCCCTGCTCGTGCACGAACACGATGCCCACTTGGCGGGTGAGGCGGCGGATCTGCTCCAGCTCGCCGGTCACGCCCACGAACTCGGGGTTGAAGTGGTTCATGTAGGCCGCGACCTGCGCCGGCGTATCGCGGGCCGGGTCGACCGAGACGAACGCGACCTGCAGCTGGTCCTCGTAGCCCTGTTGGGCGAGGCGCTGCTTCACGTCGTCCAGCACCGCCAGCGTGGTGGGGCAGACGTCCGGGCAGTTGGTGAACCCGAAGAAGGCCAGCGTCCACTGCCCCGTCAGGCGAGAGCGGTCGAACGCTTGTCCGTGATGGTCGACCAGGGTGAAGTCGTCGAGCGGCTGCGCCTCCGGCAGGGCGGTGCCGTAGCGCAGTTCCGGCAGCGGGGCGGACGCGCGGTCGGCCGTCAGCCATAGGCTGAGGCCGATGCCCAGGGCTAGAGCCCCTACGAGGATGATCAGGCTGACAAAGTACTGGGCAAGGCGGTTGGTGTTTTGCATGGCGCCATTATGCATAGACCGGCGCGCAGGGCCAAGGGATCGCAAGGTTGGGTGCGCGTGTGCGGGCAGTGTCGGCGCGCTGGCTATACTTGGCCGGAAATATCGCACGGCGGACGACGCGGGCTTTCGGGTGCGCGCCGTCTCGCCGGTCTACATCACAGCATGAGGGGGAGACAGTGGCGCGAATTCTGGTGGTCGGGGGCGCGGGCTATATCGGTTCGCACATGGTGAAGGTGCTCGCGCGCGCGGGCCACGAGGTGGTGACGCTGGACAATCTGTCGACCGGCTACCGGGACGCGGTGGTGGCAGGGGAGCTGATCGCGGGGGATATCGCGGACACCGAACTGCTGGACCGGTTGTTTGGGGCGCGGCGCTTCGACGGCGTGATGCACTTTGCGTCCTACATTCAGGTGGGCGAGTCGGTGCGCGAACCGGCGATGTATTACCGCAACAACGTGCTGAACACCCTCAACCTGCTCGAGGCGATGGTGCGCCACGGCGCGCCGCCGTTCATTTTCTCGTCCACCGCCGCGGTGTTCGGCGAGCCGCGGCAGGTGCCCATCGACGATCATCAACCGCGGGCGCCCATCAATCCTTACGGTCATAGCAAGGCGATGGTCGAACAGATGCTGGAGGATTTCGATCACGCGTACGGGCTCAAGTCGATCTGCCTGCGCTATTTCAATGCCGCGGGCGCCGACCCCGACGGCGCCGTCGGCGAGCGCCACGAGCCGGAGACCCACCTCATTCCGTTGGTGTTGCAGGCCGCTTCGGGGCGGCGCGAAGCCATCAGCGTGTTCGGGCGCGATTACGACACCCCCGACGGCACCTGCATTCGTGACTATATCCACGTCATGGACCTGTGCGACGCGCATCTACTGGCGCTGGAGCGGCTGTTGCAAGGCGGCGCGAGCGACCGCTACAACCTCGGCAACGGGCAGGGTTTCTCGGTGCAGGAGGTGATCGAGGCGGCGCGGCGCGTCACGCGCTGTCCGATCGAGGTGCGCGAGGCGCCGCGGCGCGCCGGCGATCCCGCGCGACTGGTGGCCGATGCCGGCCGCGCGCGCGAGGTGCTCGGCTGGCAGCCGCGCTATGCGGCACTCGATACCATCGTCGCGCACGCCTGGGCCTGGGAGCGCAAGATGGCGGGTCTGGCGGCCGCGTAGCGCGGGCGGCCGGCCGCGCCGCCGGCTCGACGAGTGCGCCGCCGGCTCGTCTAGACTGAGTGGGAAACTCGTCGAACCGGGAGGCGCCATGTCGGTCAACTCCGCGCGGGTGATGAAACACACCGATCCGGGCTTGAACGCGCAGTTTCGTGCGGACGTGGAGGCGCGTGTGGAGCGGCTCGCGGCCGAGGGCCCGCAAGCCATCGAGACGCGCCTACGCGAGTTGGAGCGGGAGTGGGATATCGAGCGGGTACTGGAGGCCAACGCGGGGAGCTTGGCCGCCATGAGCGCGCTGCTCGCCGCCACGAACAGCCGGCGCTGGTTGTTGCTGACGGGAGTAGTCGGCACTTTTCTAACCCAGCACGCGGTGCAGGGTTGGTGTCCGCCGGTACCGTTATTCCGCCGCCTGGGCTATCGCACCACAGCGGAGATCGATTACGAGCGCGTGGCACTCAGGGCCGCGCGGGGCGACTTCACGGGCCGAGAGGACGATCCGGCTGCTGCTTTGGACGTTGCCGCTCGCACGGTGGGGCTGCACCAGCGCTAGCCCCGACCGTTTACCAGGCGGGGTTGTCCTTGTCCTTCTCGATCAGCGCGTAGGCCGAATGGTTGTGGATGGACTCGAAGTTCTCGGATTCCACCACGAAGGCGCCGATGCGCTCCTCCGCGTTCAGGCGCGCGGCGACGTCGCGCACCATGTCCTCGACGAACTTGGGATTGTCGTAGGCACGCTCGGTGACGTACTTCTCGTCCGGCCGCTTGAGCAGGCCGAACAGTTCGCACGAGGCCTCGCTCTCCACGATGTCGATCAGGTCTTCGATCCAGACGAAGTCGCGCAGGCGCGCGGTGACGGTGACGTGCGAGCGCTGGTTGTGGGCACCGTACGCCGAAATTTCCTTGGAGCAGGGGCACAGGCTGGTGACCGGCACCACGACCTTGATGGTCATGACCGGACCTGCCTCGGTGAGTTCGCCGACGAAGGTGACGTTGTAATCGATCAGGCTGCGTACGCCGGACACCGGCGCGGCCTTCTCGATGAAGTAGGGGAAGGCCATCTCGATGTGACCGGCCTGCGCTTCGAGGATCTCGGTCATCTCGCCGAGCATCTCCTTGAAGCTCTTCACGCAGATCTCGCGCTCGTGGCGGTTGAGGATCGCGACGAAGCGCGACATGTGCGTGCCCTTGAAGTTGTGCGGCAGGTTCACGTACATGTTGAAATTCGCCACGGTGTGCTGCTCACCGCCGGCGCGCTGGCGCACCCGCACCGGGTGGCGGATGTCCTTGATGCCCACCTTGTTGATCGGGATGCAGCGCGTGTCGGCGCTGGCCTGCACGTCAGCGATGACGGGCGTGACGACGGAGGCAGGGCTTTGGCTCATGGTGCGACTTCCTCGACGACGACGAGCGCGGCGCGCTCTATTCCTGAGTAAATTACTGGGACTTTACGCGAGCGGGGTGATATTGGCAAGGCTCTGGTGCACGCTGCGTACGATACCCTCGGCGCTAAGTCCGCATTCGGCAAGCAGTTCCTCCCGCGCGCCGTGATCCACGAAGCGGTCGGGCAGGCCCAAGTGCATGAGCGCCACGCTGATGCCGTGGCGTGCCAGCGTCTCGGCGACGCCGCTGCCGGCACCGCCCGCCACCGCGTTCTCTTCGACCGTCACCAGCAGCTCGTGTTCCTTGGCCAGCGCCACGATCAGCGCTTCGTCCAGCGGCTTCACGTAGCGCATGTTGACCACCGTGGCGTCCAGCGTCGCGCCGGCCTCCAGCGCCGGCGCGAGCATGCTGCCGAAGGCGAGCAGCGCCACACTTTCACCCTGCCGACGCGGTTCCGCCTTGCCGACCGGTAGTGCCTGCATCGGCGCTTCAACCGGCACACCCGGTCCCTTGCCGCGCGGGTAGCGCACCGCCGCCGGGCCCTCGAGCTGACAGGCGGTATAGAGCATCTGGCGGCACTCATTCTCGTCGGCCGGCGCCATCACGGTCATGTTCGGGATGCACCGCAGGAAGCTCAGGTCGAAGCTGCCCGCGTGGGTGGGGCCGTCGGGGCCGACCAATCCCGCGCGGTCGATGGCGAACACCACCGGCAGGTTCTGGATCGCCACGTCGTGGATCAGCTGGTCGTAGGCGCGCTGCAAAAAGGTCGAATAGATCGCCACCACCGGTTTCTGCCCCTCGCAGGCCAGCCCCGCCGCCAGGGTCACCGCGTGTTGCTCGGCGATGCCCACGTCGTAGTAGCGGTCCGGAAAGCGTTCGGAGAACTCGACCAGCCCGGAGCCTTCGCGCATCGCGGGGGTAATGCCGACCACGCGGTCGTCGGCCGCCGCCATATCGCACAGCCACTGGCCGAATACCTGCGTGTAGGTCGGCCCGCCGCCGGCCGAGGCCGCCTGCCTGCCGCTCGCCGGATCGAACTTGCTCACGCCGTGATAGGTGCAGGGGTTCGCCTCGGCGGGCGCATAGCCCTTGCCCTTACGCGTCACCACATGCAGGAACTGCGGGCCCTTCAGCGCGCGCAGGTTGCGCAGTGTGCGGATCAGGGTCGGCAGGTCGTGGCCGTCGATGGGGCCTATGTAATTGAAGCCGAGCTCCTCGAACAAGGTGCCCGGAATCACCATTCCCTTGACGTGTTCCTCGGCGCGCCGCGCCAGTTCCCACACCGGGGGCATCACGCCCAGCACCTTCTTGCTGCCCTCGCGTACGCTCGCGTAGAGCTTGCCGGAGAGCACCCGCGCCAGGTAGTTCGACAACCCGCCGACATTGGGCGAAATCGACATGTTGTTGTCGTTCAGCACCACCAGCAGGTTGGCGTCCAGGTCGCCGGCGTGGTTGAGCGCCTCGAAGGCCATGCCCGCGGTCATGGCGCCGTCGCCGATCACCGCCACCACGTTGCGTTGCTCGCCACGCTGGTGTGCGGCGAGCGCCATGCCGAGTGCGGCACTGACGGAAGTGCTGGAGTGGCCGACGCCGAAGGTGTCGTACGGGCTCTCGCAGCGCTTGGGGAAGCCCGCCAGGCCGCCTTTCTGTCGCAGCGAGGGCATGCGCTCGCGCCGCCCGGTGAGGATCTTGTGCGGGTAGCTCTGGTGCCCGACGTCCCACACCAGCCGATCCTGCGGGGTGTCGTACACGTAGTGCAGGGCGAGGGTCAGCTCGACCGTGCCCAGACCGGCCGCGAGGTGACCGCCGGTGCGCGCCACGGATTCGATGAGGAACGAGCGCAACTCCGCCGCCAGCGGCTTGAGGTCGCTCTCGGGCAGCGCGCGCAGATCCTCGGGCGAGGTGATGCGCTGGAGCAGGGGAAACGCGGTCAGGCTCGGCATGGGGCGGCGGATGCGTCGATTAAACGGTTAATGATGCGGGGTCGGGGCGCCGCTGGCAAGAAAGCTAGCTCATCCGCTCCACGATGTAGCGCGCCACGGCGCGCAGCAGGTCGGCCTCCGTGCCGAACGGCTCGAGACATGTCAGGGCTTCCTCGTGCAGGGCGCGGGCGTGCGCCTTGGCGCCGTCGAGACCGAGCAGCGCCGGGTAGGTAGGCTTGCCACGGGCCTGGTCGGCGCCTTGGGTCTTGCCCAGTGTCGCGGTATCGCCTTCGACGTCCAGTACGTCGTCCCTGATCTGGAACGCGAGCCCGATATTGCGCGCGTAGCGGTCGAGGCGGGCGAGCTGGTCGTCGTTGACCTCCGCGGCGCAGAGCGCACCGAGACGTACACTGGCGCGGATCAAGGCGCCGGTCTTACGCAGGTGCATGTCCTCGAGCGCGTCCAGCGTCAGCGCCTGGCCGACCGCGGCCAGATCGATGGCCTGGCCGCCGGCCATGCCGAGCGAACCGCTGGCCTGCGCGAGCGTGTGCATCATCGCCACGCGCTGCTCGGCGCGCACCGGCGCCTGCACCAAGGCCTCGAAGGCCAGGGCCTGCAGGGCGTCGCCGACCAAGATGGCGGTCGCCTCGTCATAGGCCTTGTGCACGGTCGGTTTGCCGCGGCGCAGGTCGTCGTCGTCCATCGCGGGGAGGTCGTCGTGGACCAGGGAGTACACGTGCACGCACTCCACCGCGCACGCCGCGGCGTCCAGGGCCGCGTCCGGCGCCCCGAGTGCTTCACCGGCCGCATAGACCAGCACCGGCCGCACGCGCTTGCCGCCGTCGAGCGCGGCGTAGCGCATGGCCTCGTGCAGACGGTGCGGGCTGCTGTGGGCGTCGGGCAGATAGCGCGCGAGCGCCGTCTCCACCCGCGCCTGCAGGGTCGGAAGGCGTGTCTCGAGCACCGTCATTCCTCGGGTTGGGCGGGGGCCTGAAAGGGTGCCAGGGTCGCCTCGCCCTGACGCTGCAACAGCAGCTCGACCTTCTGTTCGGCCTCGCCGAGCGCTTGCTGACAGAGGCGCGTCAGCTCCACGCCGCGCTCGAAATCGCGCAGCGCCTCCTCCAGGGTCTGTTCGCCCTGCTCCATGCGCGCCACCAGGGCATCGAGTTCCTGCAGCGCCTGCTCGAATTGTGCGATGGACTGCTGGGCGGCCGGGGTGTCGGCCTGGCTGGTTCTCTTGGGCACGGACGGGTCCTGCTCCATGTCAAGTACAGGGACGAAAAAGGGGGCTAACCTTACCACGGATAGGGCAGGGGCCCCTAGCCCGCATTCTCGCCGAGCGGACAGCGGAGGCCGCACAAGTAATTGAAAGCCTGGTTGAAACCAGGAGGAATCGGCGCAGTGACACCCTGCTCGCCGCTGTCCTATCGCGGTTCGGGCCGGTCGCTGCCTCGGTAGCGTGGGCGGGAGCTGGCGGGACCGCGTCGCCAGGGACGTTGTTCAGCAGGTTCAGGGGCTTGCGGGCGTTCCGCGTCATGTTGACACGGTCTAAGGCCTTCGGTATCGTTACGGCAGATTTAGACTGATTCTAAATCTCGTCCTGCGGGCGCCGGAACAGGGCGCAGAAGCTAGACATTTTTCGTCTGTATCACAAGTGGAGGAAAGCTAGTCATGGAACTCAAAGGAAGCAAGACCGAGGACAACCTCAAGTACGCGTTCGCGGGTGAGTCGCAGGCCAACCGTCGTTATCTGTACTTTGCCGCCAAGGCCGACGTGGAAGGCTACAACGACGTCGCCGCCGTGTTCCGCTCCACGGCCGAGGGCGAGACCGGTCATGCGCACGGGCACCTGGAATACCTCGAGTCCTGCGGCGATCCGGCCACCGGCATGCAGTTCGGCCCGACGGCGGACAACCTGAAGACCGCCATCGCCGGCGAGACGCACGAGTACACCGACATGTACCCGGGCATGGCGAAGGCCGCGCGTGACGAAGGCTTCGACGAGATCGCGGACTGGTTCGAGACGCTGGCCAAGGCCGAGCGCTCGCACGCCAACCGCTTCCAGAAGGCCCTGGATACCCTGGGTAGCTAAGAACGGCGAGGGGGCCCCGCGCGGGCCCCCTTTCTCTTGGTTCGAGAGCCCCTGTGCTCGCCTGACTCAAACCGAAAGAAGGACAAGCTATGTCAGCGCCCACCGACCAACAACGCGAAGGCAGTCTCGAGGCGCCTACCCGGCACCCGCTGGACTGGAAAAACCCCGAGTTCTACAACGAGCAGTCCTTGTTCGAGGAAATGGACCGGGTCT
Organism: Ectothiorhodospiraceae bacterium 2226; assembly: GCA_013348725.1. Lineage (NCBI taxonomy): Bacteria > Pseudomonadati > Pseudomonadota > Gammaproteobacteria > Chromatiales > Ectothiorhodospiraceae > Ectothiorhodospiraceae bacterium 2226. Next base: position 2,393,282 of record CP054689.1, read on the forward strand.
TCGATATCTGTCATGGGTGTCGGCGCTGTTTCAGTCTGTGCAACTCCTTTCCCACCTTGTTCGACGCGATCGACGAGTCGCCCACCATGGAGCTCGACGGCGTCGACAAGAAGGTCTACTGGGACGTGGTGGACCACTGCTACCTGTGTGACATGTGCTACATGAGCAAGTGTCCCTATGTGCCGCCGCATCCCTGGAATGTCGATTTCCCGCATCTGATGCTGCGCGCCAAAGCGCTGCGCCATCAGCAAGGCAAGCACAAGCTGCGCGACCGGATGATCACCTCCACCGACACCGTGGGGCGCTTCGCCGGCATTCCCGTCGTGGTGCAGATGGTCAATGCCGCCAACAGGAGCCGTCCGCTGCGCAAGGCGCTGGACAAGGTGATGGGCATCCACCCCGATGCGCTGCTGCCCGAATACCACAGCAACACCCTGCGCAAACGTCTCAAGGGGCGCGCCGGTCAGGACGCTCAGGGCGAACCCGCCGGTCCCACGCGCGGCAAGGTGGCCTTGTTCGCCACCTGCTATGGCAACTACAACCAGCCCGAGCTCGGCGAGGACCTGGTGGCCGTGTTCGAGCACAACGGCATCCCGGTGACGATCGCCGAGCAGGAACGCTGCTGCGGCATGCCCAAGCTGGAGCTCGGCGACTTCGAGACGGTGACCAAGCTCAAAGAGGTCAACATCCCGCAGTTGGCGCGCCTGGTGGATCAGGGTTGGGACATCGTCGCGCCGGTACCCTCCTGCGTGCTGATGTTCAAGCAGGAGCTGCCGCTGATGTTCCCGGACGACCCGGAGGTCATCAAGGTGCGCGACGCGATGTACGACCCTTTCGAGTACCTCATGCTGCGTCACCGCGCGGGCAAGCTGAACACCGAGTTCCGCCACAAGATCGGCAAGGTGTCCTACCACGTCGCGTGCCATCAGCGCGTGCAGAACATCGGTATGAAGACGCGCGAGCTCCTGGAGCTGGTGCCGGACACCAAGCTCGAGCCGATCGAGCGCTGCTCGGGACACGACGGCACCTACGCCGTGAAGAGCGAGTTCCACGAGACCTCGATGAAGATCTGCAAGCCGGTGGTGAACCGGGTGAAGAAGGCCGAGGCGGATTACTACACCAGCGACTGCCCTATCGCCGGCACGCAGATCAAGAACGGCATGGGTGCCGATGCGGCGGATCCGGTGCATCCGTTATCCCTGCTCCGCAAGGCCTACGGAATCTGAGTCCGCGTGCAGCGCGGGCGTCATCGACGACCACCACAAGGAGAGTAAGGCATGGGCGGCAACAGCGAGAGTTATCACGAGCCCATAGAACAGCTCGACGAGGACGTGCGCGACATGCACCGCGCGATCGCCTCGCTGATGGAGGAGTTGGAGGCCGTGGACTGGTACAACCAGCGGATGGCGGCCACCAAGGACGTCACGCTGCGTGCGATCCTGCGTCACAACCGCGACGAGGAAAAGGAGCACGCGGCCATGATGCTGGAGTGGATTCGCCGTAAGGATCCCGTGTTCGACAAAGAGCTGCGGGACTACCTGTTCACCGACAAGCCGATTACCAAACTCGAGGAGGAGAGCGACTGAGCGCGTAGCGCGCTGCGCCGCCTCCCGCATCGCACGAAGGAGACCACCATGGATAAGTTGCAACGCCAAGACCTGTTCACCCTGGAGAAGTACGCCGAGGTGCGGCCGGAGTTCCGGGCCAAGGTCATGGCCCACAAGAAGAGTCGCAAGGTGGCGCTGGGTGACCACGCCACGGTCTACTTCGAGGACCGGCTGACGCTGCAGTATCAGATCCAGGAGATGTTGCGCGTGGAGCGCATCTTTGAGGCCGCCGGTATCCAGGAAGAGCTGGACGCCTACAACCCCTTGGTGCCCGACGGCAACAATTGGAAGGCAACCTTCATGGTCGAGTACGACGATATCGACGAGCGCCGCGAGATGCTGGCCAAGCTCATCGGTATCGAGGACAAGGTGTGGGTGAAGGTCGGCGAGCACCCCAAGGTGTACGCGATCGCGGACGAGGACCTGGAGCGCGAGACCGACGAGAAGACTTCGTCGGTGCACTTCCTGCGCTTTGAACTGACGCAGGAGATGTGTCAGGCGGTCGCGAGCGGCGCTTCGATCGGTGTCGGTGTGGACCATCCCGAGTGCACGCAGGCCGTGGATCCGGTGCCGGAGAACGTACGCGCGGCATTGGCGGCGGACATCGCTCCTCAACACTGAGGCCTGCAGTCGGAGTACACGAAGGGCACGCGGCACCGCGTGCCCTTCGTCTTTTGACGGGCGGCGTACGTTCCGCGGCGCGGCGGTCGGTTAAGGGAGGGCCGGAATAGCTTCGTGCCTGGTCCTCAGACCCCTGTTCAGAGCTTCCCTAACGCGGTACGTAAACGGTGCGCCCATCGGGGGCGTGCAGACTCACGACGGCTTGGCCGTACAGTCGCTCGAGCACGGCCGTATCGAGGATATCCCCCGCCGCCCCGGCCAGCCACGAGCCGTCGCCGAACAGCAGCAGCAGGTGATCGCAATAACGCAGCGCGAGGTTGACGTCGTGCAGGCTCATGAGCGTCGCCCCCTGGCGCGCACGCGCGCGCGCCACGACCTGGTCGAGCACGGCGAGTTGATGGTGCGGATCGAGGTGGTTGGTCGGCTCATCGAGCAGATAGATGCGCGGATCCTGGGTGAGCAGGCGCGCCACACCGAGTCGGCGGCGCTCGCCGCCCGACAAGGTGTGGACAGCGCGGGCCTCGAGTCCCCCCAGATCGACGGCGGCCAGTGCCGCATGCGCGGTACGCCGATCCGCGTCGCTCTCCGAAGCGAAAGGACCGAGGTGCGGGTGGCGCCCCGTGAGGGTGGTCTCCAGCACGGTGGCGGGAAAGTCGGCGGGTTCGTCCTGAAACAGCACGCCCACCTCGCGCGCCAACGCGCGGCGTGACCATGCGCCCACGGGGCGCCCCTCTAATTCGAGTTCGCCGTTCACCGGCGGGAGGAGGCCCGCCAAGGTGTGCAGCAGCGTGGTCTTGCCGCTGCCGTTGCGACCGAGCACCGCCCAGCATTGACCCGCGGTCAGCGAGAACTCCAGCGCGTCGAGCAGGGTCCGTCGGCCGCGGACCAGCCCCAGGCCTCGCGCCGTCAGTAGGGGCGAGCTCATCGGCTGGGGCCGGCGCTGCGCTGTAATAGGAACAGGAACACCGGCACGCCGATCAAGGCGGTGACGACCCCCACCGGGAGCTGTTGCGGCGCGAAGGCGGTGCGCGCCAGCGTATCGGCCAGCACCAGCAGGATGCCGCCGAGCAGGGCGGCCCCCGGCAACACGTAGCGGTGGTCCGAGCCCACGAGCAGGCGCACGATGTGCGGCACGATAAGGCCCACAAAGCCCACGCTGCCCGCGGTGGTGACGGCGAAGGCGGTCAGCAGCGAGGCCAGCACGTAGAGCACCAGCTGCAGTCGATTCACGTTCACCCCGAGCGCCTGGGCCTGCAGGGCACCGTGGGTGAGTACATTCAGGGGGCGTGCCAAGGCGAGGGTGCCGAGCGCGGCGGCCGCCAGCACCATGAGCGGCGCCAGCGGCGCGCTGCTGTAGGTTAGGTCCCCCATCAGCCAGAACAGCATGCCGCGCAGCTGTGCATCGGGCGCCAGGGCGAGCAAGAAACTGATGAGCGCGCCCCAGCCTCCGGCGATCACCACGCCCGTGAGCAGCAGGCGGGTGGCGGTCCAGCTGCCGCGGCCGTGCGCCAGTCCGAATACCAAGAACATCGACAGCAGGGCGCCGGCGAAGGCGCTGCCGGTCAGCCACAGGCCGCCTAGTCCGGCCAGCATGGCGAGCAGGGCGGCGACCGCGGCACCGCCGGCGACGCCGAGCACGTAAGGATCGGCCAAAGGGTTGCGTAGCAGCACCTGCATCAGCGCGCCCGCCAGACCAAGCAGCCCGCCCGCGGCGAACCCGGCGAGGATGCGGGGCATGCGCAACTCAAGGACCAGTGAGCGGCTCAGCTCGTCGCCGCCGCCGAGGAGCACGCTCGCGACGTGCCAAGGCGAGAGAGCGATGCTACCCGTTCCCAAGGCCAGCAGGACGCTGGCGGCGGCGAGCAACAACAAGACGGGCAAGAAAAGGTGGTTGCGTGACATGGTCCGTGGCGACGGCGCGCCAAGGCGGCGGCACGCGGTACTCTACCACGCACGGGCGAGGGCCCCGCGGTTCGTCCGGGGCCCCGTTGCGGTAAGATGCTCAGTGACGGACGGCGTGCAGCAGCTCTCCCAAGGCCGCGCGCGTCTGGCCGTTCTCGGCGAACTCGATGCGCCCGCCGCGGCCGTCCACGCGCGTCACCGTTCCGCGCAGGACGATCGGCGCCCGCTGCGGCAGCCGCAGTTCGAGGTCGATCGGGTTGCCGTGCAGGAAAGCCAGCGCGCCCTTGACGTAGGCGCCGTGCATATTGATAGTCCGCACTGTCGCCAGCGCGACCGGCAAGGCCTCGTGGTAGATGACGCCCGCGGTGCGTTGATGCCAGGGGGTTGGACGCATGGCACCCTCCTAGGAAGCGGTTGTCTGAGCTTGATCGCTCAGCTAACACGCTACGCCTTCGGGTGCAGCGGAACATTGACCTGCCTCAAAACAGCGGGACGCTTGGCGGCGGCCGCCGGCCAAGGTGGGTGCCCAGGTTCAAAACAACAGCGGTAGGCGGCCCAGGTCTACTGCCGCAGGGCGGGCCAAGCCCGAGGAAGCTTGATGAACAATCCGAAAGCCTTCCCACTTGAGCAGCTGCGCGTGGCGTGCCAGCAGTGTTCACTGCGTGAGCTCTGCCTGCCGCTCGGGCTGGACGGCAACGAACTGCGCCGTCTGGATCAGATCGTGCGCCCGCGCCGACAGTTGTTGCGCGGGGAATTTCTCTATCATGAGGGCGCGCCGTTTCAGAAGTTGTTCGCGGTGCGCAGCGGCAGCATCAAGACCACCGGCCTGACGGAAGATGGGCGCATTCAGGTGCTGTCGTTCTATTTCCCCGGCGAGATCCTGGGCATCGATGCCATCCAGGCCGACCGGCACGCCTGCAGCGCCGAGGCGCTGGAAGCCACCGAGGTGTGCGAGATTCCCTACCAGCAGTTGTCGGACCTCGCCCGCGCGCTGCCGGGGTTGCAGCGTCAGCTGCTGCGCATCATGAGCGGCGAGGTCGTGCGCGATCAAAGCCTGCTCCTCGCGCTCGGCACGCTCAAGGCCGAGGAACGCGTGGCCACTTGTCTGTTGAGTTTCTCCGAGCGCCAACGCCGCCAGGGCCTGCCCGACGATCAGCTGCTGCTGTCGATGTCGCGACAGGATCTCGGGGACTATCTCGGCCTCGCCCTGGAGACGGTGAGCCGTATCCTGTCGCGCTTTCAAGATGCCGGGCTGCTCAAGGTGCAGGGCAAACGCGTGAGTGTGCTGGACATGGCGGGACTGCGCGCGGCCGCCGCGAGCGGCTGCGCGAACTAGGCTCAGCAGCCAGCCGGCGCGCTTACTCGCTCAGGGGGAACTCTTGGGCAGCACGTCACAGCCCAGCGTCACAGGCCAGGCCCGATGCGCTGCGTCCCCGTCCACTGGTTTGCGGTGGGCCTACGAGCTGGAGCGCGGGGCACTCGTGTCTTGACCAAGTTCAAGCGTGTTCGGGCTCGCGCAGCGAGATGATCGGCCAGCCGCGCTCGCGCGCCTCGCGGGCCAATACCGGGTCGGGGTCGACCGCCACCGGGTGCGCCACCGCCTCGAGCAAGGGCAGGTCGTTGTGGGAGTCGCTGTAGAACCAGGCGCCGTCGAGCGCGCGTCCGTGTTGGGCGAGCCACGCCTGCAGCCGCTGGACCTTGCCCTCGCGAAAGCACGGCGTCCCGCTCACGGCGCCGGTGTAACGGCCCTCGCGACACTCGGGGTCGGTGGCCAGCAGGTGGGTTATCCCCAATTCTCGCGCGATGGGCTCGGTGACGAAGCGATTGGTCGCGGTGATGATGAGCAGTTCATCGCCGGCTTCACGATGGCGCTGCAGCAGCGCGCGGGTGCCGGGCGCGATGATCGGGCGGATGTGCTCGGCCATGAACTCGGCGTGCCACCCGTGCAGTGCCGCGGGGTCGTGCGCCGCCAGGGGCGCCAGGCTGAAGCGCAGGAACTCGTGGATGTCCAGGGTGCCGGCCTTGTACGCGTCATAAAACCGCTGGTTCTCGCGTTCGTAGTGCTCACCGTCGACCAGTCCGCGCGCGACCAGAAAGCGGCCCCACAGGTAATCGCTGTCACCAGCCAGCAGCGTGTTGTCCAGGTCGAAAATCGCCAGCGCCATGCGCCCTCCCGCGTCTTAGGCAGCCCTTCATGATACCGGATCGCCACGGTGGCCGCTCCCACGCCTGAGGGACGGGATGGTGGCGGATGCGAATAGCTTCTTCCAGCGTTGCCGCACCGACCCCTTTTGTGGAAGAATCGAGTCAGAAGCGTGACGAAAGTGGCTCGCAAGTGATTGATCGCGACGGGTACCGGCCTAATGTGGGCATCATTCTCAGTTCGCGGGAGAGCCGGGTTTTCTGGGGCAGACGCATTGGCCAGAACGCCTGGCAGTTTCCGCAGGGCGGCATTTGCGCGGGCGAGTCACCGGAAGAAGCGATGTTTCGCGAGTTGTACGAGGAGACAGGGCTCTTGCCGCACCATGTCGAGGTGGTGGGCTGTACCCGTGGCTGGCTGCGCTACCAGATCCCCAAGCGACTGATTCGGCGTGGGCCGCCCCCGGTCTGCGTGGGCCAGAAACAGCGTTGGTTCATGCTGCGCCTGGTGGGAGGGGACGAAGACGTGCGGCTGGACTCGACGGATAAGCCCGAGTTCGACCACTGGCGCTGGGTCAGCTACTGGTACCCGGTGCGTGCGGTGGTGCCCTTCAAGCGCGGCGTTTATCAGAAGGCCCTCCGAGAGTTGGCCCCGCTCGTGTTTCCCTCGTCGGCGCGAGGCGCCGTCCGCGCTTGCGACCAGGGCAAGGCCAAAGTCATCGGCTGAACGCCCGCGCCGCAAGCCGCGTCTTCGGCGCCGCAGCGGGGCGCCCCGACACGCGCATTCCCTTTTAGCTTAAGGACCATGACATGCTCGACACGCTGCGCCGCCTCGTGCAGGAGGTCAATGCCGCGCGCAATCTTGACCAGGCGCTCGAGATCATCGTGCAGCGTGTCAAAGCGGCCATGGCGGCGGACGTGTGTTCGGTCTACCTGCGCGATGCCGAGCAACAGGCACACGTGCTGATGGCCACCGAGGGCCTGAACCCGCAATCCATCGGGCGGGTGCGGCTCTCCGATTCCGAAGGCCTGGTGGGCCTGGTCAGCGAGCGTGCCGAACCGGTCAACCTCGAGAATGCCCCCGATCATGTCCGGTATCGCTACTTCCCGGAGACCGGCGAGGAGCGCTACCACGGCTTCCTCGGCGTGCCCATCATTCATCACCGTAAGGTGCTGGGTGTGCTTATCGTGCAGCAGCGCGCGCGGCGCAAGTTCGATGAGGACAGCGTGAGTTTCTTGGTGACGGTGGCCTCGCAGCTCGCGGGGGCCATCGCCCATGCCGAGGCCAGCGGCGGTATCAATGGCTTGCGCGAGCCCGTGTGTGCGGTCAGCGGCCTGCAGCGCCCGCTGGAGGGCCTGCCGGGCGCGGCGGGCGTGGCCATCGGCACGGCGGTGGTCCTGTATCCGCCGGCGGTGCTCGAATCGATCCCCGATCGCGCGCCCGCCGACGTGGAGGCCGAGGTGACGGCCTTTCGGGAGGCGGTGCGGCGCGTGCGCGAGGATCTGCACATCCTGTCCGAGCGGCTGCGCGGCGTGCTCCCTCCGGAGGACCACGCCCTGTTCAACGCTTACCAGATGATGCTGGAGGGCGACAGTCTGGTGGGCGACACGGTGACTCGCATCCGGGCGGGCAACTGGGCGCCGGGGGCGTTGCGCGAGACCATCGAGGCGCATGTGCGCGTGTTCGATGCCATGGACGACGCCTACCTGCGCGAACGCGGCGACGACCTGCGCGACCTTGGGCGCCGCATCCTGATGAGTCTGCAGCAGGACGAACTCGCCCGCAGCGAGTTTCCCAAGGACACCGTGCTGGTGGGCGAGGAGGTCTCGGCCTCGATGCTGGCGGAGGTGCCGCAGGATCGACTGGTCGGGGTGGTCTCCGTCAGGGGCTCGCGCACGTCCCACGTGGCGATCCTGGCGCGCGCGCTCGGCATCCCCGCCGTGATGGGCGCGGGCGATCTGCCGGTGGGGCGCGTGGACGGCTGCCGCATCGTTGCCGACGGCTACAGCGGGCGGGTCTATGTTGCTCCGGCGCCGGCCATCATCAGCGAGTATCGGCGCCTCGCGCGCGAGGAGGCGGAACTCGCGGCCGGCCTGCAGGGGCTGCGCGACCTGCGCGCCGAGACACCCGACGGCGTGCACATCCCGCTGTACGTCAATACCGGTCTGATGGCCGATATCACGCCCTCGCGCAACAGCGGTGCCGAGGGCATCGGCCTGTACCGCACCGAGTTTCCGTTCATGATTCGCCAGAGCTTCCCGGGCGAATCCGAGCAGTGTCAGATCTACCGCCAGGCCCTGGAGGCTTTCGCCCCGCGCCCGGTGACGCTGCGCACGCTGGACGTGGGCGGCGACAAGGCGCTGCCGTACTTTCCCATCAAAGAGGACAACCCCTTTCTGGGCTGGCGTGGCATACGCATCACCCTCGACCATCCGGAGATCTTCCTGGTGCAGCTGCGCGCCATGCTGCGCGCCAGTGTCGGTTTGGACAATCTGCAAATCCTGCTGCCCATGGTGAGTACGGTCTCCGAACTGGATGAGGCGCTCGGGCTCTTGCGCCGCGCCTATCAAGAGTTGCAGGAGGAAGGTGAGCCGGTCGCTTGGCCGCGCGTCGGCGTGATGGTGGAGGTACCCTCGGCCGTCTATCTGGCGGATGCCTTGGCGCGCCGGGCGGATTTCTTGTCGGTGGGCACCAACGATCTGACGCAATACTTACTGGCGGTGGACCGCAACAACGCACGCGTTGCCGAACTGTACGATTCCTTGCACCCGGCAGTGCTGCGCGCCTTGATTCAGGTGGTCGAGGCCGGTCATCGTAATGGCAAGCCGGTCAGCGTGTGCGGCGAGATGGCGGGCGATCCGGCCGCGGCCTTGCTGCTGCTCGGCATGGGCATGGATGCGCTCAGCATGAGCGTGTCGAGCCTGCCGCGGGTGAAATGGATGATCCGCAAGTTCTCCCGCGCCGAGGCGCGCGCCCTGTTGGAGGAGGTGCTCGCGCTCGACGATGTCGAGGCGATACGCGGGCGCCTCGAGCGTGCGCTCGAAGAGGCGGGCCTCGGCGGGCTGGTGCGGGCGGGCAAGTGACCCCGCCCGCCGCGCGCAGGCCTCAGCGTGCGGCGGCGAGGTCCTTGATGAACACCTTGGACTTGCGCTGGTAGTTGTACAGGCGCTGGCGCGCCACCGGCAGCGCGCCGAGTTCGGCCTCGTGGAACCCGCGTTCGCGGAACCAGTGCGTGGTGCGCGTAGTGAGTACGAACAGACGCTCGATCCCCTGACGGCTCGCCTCGCGTTCCACATGCGCCAGCAGCGCATCGGCGCGCCGCTGGCGACGGTAGTCGGGATGCACCGCGAGGCACGCCAACTCGCCCACCCGGTCCTCGGCAAAGGGATAAAACGCCGCGCAGGCGACGATCATGCCGTCGCGCTCGATGACGGTGTAGCGCTCGATCTCCATCTCCAGCAGTTCGCGCGAGCGGCGCACCAGCACACCCTGTTGCTCCAGGGGCGTGATGAGTTCCAGGATGCCGCCCACGTCCTCGATGCTCGCGCGACGCATGCCCTCGAAGTTCTCCGCGGCCACCAGCGTGCCCACGCCGTCGCGGGTGAACAGCTCCATCAATAGCGAGCCGTCCACGTGCCGATCGATGAGGTGGGTGCGGCGCACGCCCGCGCGGCAGGCCAGCGTGGCGCTCAGCAGACAGCGCAGCACGTCATCGCGCACATTGGCGGGCGGCTCGCGCAGCAGCGCTTCGGCCTCGTCCACCGGCAGCTCGCGCAGCAACTCGCCGTCGGCGCGTACCACGCCGGGGGCGTCGACCAGGTACACGAGCTTCTCGGCCTTGAGCGCCGCCGCGGTGGCGGTGGCCACGTCCTCGGCGCTGAGATTGAAGATCTCGCCGGTGGGGGAGTAGCCGAGCGGCGAGAGCAGCACGATGGCGTTTTCGTCCAGGTGGCGCGCGATCGCGGCGGCGTCCACCCGGCGCACCTCGCCGGTGTGGCAATAGTCCACCCCGTCGCGCACGCCAAGCGGTTTGGCATACACGAAGTTGCCCGAAGTGACACGGATCTGCGCGCCGGCCATGGGCGAGTTGGCGAGGCCCATCGACAGCAGCGCCTCGATCTCCACGCGCACCGTACCGGCCGCCTCCTTGACGCAGGCCAGCGCCGTCTCGTCGGTGACGCGCAGCCCGCCCACCAAACGCAACTGGGCCCCGCGCGCGCGCAGCCGCTCCTCGATCTGCGGGCGCGCGCCGTGCACCAGCACCAAGCGCACGCCCAGGCTGTTCAGCAGGGCGACGTCGTGGGCGAGCGAGGGAAACTGGGCCTCGGCGACCATCTCGCCGCCGAAGGCGAGCACGAAGGTGCGCCCGCGAAAGGCGTTGATGTAGGGCGCCGCGTTGCGAAACCAACGCACGTAGGCGTCGTATGGAAGGTCTTGGCCCACCGGGTGGCCCTCCTGGGGCTGCAAGGCGGGCCGATTATATCAGCTTGAAAAACATTGCCGAACCAATGCGTGCTCAGCGGTGGATGCCGACGCCTACACCGAAATGGAAGCGCGGCTGCGTGTCGCGCGGCGGGCCGGGCACGGGCCACAACTCGAGCTGTTCGATGCTCACTACCGGGTAGACGTATTCCGCCTCGCCGATACGCCCCTCGGCCTTCTCTTTGAGTGGGCCGAGCACGCTGATGTGGCGCCCCGCGGCATACTCGACGCGCTCGAGGTAACCCGGCTGCACCGCCAGGAAGCGGCCCAGCGGATTGGCGTTTGTGTCCGGCCGCTGGCGCTCGTTCAGCGGGTAGGCGAGGATCTCGATCTGCGTGGCGTCCTGCAGGTTGCGCGTTTCGATGATGGTGCCGCCCCATAGCACGCGCTGTCCCTCCGCCTCCGGTAGCCGCTCCAGCGCGCCGCGCGGCGTCACCGCGGTGTCCACCGTCTCGGCATCGAACGGCGGCGCGGTGGCGCAGCCGACCAGCGCCAGCGCCGCGCCCAGCATCGCAAGCCATCGCATTGGTGTCATCAGTGCCTCTCTTTACCAGCGGCGGTAGGGCCAGGGGCCCCACGGGTACCACGGATCATAGTAGTACGGCCGATAGAACGGGCTGTAGAAGGGGTCATAGAACGGATCGTGGTAGTAGGGGTCGCGCACCGGGCGCGGCTGCCACAGGCGCCACTGTTCGGCGGCCAGCACCGGGTAGCGGTACTCGTAATCCCCCACCGGCTGGGTGTCGATCCCGTCCACCTTGCCGTAGGCCGTGACTTCGCGGTCGCGCGCGTAGACAGCGGGATCGAGGAAGCGCTCCGTGCGGATGATGAAGCGGCCGAGTTGCTCGCCGTCGGCGCGCGGCCGTCCGTTCGCGTCCAGGCTGCGTCCCAGCACCAGTACGTCGGTGCCGTGCGCGCGGTTCTGGACCTCGATGATGGTGCCGCCCCAGCGCGCGTCGCTGCCGACGAAGCGTTCGCCATCCGGCCCGCGAACTTCCGCGACCCGCAAGTCGCCCGGCGGGACATCGCGAATGACGTCAGGAACCGGGGAGGTCGCGCAACCGACGAGGGTGAGCATAAGCCCGGTCAGCAGCGGGATGAATAGTGGCTGGATGGCGCGCATGTTCGTCCTTGTTATGACCCTTCCAAGCAAAAGCGGGTGATCAGGGCGCGCAGCAAGTCCACCGTGGGGCGCACGCGATCGAGCGCGATGTATTCATCCGGCTGGTGGGCCTGCGCGAGGTCTCCTGGTCCCAATATGACCGTTTCCATGCCCATGGAGTTCAGGTAGGGCCCTTCGGTGCAGAACGCCACGGCCTCCGCCTGATGGCCGGTCAGTCGCTGCGCCGCCTGCACAATGGCGGATTCCTCGGGCGTGGCCATGGGCTCGGTGCCGTCGATCAGCGAGCGCACGTTGAGCGCGAGGCCGCTGCCCGCCAGCACCGCCTCCAGACGCTCGCGCAGCGTCGCGCGCAGGTGTCCCGGCTCCATCCCGGGCAGGGGGCGCAGGTCGATGTGCAGTTCACATTCGCCGCAGATGCGGTTGGGGTTGTCGCCGCCGTGCACGTGCCCCAGGTTCAGCGTGGGCACCGGCACCTCGAAGGCGGGATCGCGGTGCGCCGCCTGCAGTTCCGCGCGCCAGCGCATCAGCTCGCCCAACACCTTGTGCAGCCCCTCCAGGGCGTTGACGCCGAGGGCGGGGTTGCTGGAATGGCCGGAGCGGCCCTGCAGGTGGATCGCCTCCATCAGGATGCCCTTGTGGCGATGCACCGGCCGCAGGCCGGTAGGCTCGCCGATCACGGCGTAGCGCGCGCGGGGGCGGCCCAGTTCCACCAATGCCTTGGCGCCGTCCATGGAACTCTCTTCATCGGCGGTCGCAAGAATGATGAGCGGCTGCGCGAGCTGTCCCGCCTCGAGGTCGCGCGCGGCCTCCAGCGCCAGCGCGAAAAAACCCTTCATGTCCGCCGTGCCGAGGCCGTACAGGCGGTTGTCGGCCTCGGTGAGCCGAAAAGGGTCGTAGCGCCAGAGCGGGGCGTCGAAGGGCACCGTGTCGGTGTGGCCGGCCAGCACCAGACCGCCCGGGCCGCCGCCGAGCGTGGCGATGAGGTTGGCCTTGTGCGGCTGGGTCGGTAGCGGCAGCACCTCGACGGAAAAGCCCGCGCCATCCAGCCAGTTGGCCAGCAGGTCGATCACGGGCCGGTTGCTCTGGTCGAACGCCGGGCTGACGCTGCTGACCGACGGCGCGGCGATCAGCCCGTGCATCATCTCCAATAGCGGTGGGTAGGGGGAGCGGGTCGGCACGGTCGGCATGGAAGCGCTTGTTCGCGGGGATGCTCTGAGCATATCGCGGCCGCGGCGGGGCGGCAACACGCTGCCACGCAGGCGAAAAAAAACCCGCTGCCTCTACGGCAGCGGGTTCAAGAGGAGGTCGTTCGACCTGCTTCCCAGTACGGTTAGTTCGCCTGCGCGGTGGTCGCCGGGGTGTCCATGCAGTGGCTCAGCACGAGCGACGGCGGCTCGGTCGAGAAGGTGAACGGGGCGGTGCGACGCAGCACGCTCAGGCCCAGGATGTGACGCGTATCACCGGGGAACACGGCGGCTTCGACGTTGCGCACCACGCAGTTGTCGCCCAGCGTCACGGCCTCCAGGCGGTAGACGGGCACCACCTTGCGGCTGCCGTCGGCGAGCACGCCGGTCAGTTCACGCACGTACTCGGCGTTACCGCTGCTCTGCAGCTGCTCGAGCGACCGCTCGTTGATGGTCATGTAGCCGGAGCCGGTGTCGACCATGAACTCGACGTCCCCAACCCCCTGGATGGCGCCGTTCACGTAGAACGTGGACAGGCCCTTGTCATGCATGGGGACGTTGTGCGCCAGCTCCCCCCCGAAGGCTGGTGCACTAATGCCGATGGCGGCGGTCAAAATCGCGGTACCGAGTATTCTCACGTGCGTCTCCTAAGCTGCCCGTCGGCTCACGGCCGGCGGTTGTCAGTGCGAGGCCGGTTATTCGTCCCTCTGGGTGTGCCGGCAGTTCCCTCGCGTGTGTCGCGGGTGTCGGGCGCCGGCAACGACGGGGGCCATTTAGCCAGCCCGGGCCCGACAATTCTGTGAACCGACTTCCAGTAGGGAAATCCCTTAGCCACACGCACCTTGTGCGGGGTTTGCCGCTCCGGCGAGGTATAATGGCCGGCTATTCGGGCCCCCGCGGGCGGTAGCGACGCTATTGTCTGGAAAGTTGTGGGGTTATTTCGGGAACGCGGTGGGCGGGCGCCCATCCAACGGCAGCCGCGGCGCGGAACCCGCGCGGCGCCGGTAGCGCGGAGGTTATATGGCTGGGGATGTGAAGAAGGGCCTGAACAAGCACAGTCGAGTGGTCACGACGGGGGATCACCGGGCGCCGAATCGCGCGATGATGCGCGCGGTGGGCTTCCAGGACGGAGACTTCGACAAGCCGATCATCGGCGTGGCCAACGGCGACAGCAACATCACCCCCTGCAACGCGGGCCTGGGTGAGCTCGCGCGCGCGGCGGCCGAGGCGATCCACGGCGCGGGCGGTATGCCGCAGATGTTCGGCACCATCACCATCAGCGACGGCATCAGCATGGGCACCGAGGGCATGAAGTGCTCGCTGGTGAGCCGCGAGGTGATCGCCGACTCCATCGAGACGGTGTGCCGCGGCCAGTCGATGGACGGCGTGATCGCCGTGGGCGGGTGCGACAAGAACATGCCGGGGGCCCTGATCGCCATGGCGCGGCTGAACATCCCGGCGATCTTCGTGTACGGCGGCACCATCAAACCCGGCCATTACAAGGACAAGGACCTCACCGTGGTGAGCGTGTTCGAGGCGGTGGGCCAGTACGGCGCGGGCAAGATCACGCGCGACGACTTTGACGCCATCGAGCACAAGGCTTGCCCTGGCAAGGGTTCCTGCGGCGGCATGTTCACCGCCAACACCATGTCGAGTGCCATCGAGGCGATGGGCATGGCGCTGCCGTATTCCTCGACGCAGGCCGCCGAGGACCCGGAGAAAATGGAGAGCGCCATCGCGAGCGGGCGCATGCTCGTGCGGCTCATCGAGCAGGATCTCAAGCCCAGCGACATCATCACGCGGAAGTCGTTCGAGAACGCGATCAGTGTGGTGATGGCGGTTGGCGGCTCGACCAACGCGGTGCTGCACCTGCTCGCGCTGGCGCACGCCATGGGCGTGGACCTGTCCATCGACGACTTCGAGGCCATCCGTAAGCGCGTGCCGGTGTTCGCCGACCTCAAGCCTTCGGGGCGCTACGTCGCTACCGATCTGCACCGCGCCGGCGGCATCCCGCAGGTGATGAAGATGCTACTCAAGGCGGGGCTGTTGCACGGCGACTGCATGACGGTGACCGGCAAGACGGTGGCCGAAAACCTGGCCGGCATCCCCGACGTGCCGGACGCCGGGCAGGACGTGATCCTGCCGTTCGACCAGCCGCTGTACGCCAGCGGCCATTTGGCGATTCTGAAGGGCAATCTCGCACCGGACGGCTCGGTGGCCAAGATTTCGGGTCTCAAGACCATTAAGCTGACCGGCCCGGCGCGGGTGTTCGAGTCCGAAGAGGAGTGCATGGCGGCCATCATGGGCGACCGCATCCAGGCGGGCGACGTGATCGTGATCCGCTACGAGGGTCCGCAGGGCGGTCCCGGCATGCGCGAGATGCTCTCGCCCACCAGCGCCATCATCGGCAAGGGCCTGGGCGATTCGGTGGCGCTGATCACCGACGGGCGGTTCTCGGGCGGCACGTACGGGTTGGTGGTGGGGCACGTGGCCCCGGAGGCTCAGTGCGGCGGCCCCATCGCGCTGGTGCAGGAAGGCGACAGCATCACCGTGGACGCTACCGAGTTGCTGTTGCAGCTCAACGTCGACGAGGCTGAGCTCGAACGCCGCCGTGCGCAGTGGTCGCCGCCCGCGCCGCGCTATCGCCGCGGCGTGCTGGCCAAGTATGCCAAGCTGGTCTCGAGCGCCGCCAAGGGCGCCGTGACGGACGACCTGTAGCACAAAGCGCGGTAGCGTAAGGAGAATCGCGCCGCGGGCGGGCCTCTGGACCGCCCCGCGGCGCTCTCGCTACCTTTTGAGGGAATGGCTGGCTAGCGGGATTGGCCGGCGCTTTTCGCAATCCGATGGATGGACCGCCAAGAAAAAGGGCGGCGTCCGCTGGGATCGCCGCCCTCTCGCCGCCGGCCCACCGCGGGCCGGCGGTCCCTTACCAGGAACTGAGGTTGTCGCGCCGACGCCGCAGCCGCGGCAGCAGCAGCCCGAGCACCATGCCGCCGAACAACACCCCGGCGCCGATCAGGAACCATTCCTGCTGCACGCGGCGGTCCAGCAGCGACTTCTCCTGGCGCACCATGTCGAGGTCCTTCTCCAGCAGCACCGCCCGTTGCATCAACTCCCGGTTGTCCTGCTCAAGTTGCGCCGGACGCGCCGCCACTTCCTGCAGTCGCGTGAATTCCCCGTCGAGCTTGTTCTTGGCGCTCAGCAGCGCATCGCGCTCACGGCGCAACTCGTCGCGCTCGCCGCTCACCTCGCGATGGGTCGCCTGCAGTCGCTGATGACTTTCCTGAAGTTCCGCAAGGCGGCGCTCGGCGCGCGCCAGCCGGTCGCGGGCGACGGGCTGATCCACCAGGTATTGGGTGAGGACCCACCCTTCCAGACCGTCACGGGTGCGCACCCGCACATACTCACCGCTGTCGCCCGCCTCCAGCACGGTGAGCTGGGTGCCGCTCGGCAGCATGCGCAGGATGCGGAACTGGGTGCTCTGCCCCGCGCGCAGGTGGATGGTCAGCTCGTCGCTGACGTACTGCACACGTTCGGCCGCGGCGGCCGCGCCGGCGCCGATCAGCAGGAGGATGATAAGAATGATTCGCGCCATGCCGCCGCCGTCTCCGTGGATGAGGAAAAAAACCGATCGCGTATGCTAGTGGACAGGCACGCGGGTCACTGCGCAGCCACTCACATTTCCGGTCTTCGATTGGTGTGTCACACGGCTGTCACATTGCGCCGCTGTAATAGCCCGGCAACAAACGGGAGAGAACGCAGTGTCCAAGACGGTACTGGTGGTCGAAGACGAAGGCGCCATTCGAGAGATGCTGACCCTCGTGCTCGAGGACGAGGGTTTCGAGGTGGTGGCGGTGGCGGACGGGCACCAGGCCCAGGCGGCCTTGGCGCGGCGAGCGCCGGACGTCATTTTGCTCGACTGGATGCTGCCCGGTGTGAGCGGGCTGGAGCTGACGCGGCGCTGGAAAGGCCAGGCCGACACGTGCGAGATACCGATCATCATGCTCACCGCCCGCCTGGAAGAGGATGACCGCGTGCGCGGGCTGGACGCGGGCGCCGACGACTATGTCGGCAAGCCGTTCTCGCCGCGCGAGTTGTTGGCGCGCGTGCGGGCGCAACTGCGCCGGCGCGAGGTGAACCCGACCGAGACCCTGGAGGTCGACGGCCTCAGTCTCGATGCGGCGGCGCACCGCGTCCGTGCCGACGGGCAGCGCGTCGACCTCGGCCCCACTGAGTATCGCCTGCTGCATTTCTTCATGACCCATCCCGAGCGCGTGTACAGCCGCGCGCAGCTGCTCGACCATGTCTGGGGCGGCGACGTGTATATCGAAGAGCGCACCGTGGATGTGCACATCCGTCGGCTGCGCAAGGCGCTGGAGCCCTATGGGCGCGATCGCTACATCCAGACCGTGCGCGGCAGCGGGTATCGCTTCTCCAAGCAGGTCTGAGCGTTGAGTAATCCCTGGGCCAAGGAGGCGTGGCGGGTCGCCGCCGGGCTCCTCGTACTGCTGCTGCTCGGTTGGTGGAGCGGCGCCTGGGGGCTGCTGCTCTGGTTGGGGCTGGCCGGATACCTCGCCTGGCACCTCTATCAACTGGCGCGCCTCGAGCGCTGGCTGCGCCTCGGCAAGCACTATCATCCGCCCTCGGCGAGCGGGATTTGGGACGAGGTCTACTACCAGATCTATCGCCTGCAGCAGCGTAACCGTAAGCGCAAGCGCAAGCTCGCCGCCATGCTGGACCGCTTCCAGGAATCCACCGCCGCCATGCCGGACCCGACCGTGGTGCTCGGCAAGGGCTGGGACATCCAGTGGATGAACGAGGCCGCCAAACGCACCCTCGGCCTGCACCCCGGCAAGGACGTCGGCCAGCGCATCGACAACCTGTTGCGTCATCCGACCTTGGTGGCGTTCCTCGAGCAGGGCGACTACACGCGCGCCATCGAAATCCCGTCGCCGCTGGACGATCAGGCGCTGCTGTCGATCAACATCGTCCCCTACGGTAAGGACCAGCGCCTGCTGATCGCGCGCGACGTCACGCGCCTGCGCCAGTTGGAGCAGGTGCGGCGCGATTTCATCGCCAATATCTCGCACGAGCTGCGGACCCCGCTCACCGTGTTCAAGGGCTTCCTGGAGATGATCGTGAGTGCCGGGGACGAAGCCGCGCGGCGCTGGCAACGCCCGCTTACGCTGATGACGCAGCAGGTCGATCGGATGCACTACCTGGTGGAGCGCCTGTTGTTGCTGTCGCGGTTGGAGACGGGGCGGCTGCCGTTCAATCCCGCGGCGGTGAATGTCGCCGATATGGTGCGGCGGATCTGCGATGAGGCGCGCGCCCTGAGCGGCGAGCGCGGCCACCGCATCGAATGCGAGACGACGGACGCGCTGTGGCTCGACGGCAGTAGCGAGGAGTTGCGCAGCGCCTTTTCGAACCTCGTGTTCAACGCCGTGCGCTATACGCCCGACGGCGGCGAGATCGCGGTGCGCTGGGCGCGCCGCGGCGAGCAGGGTGTGTTCAGCGTCACCGATAGCGGGGTGGGCATCAGCGCCCTGCATCTGCCGCGCCTGACGGAGCGCTTCTATCGGGTGGACAGCGCGCGCGACCAGGGCAGCGGCGGCACCGGGCTCGGCCTTGCAATCGTCAAGCACGTGCTCGGTCGTCACGGTGCGCACCTGGACATCGCTAGTACGCCGGGCGTGGGCAGCACCTTCAGCTGTGTGTTCCCCGCGGCGGTGCTGCGCGCCGCGCCGCCGGCGGCCGGTGAAGAAAGGGTTTAGCGTGACCTTCGCCTGCCTTTGAAAACGGGCAAGGACCGCCCCTTGTCGTCGCGCGGCGAGGCGTCACGCAAGCTTCACCGGCCGGTCACACGCTTGTCACGTGCCGCTGCAACACTGCCCGCGTGGTCTGGGCCCTGCCCGGCAGAGTGTGCAAACCGAGGAGTAACACGATGAAGTTGACCAAGTGGCTTGTAGGGGGCGTGTTGGCGGGCGCCGTGGCGAGCAGCGGATTGGCCGCCGAAGGCGCGCGCGTCGATGCGAAGCTACCCGAATATCAGCGCGCGAGCGGCGTGTCTGGGAACTTCTCCAGCATCGGCTCGGACACGCTGAACAACCTGATGACGCTGTGGGCCGAGGAGTTCGGGCGCCATTACCCCAACGTGAACGTGCAGATTCAGGGCGCCGGTACCTCCACCGCGCCGCCGGCAATCACCGAAGGCACCGCCAACTTCGGTCCCATGAGCCGCGAGATGCGCCAGAGCGAGATCCAGGCCTTCGAGCGGCGTCACGGTTACGCGCCCACGCTGATCCCGGTCGCGATCGACGTGTTGGCGGTGTACGTGCACCGCGACAACCCCATCGAAGGGCTGAGCATTCCCGAGCTGGACGCGATCTTCTCCGCCACCCGCCGCTGCGGCAGCGCGGGGGACATCACCCGCTGGGGTCAGGTGGGACTGACCGGCGCGTGGGCCAACCGCGACTTCACGCTCTACAGCCGCAATGCGGTGTCCGGCACCTACGGCTACTTCAAGCAGCATGCGCTGTGCGACGGCGACTTCAAGCCCAGCATCAACGAGCAGCCGGGTTCGGCCTCGGTGGTGCAGGGGGTGGCCAACTCGCTGAACGGCATCGGCTACTCGGGCATCGGCTACATGACCTCGGGCGTGAAGGCGATCGGCCTGGCGCGCAACGACGGCGAACAGCCGGTCAAGCCGACCGCGGAGACCGCCGCCGACGGCAGTTATCCGCTGGCCCGCTTCCTGTACGTGGCGCTCAACAAGCACCCGAACCGTCCGCTGTCGCCCATGGAGCGCGAGTTCATCAAGCTGGTGATGTCGCGTCAGGGCCAGGAGGTGGTGGTGCGGGACGGCTACATCCCGCTGCCTGCGGCCGTCGCCGAGCGGGAACTCAAGAAGCTCGGTATCCAATAGATACCGGGTCAGGTGCGGTAACCGACCGGCGCCCCAGGGCGCCGGTTTTTCTTTACGGCCCCTAGAGCGCGACGACGACCAGGATCGTCATCAACGCCAGTATGAGCAGGGCACCCGCCACCGCCAGCGGATTGCGGTGCATCAACTGATAGATCATCAGATTGATCGGGCCGACCGGCCGGGAGCGCGCGAGCAGGGGCCGGATATCGCGTTCGAAGGTCTCCGGCGTGTAGAAGGGGGTGCCGTAGCCGCTGCGTAGCAGAACCGCGACCGGTCCGTAGGTGATCAGCCGCTTGTCGTGCAGGCTCTCCTCCGGCGGAATCTGCAGCACCTGCCCGCGGTGATCGCGTAGGTACATTAGGCTTCCCCGGCGGCCGATGCGGTTGCGCAGCGCCTGGCGCATCGGGCCGAGCAACAAGGGTGTCGCGAGCATCAGCCCGCCGAGCAACAGGCCGAGGCGCCACAGGATGTCGGGATCTACCGGAGCGGACAGCCTGAACAGGAGCAGGGTCGCGATGACGATGCCGATTAAGCCGACGCCCTGCAGAAGCGCCCCGAGCTTGAGCATGCGCTCCAGGCGCTGCATCGCCGCGGCATCGGGTTCGATCCAACGCACCAAGGGGTAGCGATCGGCGGGCGCGAAATGGGTCGTGGGGCTAGTTCTTCCCGTGGGGGACGTGGTACCACGCGCGTCCGCCCGCACAATGAGGACCCCGATCCCTAACACCGTGAAGCCGAGCACGAGTGCGGCGATGAAGGCATGGTCGCCCCGCCGCAACGCGGCGGCGCGCTGTTCGGCGCGTTCTGCCAATGCCTCCGCAAAAGCCCCATTGCCAAAGGGTGCGGCCGTCAGCGCGTCGGGGTCGATCGCGTACAAGGCGATGCCCGCCCGATCGGCCACGATCATGCGCTCGCCGAAGCGCACGACGGCGCTCAGGTTGGCGGTCGCCGGCAGCGCGACGGGGATGGGGGGATCCTCCGGGGAATCGTGGACGCGCAACTCGCCGTCGTTGAGCCAGCCGTCTGCGTGCAGGATCCAGAGCCGGTCGGCGGGACCGACGGCGAAGGTGGTGGGCCGCCGCCCGGCGCCCGCGCTGAGGTAGCGGCGCTCGTGGATCAGCTCCTGCTCGGTGAGGCTGAAGACGTCGAGGCGCTGGCGTCTGGTGTTGGCCACCAGCAGGCGCTCGTCGGCGGTCAGTGCGATGCGGTTGGGGTACTCCAGCACGACGGGTGCCTGAAGGTGCTGCGTCCCGCCCTCCGGCGTGTGCAGCAACAGTCGGTGGCTGCGGGTGTCGGCGATGAACAGCCGCCCGCTCGCTTCGTCCAGGTGGAACTTGAAGGTGCCGACGAAGGTGGAGTCGTCGGCCTCGAACAGCGTGGCGCAGGCGCCACGTGCGGGATCGCAGCGCAGGATGCGCTTGTCGGCGGCATCGCCGATCAGCACCTCGCCACCGGCGAGCACCTGCAGATCGGCCGTGATGCCACGGATGCCCAAGCTCGTCAACGCGACCTCGTGCACGGATTGACCCTGCTCATCCGCGCAGTGCAAGGTGTCGCCCAGTACCGTGCAGAGCAACCCATCGGCGGCGGCCAGCAGTTCCGGCCCCTGTAACGTCGAGGCGGTGTTGCCGGCTGTTGCGCGGATGCCGATCGCGCCCAGCAACGCGAGCGTCAGCAGGACGGCTAGCGCGTTCTGTGTCGGTGTGCCTTTCATGGTGTCCACTCTCATTCTTGTTGTTTTTTAGCGGCCTAACAGTACAGGAATCGCGGCGCGCCAGCGAGGCGGGGCTGCCGCGCATCCATGACGGGGGGAGTTGCGCAATGGGCGCGCGCCATTGATGCTAGTGACCCCATCGGTCAACGAGGACGTGAGCCGCGGTCGACGCCCCGGTACACGCCCGCCCGCCTCGGCGCGCGCGTCGCGGCGTCCCCTAGTTCAGCTTGGAGGCGCATGAACCTCGCTCGCCTGGTCAACGTCGAGCCGCACGAAGTCCGCGCGGTGCTTTGGTCGTTCGTCTATTTCTTCGCGTTGCTGTGCAGCTACTACGTGCTGCGCCCGGTGCGCGACGAAATGGGCATCACCGCGGGCGTGGAGAACCTGCAATGGCTGTTCACCGGCACCTTCATCGCCATGCTGGTGGCGGTGCCCATCTACGGCTATGCGGTGCGGCGCTTCGCGCGGCGGCGGCTGGTGCCGGTGGTGTACGGCTTCTTCGTGCTCAATCTGCTGGGCTTTTATGCGCTGTTCCAGTCGCCCGTCCCGCCCGCGTATGTGGCGATGGCGTTCTTCGTCTGGGTGAGCGTGTTCAATCTGTTCGTGGTGTCGGTGTTCTGGAGCTTCATGGCCGACCTCTACAGCGACGCGCAGGCGCGCCGCTTGTTCGGGTTCATCGCGGCGGGCGGCAGCGCGGGCGCCATCCTCGGTCCCATGATCACCACGCTGCTGGCCGTGCCGCTGGGGCCGGTAAACCTGCTCCTGATCTCGGCGGCGCTGCTGCTGGTGGCGACCTTCGCGGTGTCGCGCCTGGGGCGCGGGGCCCCGGTGCGCGCGCTGAGCGCGGGGGAGCGGGATGCCGTGGAGCGCCCGGTGGGCGGGGGCGTGTTCGCGGGCTTTCGGCTGTTCGTGCGCTCGCCCTACCTGCTGGGCATCGGCGCCTACATCCTGCTGTACACCACGCTCGCGACCTTTCTCTATTTCCAGCAGGCGCACATCGTGCGCGACGCCTTCGACGACTCGGCGACCCGCACGGCTGTTTTTGCCGCGGTCGACCTCGCGGTGAACACGCTCACGCTGCTCACGCAGATCTTCATCACCAGCCGCCTGGTGAAGGGGCTCGGCTTAGGACGCACGCTGGCGCTGGTGCCGGCCTTTCTGCTGTTCGGCTTCGCCGCGCTGGCGGCGGCGCCCGTGCTGGTAACCATCCTCGCGGTGCAGATCCTGCGCCGGGCGGGCAACTTCGCCATCGCGCGCCCTGCGCGCGAGATGCTGTTCACCGTGGTATCGCGTGAAGAGAAGTACAAGGCCAAGAGCGTGATCGACACGGTGGTCTACCGCGGCGGCGACGCGGTGAGCGGCTGGGCGTTCGCGGGGCTGATGGCGCTGGGGCTCGGCCTCGGCGGGATCGCGCTGGTGGCCGTGCCGCTGGCGGCGCTATGGTTGGGCGTAGGGCTATGGCTCGGGCGTCGCCAGGAGGCGCTGGGCGGTGCGCGCCGCGCGACAGCGGCGCCGGGTCCGGCCGTGCCCGTGCCTGCCGAGGAACGCTGACGGAGGATGATATGAAGGACTGGCGTTGCACACGGCGCGCTCTCTTAAAGGGCGCGGCGGGCGTGGTCGGCCTGGGGGCGGTGGGCGCCCTGGGGGTGAGCGGCGCGGCGTCGGCCGCCGCCGCGCCTTCACCGCACGCCCGACCCATCGGCCGCGCCGGTGAGCGCGTGCCGGTGATCGGCCTGGGCACCTACCGCACCTTCGATCTGGCTGCAGGCGACCCGGCCAATGCGGATCGCGCGCAGGTGCTGGAGCGCTTCGTCGCCCTGGGCGGGCGCGTGATCGACAGCTCCCCGATGTACGGCGAGGCGGAGGGCGCCGTGGGGCGGCTCGCCGGACAGGTCGGCGTGGCCGACCGCCTGTTCTATGCGACCAAGGTCTGGACCCAGGGCGCGCAGGCAGGCGTGCGCCAGATGGAGGCCTCGGCGCGGCTGATGGGCGCGCCGGTCATCGACCTGATGCAGATCCACAACCTGCTCGACTGGCAGACGCATCTCGAGACCCTCTACGAATGGAAGGCGGCAGGGCGTATTCGCTACATCGGCATCACGCACTACACCAACACCGCCTTGGACGATCTCGCGCGGATCATCGAGCGCGAGGACATCGACAGCGTGCAACTCGCCTACAACATCGCCAACCGCGAGCCCGAACGGCGCCTGTTGCCGCTCGCGCGCGAGAAGGGCGTGGCGGTGCTGGTCAACCGCCCGTTTCAGCAGGGAGCCTTGTTCCGCGCCACGCGCGGCAGCGACCTGCCGGGCTGGGCGTCCGAATGCGACTGCGACACCTGGGCGCAGGTGTTCCTCAAGTTCATCGTCTCCCATCCGGCCGTGACAGTCGCCCTGCCGGCCACCTCACGCCTGCGCCACCTGGAGGACAATATGCAGGCCAGCTTTGGGCGCCTGCCCGACGAGCCACTGCGCGAGCGCATGGCGGCTCACCTCGCGACGCTGTAAACGGGCCGCAACCAGCCGCTTTTCCCATGACCCCAGACGGAGTAAGGTTTCTTTAGCGCCGCCGGATGCGACCGAGGGGGGAGGATGAGTAAGAAGATCGAGCAGTTGGACGTTCCGTTGAACCGCGACGTATTCCTGCGCGAGTTGCTACGCGAGCTGGCCGGCACGCTGGAGGAGGTGGTCGGCTTCGAGGAAGCGGCCGGGTTCATCAGCATCGTCGGGCAGCACATCGGGGACTGGATCAACGCCGACTATCGCGCCGCGCTAGGGGCCGAGCAGCTGTCGCGTGAGCAGGTGGCGGAGGTCCTGGTGGACCTGAAGCGCCGTATTCAAGGCGACTTCCATCTGATTTCCGCGGACGCCGACAAGCTCGTGCTCGGTAATCGGGCCTGCCCCTTCGGGGACAAGGTGAAGGACCGCAATTCCCTTTGCATGATGACGTCCAACGTATTCGGCACCGTCGCGGCCGAGAACCTCGCTTACGCGAAGGTCGCCCTGCATCAGACCATCGCGCGTGGTGACGCGGCCTGCCGCATCGTGGTCCATCTGCGCGACGGGCAGGAAGCGGAACAGGACCAGGGCATCGAGTATTTCGGGTCCTGAACCCATGTCGGCCGAACAGTTTCTGCGCCTCGCGGACGGTCTACCCGAGGCGCTGCTGCTGGTGGCCCGCGACGGGACCGTGCTCAGCGTCAATCGCGCAGCCGGCCGCTTGCTAGGTCTTCCACGCGCCTGCTCGGGTGACCTCAAGTTACATGCGCTGGTGGATAACCCGCCCGCACAGATCGACAAGCTGTTGCGCGACTGGACGCGCAGCAGCCAGCCGTTGCCCGCACCCATCCGCTGGCGCCCCGGACGTGCAGGCGACCTGTCGGGCTGGCGCTGCACGGCGTTCACATTCGCAAACCCGGGCGATGCCGCGCGTGGGCACGTTGTGCTGCGCTGCCAGCCGGGGCGGACGGCGCTCAGCGACTTCCAGGCCCTGAATCGGGAGTTGGCGCGCCAGCAGGCCACGTTGCGCAAGCTGCACGCGAGCCGCGAAGCGTTGGAGCGCGCCCACGAGAATGCCCTGGTGACGCTGATGAGCATCGGAGATGCCGTCATCGCGACCGACGCTCGGGCGCGGGTCGAGACCATGAATCCGGTGGCGGAGGCGCTCACGGGCTGGCCGCAGCACGAGGCGGCGGGCAAGCCGCTCGGCGAGGTGTTTCGCATCGTGAATGAGTTCACGCGGGAGCCGGCTCTCGATCCGGTCGCGCGCTGCATTGCGGAAGGGCGTACCGTCGGGCTGGCGAGCCACACGGCACTCCTCGCGCGCGACGGCACCGAGTACGTCGTCGAGAATTCCGCCGCCCCCATACGCCGCCGAGACGGCGAGATCATCGGCGTGGTGCTCGTGTTCCGCGACGTCACCGAGGATCGCCTGGCGCAACGCCAACTCCACTACCTTGCGCAGCACGATGCGCTCACCGCGCTGTACAACCGCCACTACTTCGAGCGGGAGTTGGAGCGTGCGGTTCAGGTCGCGCGCCGCGGCGCGCTGCGTTACGCCATGCTCTACGTCGATCTCGATCAGTTCAAGGTGGTCAACGACACCGAGGGCCACGCGGTGGGCGACGAGCTGTTGCGCGAGGTCGGGAGTCTGCTCGGACAGCGGGTGCGCAAGGGCGACCTCATTGCCCGCCTCGGAGGCGACGAGTTCGGGCTGTTGCTGACCGACGTGTCGCGGCGTGAGGCCATGGAGTTCGCGCATGAGCTGCTGCAACGCGTAAAGGGCCATCGCTTCGCGCGCCACGGAGTGGATTATGAGATCAGCGCCAGCATCGGCATCGCGATGGTCGGGTCGGAGACCAGCTCCGCTGCGGAAGCGCTGCGTTTTGCCGACATCGCCTGCTACATCGCCAAGCGCAACGGACGCAGCCGCGTGCACATGTACGACGACGCGGAGGAGGTCAACGTCGCCACGGTGGGCGAGATGCAGTTGGTCAACGCGCTGCGCCATGCGCTCGCCAACGATGCCTTCGAGTTGCATTTCCAGCCCATCGTGCACATCGCGAGCGGCGAGACGCGGGGCTATGAGGTGTTGTTGCGCATGCGGCGGCCGGACGGCACGTTGCTGCCTCCCGGCGCCTTCATACCGATCGCCGAACGCTACGGCTTGATGACCGAGATCGATCTGTGGGTGGTGCCGCGCGCGCTGCGCGCGCTGGAGGATGCCGACCGACGCGGGCAACCGATCGCGCTGTCCGTCAATCTCTCCGGCTCCTCGCTGGGCGATGCGGCCGCACTTGCCGCCATCAAGAAGCTGTGCCGCGCTTTGCGGGTGCCCGCCGCCCGCGTCACGTTCGAGATCACCGAGACGGCCGCCATCGCGGTAGTGCACATCGAGCGCGCTCAGGCTTTTATGCGCGAGCTTCAAGGCCTCGGGTGCCGCTTTGCGCTGGACGATTTCGGCACCGGCTTCAGCTCGTTCGCCTACCTCAAGTGCCTGCCGGTGGACATCGTGAAGATCGACGGCACCTTCGTGCGCGACATCCTCTCGGATCCGGTAGACCAGGCCATGGTGCGCTCCCTCAACCAGATCGCGCATTCCCTCGGCAAGGAGACGGTGGCCGAGTTCGTGGAGAGCGAGGCTGTCCTCGCATGCCTGCGGGAGTTCGGCGTCGACCACGCGCAGGGTTACTACCTGGGCAGGCCCGGCCCGGCCATATCCTAGGGGTGGCTGATGCCGCCCGCTGCGGCAGAATCACCGCGCGCAGAGCGACCGGCCCGGCAGTGTCCGCACGCCTGCTCGCGGAGCGCGGGACGCACATGCTTTTGAACGCGTGGCATGCCTTACGCTCATCCTCGCCGTGATCGTGCTCGCCGAGCGTGCAAAGCGGCGGCGCGGAGCAGCCGTTCCCGATCATCCGGGCGGGGCAGGAGACGCCCCTGGTGCTGTACGACGCGGCGGTGGCTCGGGAGCGGTAGCGCCAGGGTCTCCGAGAGTAAGCGCCTGTGGTGGCCGCAGAATCGGACTGTGGTATGATGCGGCGCCTGTCCGGACTAGGATTCGGACCCGGCAAGTTGCTCCTGCGCCCAATTCAGCACGCGCCGTAGGCGGGGGACCAGCAGGGGCCCCGCCTCTTCGGGCGGGCACCAGCGCCACTCGTGGTGTTCGGGGTGGCCGAGTTCAGGATTCACGGGCAGGTGGACCCGCGCGTCGGGCGGCGCTTCCGCCAGGTAGTAGCGCGCCACTTTGCCGCGCGCGTAGGGTGGGGTCTCGATGAACCCAGTGCCCCACGGCTGATGCAGGTTTCCGAGGCCGGTTTCCTCGCGAATTTCGCGTCGCGCGGCCGCCAGCGGGCCCTCGCCGGGCTCGATGCGCCCCTTGGGAAAGTCCCAGTTGCGGTAGGCGCGCAGTAGCAGGAACTCCCAGCCGCGCGGCCCGCGCCGCACCACGATCAGCCCCGCCGAGCGCTCTCCGCCGTTCATCAACCCCTCGCGCGCGCTTCCCAATACTTGACCAAATTAGTCGGGATTCTATATCCTATGCCGATCCTAAAGGTAGCTTCGGCCGCGTGCGGTAGGCGACGGCCCAGATCGGGAGTCAGTTCATGAGTGCTTCGACCCAGAACATCGAGAAACTGATCAAGCGTGAGTATGCCGCCGGTTTCGTAACCGACGTGGAGGCGGACTCCGCGCCCCCGGGCCTGAACGAGGACATCATCCGCTTTATCTCCGCCAAGAAGGACGAGCCGGATTGGCTGGTGGAGTGGCGCCTGCAGGCCTACCGTCATTGGCTGACCATGCGCGAGCCCGAGTGGGCGCACGTGCATTACCCGCCGATCGATTTCCAGGACATCGTCTACTACTCGGCGCCCAAGCAGAAGGAGGGGCCGAAGAGCCTGGACGAGGTCGATCCCAAGCTGATCGAGACCTACAACAAGCTCGGCATTCCGCTCGCGGAGCAGGAGCGCCTGGCCGGCGTGGCGGTGGATGCGGTGTTCGACAGCGTGTCGGTGGCCACCACCTTCAAGGGCAAGCTCGCCGAAGTCGGCGTGATCTTCTGCTCGTTCTCCGAGGCGGTGCAGAACCATCCGGAGCTGGTGAAGAAGTACCTGGGCGCGGTCGTGCCGCAGGGCGACAACTTCTACGCCGCATTGAACTCCGCGGTGTTCACCGACGGCTCGTTCGTGTACATCCCGCCGGGCGTGCGCTGCCCCATGGAGCTGTCCACCTATTTCCGCATCAACGCCGCCAACACCGGCCAGTTCGAGCGCACCCTGATCGTCGCCGACGAGGGCAGCTACGTGAGTTACCTCGAGGGCTGCACCGCGCCGCAGCGCGACGAGAACCAGTTGCACGCCGCGGTGGTGGAACTGGTGGCGTTGAAGGACGCGACCATCAAGTACTCCACGGTGCAGAACTGGTACCCGGGCGACGAGGAAGGACGTGGCGGTATCTACAACTTCGTGACCAAGCGCGGCGCGTGCCGCGGCGACAACGCCAAGATTTCCTGGACGCAGGTGGAGACCGGTTCCGCGATCA
Source organism: Ectothiorhodospiraceae bacterium 2226 (assembly GCA_013348725.1). Classification (NCBI taxonomy): domain Bacteria; kingdom Pseudomonadati; phylum Pseudomonadota; class Gammaproteobacteria; order Chromatiales; family Ectothiorhodospiraceae; species Ectothiorhodospiraceae bacterium 2226. The sequence goes on from CP054689.1 coordinate 2,422,017, forward strand.
CCTGGAAGTACCCGAGCTGCATCCTGGAAGGCGACAACTCGGTGGGCGAGTTCTACTCGGTCGCGCTCACCAACAACCTGCAGCAGGCCGACACCGGCACGAAGATGGTGCACATCGGCAAGAACACCTCCAGCACCATCATCTCCAAGGGCATCTCCGCCGGGCGCGCGCAAAACGCCTACCGCGGGCTGGTGAAGGTCCTGAAAGGCGCCGAGGGCGCACGCAACTACACCCAATGCGACTCGCTCCTGATCGGCGACCGCTGCGGCGCGCACACCTTCCCCTACATCGAGGTGAAGAACAGAAGCGCGCAGGTCGAACACGAGGCGACCACCTCCAAGATCAGCGAGGACCAGCTGTTCTACCTCCAGCAGCGCGGGCTGTCGGAAGAGGACGCCGTGTCCATGATCGTGAACGGCTTCTGTAAGGAGGTGTTCAAGGAGCTGCCGATGGAGTTTGCCGTCGAGGCCCAGAAGCTGTTGGGCATCAGTCTCGAAGGCTCCGTGGGTTAAGCGATCATCGAGCGATTCGCGCGCGGGGGCCCGAGCGGTCCCCGCGCCATAAGTGACGGAAGGGTATGACACTATGTTGAGCATCAAGAATCTTCAGGCCGCCATCGACGGCACGTCCATCCTCAAGGGTATCGACCTGGAGGTGAAGCCGGGCGAGGTACACGCCATCATGGGCCCCAACGGCTCTGGCAAGAGCACGCTCTCCAACGTGCTGGCCGGGCGCGACAGCTACGAGGTCACCGGCGGCGAGATCCTGTTCGAAGGGCGCGACCTGACCGAGATGAGCCCCGAGGAGCGCGCCCGCGCCGGCATCTTCCTGGCCTTTCAGTACCCGGTGGAGATTCCCGGCGTCAGCAACGTGTACCTCCTGAAGGCCGCGCTCAACGCCATCCGCAAGCACCGCGGCGAGGCGGAGCTCGACGCCATGGACTTCCTCACCCTGATCAAGGAGAAGATCAAGGTGGTGGAGATGCGCGAGGAGTTCCTGTACCGCAACGTGAACGAGGGCTTCTCCGGCGGCGAGAAGAAGCGCAACGAGGTGCTGCAGATGGCGGTGCTGGAGCCCAAGCTCGCGATCCTGGACGAAACCGATTCGGGCCTCGACATCGACGCCCTGCAGATTGTGGCCAAAGGCGTGAACAGCCTGCGTGACGCGGGTCGCTCGTTCATCTTGGTGACTCATTACCAGCGCCTGCTGGATTACATCGTGCCGGACTACGTGCACGTGCTCTCGGGCGGGCGCATCGTGAAGTCCGGCGATCGCACGTTGGCGCTGGAGCTCGAGAAGCAGGGCTACGGTTGGCTGGAGCAGGCGCCCGGCGCCGAAGCCGCGGCGCGCTAAGGGGGCCGCATGAACACCTACGTGGAAGAGTTCAAGACGGTCGAGGCCGGGTTGCCGGGGCGCAAGGCGTCGTGGCTCGCGGCACTGCGCCGCGGCGCGCTGGATCAGTTCGCCGAGCATGGTTTTCCCACGCTGCGCGACGAGGCGTGGAAGTACACCGACGTGCGGCCGATCGAGAAGCGCGGCTTCACCCTCGCCGGCGCGGACACCCGCGTCACCGAAGCGGCGCTGCTGCCGCATCTGCTGCGCGATGTGCCTGGGTACCGCCTGGTGTTCGTGAACGGACGCCTCGCCCCCGGGCTCTCGCGGCTCGAACAGCTGCCCAAGGGCGTGACCATCGCCAATCTGGCGCGCGTGCTCGAGGACGAGCCCCAGCGCGTCGAGGGCTTGCTCGGACGCCATGCCGACGGTAAGTCGCACGGCTTCGCGGCGCTCAACCTCGCCTTTATGCAGGACGGTGCTTACGTGCACCTGGCGCGCGGCGCGGTGCTCGATGCCCCCCTGCAGGTGGTGTACGTGGCGAGCGGCGCCACCGACCAGGCGGCCTATGTGCGCAACCTCATCGTGGCCGAGGAGGCGAGTCAGGGCACGGTGATCGAGAGTTACGTGGCGCTGGAGGACGCGCCGTACCTGACCAATGCGGTGACCGAGGTGGTGGCCGAGCAGGGCGCCGTGCTCGAGCACTATAAGCTGGAAAGCGAAGCGGCCAAGGCCTACCACGTGGCCGGTCTGCACGTGCACCAGGCGCGCGACAGCCGCTATACCTCGCACAACGTCTCGGGCGGTGCGCGTCTGGTGCGCAACGACATCACCGCGGACCTCGCCGGCGAGGGCGCCGAGTGCGAGCTGAACGGCCTGTACCTCGCCGGCGGGCGCCAGCACGTGGACAACCAGACCCGTATCGACCACCGCGCGGCGCATTGCGCGAGCCGCGAGTGGTACAAGGGCATTCTGGACGGTCATGCGCGCGGCGTGTTCCGCGGCCGGGTGGTGGTGCACCCCGGCGCGCAGAAGACCGATGCGCAGCAGGCCAACAATAACCTGCTGCTGTCCGATGACGCCGAGGCCGACAGCCTGCCGCAGCTCGAGATCTACGCCGACGACGTGAAGTGCGCGCACGGCTCGACGGTGGGCCAGCTGGACGAGACCTCGTTGTTCTACCTGCGCTCGCGCGCCATCGATCTGGCTACCGCGCGCAGCCTGCTGGTGTATGCCTTCGCGAGCGACATTCTGGAACGCATGAAGGTCGCACCGGTGCGCCAGGGCCTGGAGGCCCAGGTGGCGCGGCGGCTGCTCGACGAAGCCCAAACTGAGGGACTGGTATGAGCAATCTCGAGGCCCTGCGCCACAAGGACACGGCGGGCGCGTACGACATCGAGCGCATTCGCGCCGATTTCCCCGGTCTCTCCCAGGAAGTGCGTGGCAAGCCGCTCGCCTATCTCGACAACGCCGCGTCGGCGCAGAAGCCGCAGGTGGTGGTGGACACCGTGGCGCACTACCTGGCCTACGACTACGCCAATGTGCACCGCGGCGTGCATTACCTGGCCGAACGCGCCACGCAGGCCTACGAGGGCGCGCGCGAGAAGGTGCGCGCGTTTCTGAACGCCGCCGACAAGCGCGAGGTGGTGTTCGTGCGCGGCACGACCGAGGCGATCAACCTGGTGGCGCACAGCTTCGGCGGCGCGCAGCTGCGCGCGGGCGACGAGATCCTCATCACCGAGCTCGAGCATCACGCCAACATCGTCCCCTGGCAGCTGCTCGCCGAGCGCACCGGGGTGGTCATCAAAGTCGCACCGGTAAACGATGCCGGCGAGCTGATCATGGAAGGCTTCGAGGCGCAGTTGTCCGAGCGCACCAAGCTGGTCTCCGTGGCGCACATGTCCAACGCGCTTGGCACCATCCTGCCCGTGAAGCGCATCATCGAGCTCGCCCATGCGACGGGTGCCAAGGTGCTCATCGACGGCGCGCAGTCGGTGCCGCACATCCCGGTCGACGTGCAGGCGCTCGGCTGCGACTTCTATGCCTTCTCCGGCCACAAGCTTTACGGGCCGACCGGTATCGGCGTGCTGTGGGCGCGCGCCGACATCCTGGAGAGCATGCCGCCGTTCATGGGCGGGGGTGAGATGATTCGCGAGGTGAGCTTCGAGAAGTCGACCTTTGCCGGTATTCCGCTGCGCTTCGAGGCCGGTACGCCCGATTTCGTGGGGGCGATCGGCCTCGGCGCCGCGATCGACTACGTGCTCGACGTCGGGCTGGATAACATCGCGCGCCACGAGCACGAACTGCTCGTCTACGCGACCGAGCAGATGCGCGCGATTCCGCACCTGAACATCATCGGCACCGCGGCGGAGAAAGGCGGCATCATCTCCTTCGTGTTCGACGACATCCACTCGCACGACGTCGGCACCATCATCGACATGCAGGGCGTGGCGATCCGCACCGGCCATCACTGCGCCATGCCGCTCATGAACCGTTGTCACGTGCCGGCCACCTCGCGCGCCTCGTTCGGCATGTACAACACCAAGGACGAGGTGGACCGTCTGGTGGCGGCCCTGTACAAGGTGAGAGAGGTGTTCGGGCAATGAGCGACCTGCGCGACCTGTATCAAGAGGTGATCTTCGATCACAACCGCAACCCGCGCAATTTCGGTCCGCTGGAGGGCTACACGCACAAGGCGGACGGTTTCAACCCGCTGTGCGGCGACAAGCTCACCGTCTACCTCAAGGTGGGCGAGGACGGGGCCATTACGGACGTGAGCTTCCAGGGTGCGGGCTGCGCCATCTCCATGGCGAGCGCCTCGCTGATGACCGAGGCGCTGAAGGGCAAGCCGGTGGAAGTGGCCGAGCAGCTGTTCCAGGGTTTCCATGGCCTGATCATGGACAAGCCGGTGGCAGGCGCCGAGCTCGGTAAGCTGATGGTGCTCGAGGGCGTGAAGGAGTTCCCCTCGCGCGTGAAGTGCGCAACCCTCTCCTGGCACACCATGCACGCCGCCCTGGAGCAGAAGGGCGAAGCGGTCACCACGGAATAAGACATGAGCGAGACCGACAACAGTTACAAGAGCCTGCCGCAGCGCATCATGGAAGAGCAGGTGGTCGCCGCACTGCGCACCGTCTATGACCCGGAACTGCCGGTCAACATCTACGACCTCGGGCTTATCTATGACGTGCAGGCCGACCCGGACGCGGGGCGGGTGGACATCAAAATGACGCTCACCACCCCCGGCTGTCCCGTGGCACAGACCTTCCCCTGCGCGGTGGAGCAGGCGGTGGTCAAGGAAGTGGAAGGCGTCGAGTGCGCCAGCGTGGAAGTGGTGTGGGACCCGCCCTGGGACAAGAGCCGCATGACCGACGCGGTGCGCCTGCAACTGGGTCTGATGTAAGCCGCTGTTGGAGTATCTGAGAGAATTTATCCTGGATTTCTCAGACCAAGCAAAGCGAAAAGCGTGGTTGTCGCTTTGCTCCGTGATCAACGGCTTGCAGCCGCCGATCGCGACGGCACATCCCTGTGCCGCGGGAGGTTCTGGATCGGTCAGAGCCTCCCTACTATTTCTTCATTAGAACGAGGAAGCACGCCATGGCCGACTGGGCCGATGTCGCCAAGGTGGAAGACCTGCCCCCTGGCGAACACAAAGTGGTCGACGTCGATGACGCGCTGATCGCGGTGTTCAACATCGACGGCACCTTCTACGCCATCGAAGACGTGTGCACGCACGACGGCGGCACGCTCACCGGCGGCCCGGTCGAGGGCTGCGAGATCGTGTGCCCGCGCCACGGGGCTCGCTTCAACATCAAGACCGGCGCCGTCACCGCGCCGCCCGCCTACGAAGGCCTGTACACCTTCCCGGTGCGGGTGCACGAGGGCATGGTCCAGGTCCAGGACGACCGCTGGGACTGAGTCCGGCCGTGCGCCGGCGTACCGCCGACGTGCTTCCCCTCCTAATTCTCCCCCCCCCCCCGCTCGGCTTCCTCGTCGCGCCCTCTCGCGTTCCCCGTTCACAGGCGCCGTGCGTCGACTAAGCTTGAACTAAATCAAAAGCGCAGGGGAAACGAATGCGATTGATTTCCGAGCTGATTGAAGAACCCGGCGTCCGCTTGGCGGCGGACTATCCCTACCGCGGTGACCGCACCAGCATCGAGGGTGACATGCCCCGCGAGAACGTGGATCTGCTGGCGGTGGTGTGCCGCTCCAACACGACCGCGGTGCGCATGGAGAGCGACATCCTCAGCCTGCTGGCGGGTGGACCCGACAAGTTCCCACCATTCCGCGGCTGGATGGCGCATGGCGCCAACTACAGCCTGTGCGTGGTCTCCAACACCTTGGTGCTGTGCAACAACGAACAGGCCTCGTTCACGCGTGTGGTGCGCCGCATGTTGACGGGCCTGCACGACGCGCCGGACGAACGGATCTAGCGGTACGCGTACAGTGCCCATGGGGCGGTGCGCGCGGACAACCAGCAAGGGCGTCGGCAGGTCCGACGCCGGATGGCCCCGACGGAGCGGGGCAGGCGAATCTAGGGGGAACGTATGACTTCGATGGACCAATTGATCGCCCTGCCGGGCGTGGTGGCGGCCTTCGCCTTCAGCGATCGCGGCGAGTTGACGGAGGCCAAGCGGCGCGGCGAGTGTCCGCTCGACGACCGCAAACTCGACCTGCTGAGCCACCTGTGCGTCGCCAACCTCGCCGTGGCGACCATGCAGGCCCGCGGCTGGGGCACCCTGACCCAGAGCGCGGATTACTATCCGGTGGAAGCGGTGACGTTGATCGGCGACAAGTGGTCCGCGATGGCCTCGCCGACGCACGGCGTACTGCTCGACACGTCGCAGGCGGATTTCGATGCCGCCTACGACGCACTCACCGGTTAGGAGGGGCCCATGCTAGAGCGTTTGCTGAGGCTGGACGGTGTGGTGGCGGCGGTCCATTTTCGCGAGGGCGGCGGATTGCTGAACGGCGTCGGCCAGTTGAGCGGAGAACAGATGGAACTGGTCGCGCGCTTCGCGAACGACCACAAGCGCATCACGCAAAGTAACGGCGATCAATTCTCGGTGCTGGCGCAGATGAACGGCTGGGCCCCGGCGCGCGGCTGGATCGTGCACGGGCCGCGCATGTCGGCGGTGGGCATGGCGGACATCGCCTGTGTGTTTCGCAACGGCGCGGCCAAGTACAACGAGTTGCTCGAGGAGATGCGTCAGACGCTCACCACGCTGTAGCTGGGGTCCGTCATTCCTCCTCGAAGGTCTCGCCTAATTCCTGAAACAGCGCCTGACAGTCGTGATCCTCGGCGGCATCCGGTTCGATGAACGGCAGTACAGCGGCCAAGGGGGCGGCGACCGCCCCCAGAAGCGCGGCCGCAGCGCCGCGCGCGATTGCTTCGCCCGCCTCGATGCCGAAGTCCGGATCCATCCACGACCCTTCGATGTTCACGGGCGTTTGCAAGGACAGCCCACCGGCTTCCTTGGCGTGCGCCTCCAGCTCGAAGGCGAAACGTTCCTCGCGTAGATCCACGTTGCCATCGCCCGTGATGACGCGCTCGTCAGTGTCGATCAAGAGGAGTTCCGACACCATTTCGCCGCCGCCGACGTCGAAGGCGGCGACGCCGCAACGTACGCGCTGATCGGGCTCCCCATCGCCGAACAGCAGCTCGATGATATTGAGCGCGATCCCCTCGGCGACCAGCCGGTCGAGCGCGCCGCGGGTGAGTGCCAGCCCCACTTGGCCTTCGGCTTCGCCCAAGGCTTCTGCGACGGAGGCCCCGCGTCCCTCCAATTCGATGCGCCCGGACAGGCGTCCGCGGATGAACTGTGCCGCCTCGGTATTCTCCAACATGTGCTCGAGGGACGCCGAGCGCAGGCCGATATCGGTGACGAATCCCGGTACGCCGTCGCGCGAACTCAGTTGGAAGGCGCCGGCGATCTCGCCTTCGGCGACGCTCATGCGGAAGGGGTCGATGCGCAAGGTGCCCTCTTGCAGTTGCACGTCCAGCATCATGTCGTGCCCTTCGATCACCCAGAGCGCGGCATCGGCGGTACTCAAGGTGACGTGGACCTCAAACGCACTGAGCCAGTCGACAGGGATCGGATCATCGGGCAGCAGACGCTCGCGCTCCTCTTCGGGGGGGGCGTCGAGGCCGAAGAATTCAAACAGGTTCTGCACATCGAGCCGCGCCAGATGCAGTTCGCCTTCCACGCGCGGCGGCTCGGCGGCCGTGTCGGCATGCAGCTCGCCCCGCTCAAGACGCGTCTCCTTGAGCCGTCCTTGGATGTCCCGCACCCGCCACTGCTCCCCTTGGCGACTTACCTCGCCGGAGAGCTCAAAGGCGTCCATGTCCGGGGCCGGTACATCGAGCGCTTGCAGCAGCGTGCCGAGGTCGTCGCCCTCGGCCGCCAAGGTGAAGGTGAAGCGCTCGAGCGGCTCCTGGGGGTCATCGAACGCGCCTTGCGCGCTGAGGTACTGTGCGGCGTACCAGATCTCCAGTTCCAGCGGGAAGGGCTCCGCACCGTCCACCAGCGCCGGCAGCTCGCCCGCCTGACCCACCACCTTGAGGGGCGCCTCGCGGTAGGTGCCGTCCGCCTGCAGGTGGGTGCGGCCGTCCTCGGTGTAGAGCTGGCCCTCGATGCGGGTCTGCAGCGGCGCGTCGGTATAGACGAAGTGGCCCTCGTGCACGCTCAGCGCCGTGATCCGCGGCGGGTCCTCGTCCGGGTCGTCTTCGAGAAAGTCCCAGTTGGCCGCGCCCTGGGGGTTACGCTCCAGGTGTACCCGGGGGCGTTCCACCACCACGTCCCGAAACTCGGGATCGCCGCGCAGCACGCTGCCGAGCGGAATCGACGCGCTCAGCCGCTCGACTTCCGCCATGTGCTCACGCCCGGCCCAGGGCGCGTCCGCGATGCGCAACCCGTGCACGTGCACGCGCGGCGTCCAGCCCAACTCGACGTCGAGGTCGCCGTCGATGGACACCGTACGTTCCAATTCCCGACTCGCGAACTCGGCGAGCGGTCCGCGCAGGTGATTCCAGTCCAGCCACCACAGCGCGACGGCGAGCATGAGCACCAGCACGAGCAGCGCCCATCCGATGCCTTTCACAACGCGATTCACTTCCCTGTGCCTCGCTAGCGTGATGAGGGTCGACCCTGAGCATAGCAGTGCCCCTTGTAGCTCACGCACCTGGGCGTGAGTGAAGCAGGGGCGCGCGAGCTGGTAGATCTCCGGCAGCGCGTCCGGTCGGCGGCAGCGCAGATTTACCTGAAGCGCGCCGAGCGCGGCAGGTGGTCTGGTAGAATGGCCACCCCAGTCCACGCGGTCTTCGAGAAGGTGTTATGAAGCAGCCCCTCAATCCATTCGATGAAGCCGCCGGCCAGGTGGTGGACCTTGCCAATCGTCTCGCCGACGAGGATCAGGACGCCAGCCTGTGGGATATCGCCGATGGCCTGCTGGCCGGCGCGCTCCACTATTGGCTGTACGTGCGCCAGCCTTGCGGCGACCCCCGCTGCGAGGACTGCGCCGAGACCGCGACCGCCGAACAGCGTCTCGCCGTGCTGCAGCGCCTGACCGAGCAGCTGGCGCGGGACAGTGAGTACTTTCACGCGCCGACCGATCTCAACGTGGGGCGCGCGTAGCCGTTGGGAAAATGCCGCCCCGCCGGTGACGACGGTCCGGCGGGGCGGTGGTGCGGCCTCAGAACTGGAAGGCGTAACCGATCGTCGTCTCCCAGGTGTTGAGAGAATCGTCGAAGTTGTCGACCACCTTGTCGAGGTAGCGGTAACGCACGTCCCAGCGCAAAGCATGACCGTCCTGCAAGGGCCATTTGAGACCGCCGCCCGCGTTGAGCGTGAAGCTGTCGTCCCCGTCGACGGTTTGGCCGTTGAGCTGTATCTCGCGATCCAGGCGAGCGAAGCTCCAGCCCGCGCCGGCCGTGAGGTACCAGCTCGGCGTACCGGGCGTTATGTCCTGCGCGAGGCCGCCCATCGGAAAGTGGGCGAGATAGTTCACGTCCACCAGGTGCAGCGGCATGCTGATGCTGCCCTCGGGTGTGCCGTCAAGATCGGTGTCTGCGTAGGTGTAACGCAGTTCCCATCCGTGCAGGCCGAATGCGCCTCCCCAGCTCAGCCCAAACGCTCCGCCGTTGGACAGCTCCGGCTGTGGACCGGCCGTCCCGCTGACCGCCGTGTCACCCCACAGGTAACCCGCGTGTACCCCGATCTCCTGCGTTCCCGGGCCGTATTGCGCCAGTGCGCCCTGCGACATGGCCAGGCTTCCTGCCGCGACCATGGTCGAGATCATGGCGACGCCTTTCATAAACACCTCCTTGTGTCTTGTCGTGCGTCGAGGATTGTGCAGTCTGCCGACCGATCGATCGGTCGGCAGACTGACATGCCGGCGGGTTCCGAATCGCGCCCCCCGTCACCCAAAGTTTAGCAATCCGCCCCCGTTCAGGCGCGGGATGAGGTGGCGCGGGAATCAGTAATGCGAGGCGATGATCAGCGCGGCACCCAACATGATCAGCGCGCCCCCCGCGGCCACGGCCGGCGTGAGATGGACCTGGCGGAACAGCAGCCAGGTAAACAGCACGATGAACAGCGGATAGGTGATCTCGATCAGGCTCGCCAGGGTGGCGTTTTTGTTGCCGATCGTGGTGAACAGCAGCACGGTCCCGCCCAGGCTGGTCAGGGCCAGGGCGAAGATGGGCAGGCGCGCGCGCCAGTCGAGCTCACCGAGCAGGACGAGATCGCGCGCCAGGTTATGTCGGTAGATCACGGCCACCGCCAGGATCGGCAGCGCGGTGAGCAGCAGCACGGCCGCCAGCGAGACCTTGCGCAAGGCGTGCTCCACCAGGGGGTAGTGGATCCCCCACATCAGGGCGGCGCCTAGGCCGGTAATGTACCAGGGGAGGTGTTGCACGAGAGTCCTTCTCCGGTTGCAGTGCGGCGCGCTCAATGTACCGGAACCCGCCGCGTGGCGCACGGCTGCCCGCGCCAACGGCTTGACTACACTCGAAGCCATGATCCCCGACGCCCCTTACGGCGACCGCCCATGAGTTCGAGCGATTGGTTCGCCGTGCCGCGCTGGCGCCGCCTTGCGCTGATGGCGGCGCTCCTGGTGCTGCTGGTGATCTGGCTTGCAAGCGGGGTGCTCACGCGCCAGGCACCGCAGCCGCCCGAGGCGCGTGCGCCCCTTGCCACGCTGGTGGCGGTGGAGACCCAGGAGGCGCGGCCGGTGCAACGGCGCTTGACCCTGCAGGGCGACGTGGAGCCCGATCAGGTGGTGCGGGTGCGCGCCCGCACCGCCGGGCCGGTGGAGCGCTGGGAGGCGCGCCTCGGCGAGCTGGTCGGGGCCGGCGATCTGCTCGCGCACGTGGCCGTGGACGAGCGCGAGGCGCAGCTGCGCCAGGCCGAAGCGGCGCTGCGGTCGGCGCAGTCGGAGTATCGGGCCGCGCAGCAGTTGCTGGCCGAGGGCTTCGTGGCGGAAGGTGAACTCGAGCGCCGCGAGGCCGACTTGGAGGGCGCCCGCGCCCAAGTCGAGGCCATGCGCCAGGAGGTCGAGCACACGCGCGTGCGCGCCCCCATCGAGGGGGTGCTGAATGCGCGTTTGGCGGAGGTGGGGGACTTCGTGGCGGTGGGCGGGGAGGTCGCGGAGGTGGTCGACAACGATCCCTTGGTGGCTGTGGTGCGCGTGCCGCAGCACGCCGTGCACCGCCTGCGCGCGGGTGCGGCGGCCGAGGTGCGCTTTGTGGGCGGCGGTACCGCCGAGGGCACGTTGCGCTTTGTGGCGGTCCGCGCCGACCCGGCCACGCGCACCTTCCGGGCCGAGGTCGAGATACCCAACCCGGAGCGTGCGCTGCCCTCCGGCATCAGCGCCGAGGTGACGCTGCTCACCGGCGAGGCCGAGGCCCACAAGGTCTCGCCCGCCATCCTCTCGCTGGACGACGCCGGTCGCGTGGGGGTGCGCACGGTGGATGAGGGGCAGCGCGTGCGGTTCTACCCCGTCGAGATCGTGCGTGCCGAGGTCGACGGGGTGTGGGTCAGCGGCCTGCCGCGCACCGCGCACATCATCACGGTGGGACACGGCTTCGTGAGCGATGGGGAGCAGGTGCGCGTCGAACCGCAGCACGCGGAGGCCGGCGCGTCATGAACGCGCTGATTGCCGCGGTCGCGGCACGCGGCCGCTCGGTGCTAATCGTGTTCCTGTTGTTGGTGCTCGCCGGGGCCTACGCCTACAGCGTCATCCCCAAGGAAGCCGCGCCCGACATCGATATCCCCATTTTCTTCATCAACGTCGTGCAGCAGGGCCTCTCGCCCGCCGACGCCGAGCGTTTGCTGGTGCGCCCGCTGGAGCGGGTGCTGCAACCGCTGGCGGGGCTGCGCGACATCACGGCCTACGCGGGCGAAGGCTTCGGCCTGGTGCAGCTGGAGTTCGATCCGCAGCGCGACAACCGCACGGCGCTGGAGGATGTGCGCGCAGAGGTCGACCAGGTACTGGCCGAGCTGCCGCCGGGCGCGGAGCGGCCGCACATCACGGAGGTGGACCTCACCCTGTTCCCGGTGCTCAGCGTGATCCTCTCCGGCCCCACGGGCGAGCGCGTCTTGCAGCGCATCGCGCGCCAGTTGGAGGATCGCCTGGAGGCCTTGCCCGGGGTGCTGGAGGTGGACATCGGCGGCGAGCGCGAGCACCTGATGGAGATACTCGCCGATCCCATGGTGATGGTGTCCTACGGTATCGGCTTCGACGAGTTGGCACAGGCGGTGCGGCGTAACAATCAGCTCGTTGCGGCCGGCGCGGCCGACACGGGCACGGGGCGCGTCGCCATCCGCATACCCGAGCTTATCGAAGGTGCCGCCGAGGTGCTCGACACTGTGGTGCGGGAGAGCGACGGCGCTGTGGTGCGCGTGCGCGATATTGCCGAGGTGCGCGAGACCTTCGAGGATCCGCAGGGCTTTGCGCGCGTGGACGGTCAGCCCGCCATCGCGCTCGAGGTCCGCAAGCAGGTCGAGGCCAACGTGATCGATCTGGTGCAGCAGGTGCGCGCCACTGTGGACGAGGCCGCGCGGGACTGGCCGGCGGGGTTGCAGGTCACCTTTCTGCAGGATCAGGCCGAAGCCGTGCAGCGCCAGATCGGCGACATGGAGAACGCGGTGGTGGTTGCGGTGATCCTGGTCATGTTGGTCGCCTTGGCCGCGCTCAGCGTGCGCGCGTCGCTGCTGGTGGCGCTGGCGGTACTGGGCTCCTTCCTCACGAGCATCCTGCTGGTTTCGCTGTTGGGCTTTACGCTCAACATCGTGGTGATGTTCGGCTTCATCCTGGTGATCGGGCTGTTGGTGGATGGCGCCGTCGTCGTGGTCGAGCTCGCGGACCGCTACCTCGCCGCCGGCGTCGGTGGCAGGCAGGCCTACGTACGTGCCGCGCAGCGCATGGCGTGGCCCATCACCACCGGCGCGGCCACCACCGTCGCCGCGTTCGTGCCCATGCTGCTGTGGCCGGGCGTGGCGGGGCAGTTCATGCTGTATATCCCCGCCACGGTCATCGTCACGCTCGTCGTCGCACTGCTCATGGCGCTGCTGGTGATCCCCACCCTGGGTACCTTGTTGCCGCGTGGTCGTCGCGCCGACCCAGAGCAGCAAGCGGTCGCGCGAGCGCTGGAGGAGGGGCACTTGGAGCGCGTGGGGCGGTTCACGCGCGGCTACGTGGCCGTACTGCGTCCGGCGGTGGCGCATCCGCTGCTCACGGTGGGAGCGGCTCTGGTGCTGATGATGGCTTTGTACACGGCCTATGCGGCGTTGGGGCGCGGGGTGGAGTTTTTTCCGCGCGTCGACCCGGACTTCCTGCAGATGCAGGTACAGGCGCGCGGCAATCTCTCGGTGCGCGAGGCCGACGCCTTGGTGCAGCAGGTGGAGCGGCGTGTGCTCGGCGTCGAGGGGGTGCGGGCGGTCTATGCGCGCACCCATGGCGAGGTGCTGCAGCGCGTGCAGGCCAATGTGGCGCAGGACGTGGTGGGCGTGTTGCAGCTGGAGCTGCACCATTGGCGCGTGCGGCCGCCGGGGACGGACATCGTCGCGGAGCTGCGGCGCCTGACCGCGGATATCCCCGGAGTGCGCGTGCAGGTGCGCGAGCAGCAGGGCGGGCCGCAGAGAGGCAAACCCATCGTGGTGCAACTCAGCGGCGCGGACGACGCCGCGCGGGAGCAGGCGGTGCGCCACGTACGCGCGCTCATGGCCGGGCTCGGCGGCTTCATCGACGTGGAGGACGACCGTCCGCTGCCTGGCGTGGACGTGCGCGTGGTGGTCGACCGCGAGGCCGCCGCACGCCATGGCGCGGACATCGCGGTGCTGGGTCAGGCGGTGCAGATGATCACGCGCGGGGTGCCGCTGGACGTATACCGGCCCGCGCACACGGACGAGGAAGTCGACATCCGTCTGCGCTACCCGCCGCATCAGCGCAGCCTGCACCAGCTCGCGCAGCTCCAGGTGCCGACCGCGCGCGGCTTGGTGCCGGCCGCGCACTTCATCGAGTTTCAGCCGGTGCCGGCGCAGACGCTCATCCAGCGCTTGGACGGCACACGCGCCAACACGGTGGAGGCGGACGCGGCGCCGGACGAGCTGCCCGCCGACCTGATCGATCGACTGCGCCGCGCCCTGGCGCAGGAGCCGGTGCCGGAGGGCGTGCACGTCGCCTTTCGCGGCCAAGCGGAGGACCAGGCCGAGGTGGGCGCATTTCTGCCGCTCGCGGCGCTCACGGCCTTGTTCCTGATGGTGTTGATCCTGGTCACGCAGTTCAACAGCGTGTTTCAGGCGTTGTTGGTGCTCTCGGCCATCGTGTTCTCCACCGCCGGGGTCCTGCTGGGGCTGCTGCTGCGCGGCGAGCCGTTCGGCTTGATCATGAGCGGCATCGGCGTGCTGGCGCTGGCCGGCATCGTGGTGAACAACAACATCGTGCTGCTCGATACCTACAACGCCTTGCGCGGCGAGGGTCTGGCCGCCGCGCACGCGGCGGTGCGCGCGGGCGCGCAGCGCCTGCGTCCCGTGTTGCTCACCTCCGCGACCACCGCGGCGGGGCTGATGCCCATGGTGCTGGGGCTGACGGTGGACATCCCGGGGCGCGACATCTATTTCGGCGCCCCGTCCACGCAGTACTGGATGCAGCTTGCCACGGCGGTGGTGGGCGGGCTTGTGCTCGCCGCGCCGCTGACGTTGCTGGTGACGCCGGCGGCCGTGTCCGGCTGGGACCGCTGGCGCGAGCGCCGCCGCGCGGCCGCGTGACGCGGCGCCGGTGCGCGGCGCTCAGGAGAAGGCGCGGCGCAGCGCGCGCAGAGCTGCCTCGGCCTGATGCATTTCCTCCTCGCTGAGCCGGTCGAAGCGTTCCTTGATGCGCCGGATCTGGCGGGGGAACAGGCGTTCGAAGACCTCCACGCCCGCGCGCGTGAGCTCGACGCGCGTACAACGTCGATCCTCGGGCAGCACGATGCGCTGCACGAGGCCCTTGGCCTCCAGGCGGTCGATCACCCCGGTGAGCGTACCCTTGGTGATCAAGGTCAACTCGCCGATCTCCTTGAAGGTCATGCCGTCGGTGTTGCCCAGCGTGAAGATGACGTCCGCCTGCGGGCCGGTCAGGCCAGTGCCGCGATAGCCGGCGTTGTCGTAGGCCGTGAAGGCCTGGTAGGCGCGCGCGAGTTCGCGCATCACGGGCATGAAGCGTTGCTGCGCGGCGTTCTTGGCGGTGATGTCGTCGCTCATCGGTACTCCGCAATGGATCTCGTACTGTAGTGCGCCGCGGCGCACAGGGTCAACGCACCCGCGCCGCGCGACAAGCCGGGGCTGCTCGGCTATAAGAATTTGTTGTGTTGCAAAGGGTTTTTCCTTTCGCGCAGTGGGCCAAGGAGCGGCCCCGTAACGCGGCCGCCGGCGACGTAACGCGCGGTGCGCAGTCACTTCATACCCACCAAGAACGACAAGGAGGTTCGCATGGGATTGTTGGCTTGGGCCCTCGTCTCGTTGGTCGTGGCCGTCATCGCCGCCGCCGTAGGATTCACCGGCGTGGCGGCCGGTGCCGCGATGATCGCGAAATGGCTGTTCGGAATCTTTCTCCTGATTGCCGTCATTTTGCTGATCCTCGGGCTAATGAACGGCGGCGGGCCGGCGATCGCGCTCGGCCTGCTGGGGCTGTAGGAGGCGGGCATGGAGCTGATTTGGTTCGCCGTGGTGGCCTTGATCGTCTCGGTAGTGGCCGGCGCGCTCGGCTTCGCGGGCGTGGCCGGGCGCGCCGCCACGCTCGCCAAATGGCTGTTTGCGATCTTTCTCGTGCTCGCGGTCATCCTCATCATCTTGGTGGTGCTCGGCGTTCGGGCGTTGAACTGACGCGCGGAGCGCGCCCGCATGGCCCACGCGCACGACCATCACGCGCACGCGCACGGGACGCACGCGCACCGCCCGAGCAGTCGCCGCGTACTGCTCGCCGCCGTGGTACTGACGCTGACCTTCGGGCTGGTCGAGGGGCTGGCCGGCTGGTGGGCACAGTCGCTCGCCTTGATGTCGGATGCGGCGCACATGTTGTCGGATGCGTTCGCGCTGGGGCTGGCCGCGTTGGCGGCGCACGTCGCGCTGGCGCCGCCGACGCGTCGCCATTCTTTCGGGCTCGGCCGGGCCGAGGTGCTGGCGGCGCTGGTCAACGGACTGGTCATGCTGGCCATCGTCACCGCCATCGTGGTCGAGGCGGTGCGGCGGCTGTTCGCGCCCGCGCCGGTGGCGGGCGGGGTGGTGATGGGCGTGGCGCTGCTCGGCCTGACGGTGAACGTGGCGGTGGCCTGGATGCTCACGCGCGGCGAGCGCACGCTGAACGTGCGCGGGGCCTTGTTGCACGTGCTGGGCGATCTGCTCGGCTCGGTGGCGGCGCTGTTGGCCGGGGCGGTGATCTTCTTTACCGGTTGGACGCCGGCCGATCCGATTCTGTCGCTGGTCGTGTGTGCGCTGATTCTGTTCGCCAGTCTGCGTTTGCTGCGCGAGGCCCTGCACGTCATCATGGAGGGCGTGCCGTTGCACCTGGATCTGCACGAAGTCGGGCGGGCGATGGCGGCCGCGGACCCGCGTATCCGCTCGGTGCACGACGTGCATATCTGGAGTCTATCGTCCGGAACCGCGGCGGTGTCGGCACACGTGGTGCTGGACGATCTGCGGGCCTGGGACGCGGTGCTCGCGGCCCTGCGGCAGACACTG
This sequence comes from Ectothiorhodospiraceae bacterium 2226, assembly GCA_013348725.1. Classification (NCBI taxonomy): domain Bacteria; kingdom Pseudomonadati; phylum Pseudomonadota; class Gammaproteobacteria; order Chromatiales; family Ectothiorhodospiraceae; species Ectothiorhodospiraceae bacterium 2226. The sequence continues at coordinate 2,438,564 of CP054689.1, forward strand.
CACGACGATTTTGCGATCGATCACGTCACACTGCAGCCGGAGGCGACCGTCACCCACGTGCTGCAGCCCATGCCACGACCGAACCGTTGAGGAGGTGGTAATGCGCTGGCTAAGGATTTCCTTGGTTCTCGTCCTGTCGCTGTTGCTGATGCCCGCGGGCGCAGTGGCCGAGTCGCCCGGGCTCGCGCCGACGGGGGCCGATCCGGCCATCAATCGGCCGTACCTCGACCCCGATTTTGAACAATGGAAGGGCCGCTTCGAGCGACCGGGGCGCGAGGTCTACGACCATCGCGAGCGCATCCTCGAGGCCTTGGCGCTCGAGTCGGGCGCGGCCGTGGCGGACGTCGGCGCGGGTACCGGCCTGTTCACCCTGCTGTTCGCCGAGGCGGTGGGGGAGGAGGGGCGCGTCTACGCGGTCGATATCTCGCGCACCTTCGTCGACAACATCGAGCGGCGTGCCGCGGCGGCCGGTCACGAGAACGTGATCGGCATCATCGGCGAGCAGGCAGGGGTCGGCCTCGACGCGGAATCGGTCGACCTGGTGTTCACCTCCGACACCTACCACCACTTCGAGCAGCCCGAGGCCATGGTGCGCGCCATCCACGCGGCGCTGCGCCCGGGCGGCGAGTTCGTGTTGATCGATTTCGAGCGCATCGAGGGTCACAGCTCGCGCTGGATTCTGGAGCACGTGCGCGCCGGCAAGGAGACGGTGATCGAGGAGGTCGAGGCGGAGGGTTTTCGCCTGATCGGCGAAGAGGACTTCCTTAACGAGAACTACTTCCTGCGCTTCGAGAAGCCGGCCTCCTGATGCACGCGGATGTGCTCTATACCATCGGGCACGGGGCGCGCCCCGCCGCCGAGTTATTGGACATGCTCGCCGCGCACGGCATCGCGACCCTGGTCGACATACGCGCCTATCCGCGCTCGCGTCGGCACCCCCAGTTCGACCAGGGCGCGCTGCGCGAGGCGGTCGAGGCGCGCGGCCTGCGCTACCACTGGGCGGGGCGCCAACTCGGCGGACGCCGCCCGGTGCAGCCGCGCTCTGCGCCTTGCCCGAGGGGCTGCGCGGTTTCGCAGACTACATGGACAGCGAGGCGTTTGCGCGCGCGGCGGCTCAGCTCCAACGCTTGGCCGCGCGGGCGCCCGCCGCCGTGCTGTGCGCCGAGCGCGACCCGGCGCAGTGCCATCGCAGCTTGCTCGCCGATTACCTCGCCCTGCGCGGTGTGCAGGTGGTCCACCTCCTTGGGCCCGGCGTGCGGCGCGCGCATGTGCTGCATCCGGGCGCGCGGCGCGAGTCGCAGCGCCTGGTTTACGATCGCGCCAGCGGTACGCTGGACCTGCACTGATCGGCCGCGAGAGGGTAAGTCATGAACGCCGACCAACATATCGTGACGGTGCGGCCCGCGCAGGCGGTCGACACCCTGCAGCGGTTGCCGTACTTCGTCGGCATCGGCGCGGACACGGTCGGCAGCAGCGGCCTGTCCATGAGCCTCGTGGTCATTCCGCCCGGGGCGGTCTCCGAACCCCATTACCATGAGGGCTACGAAACCGCGATCTACGTGTTGAGCGGGCGGGTGGAGACGCGTTACGGGGCGGCGCTCGAGCATGTGGTGATTAACGGGCCCGGCGACTTCGTGTTCGTGCCGCCGGGGCTCCCCCACCAGGCCCGGAACCTCACCGACACCGAATCCGCCCGCGCGATCGTGGCCCGTAACGACCCGGCCGAGCGCGAGCGCGTCCAGCCCTACGCGGTGCCGATGAAGCCGGAATGAGTCCGAAACGGTTGCGGGTGCGGCGCGCACGGGGCCGGTAGCGATCGGCGGTCAGTTCCAGGTCAGCGCGGCGCGCCGCTGCCAGTAGTCCTCCGGGGGTTCGGTAAGATTGGCCAGCGCCGCGCGGGCCTCGGCGTCCAAGCGCACGTCCAGGGCGGCGAGATTGGCATCGAGTTGCGCCACATCGGCGACGCCGCTCAGCACCACGTCGGCCCACGGCCGCTCGAGGGCGGCGGCCAGTACCAGCGTCTCCATCGGAACGCCGAGGCGCCGCGCCTGCGTCTCCAGTACCGCGCGCTGCACCGCGAAGGCAGGGTCGGTATTGCGCCCGGTCAGGCGCCCGTTCGCCAAGGCCTCTTTGACGATGATGCCCATGCCGGTGGCGGCGGCCGCCGCGGCCGCTTCCTCGACCGAGGTCTCCAGCGGGTTCCAGGTCAGCTGCGCGCAGTCGAACAGAGGCTGCCCGTCGCGCCGCAGCGCGCGCGCCGCCGCCAGGATCTGCGGCTGTCGGGTCCCGCTGACGCTGAGTCCGATGCGTATCCCCGTGCGCTTGAGCGCCCACAGGCCGTCCAGCACCGCGGCATTCTCCAACACCCGGCTCTCGAAGGTGGCCGAGTGAATCTGGTACAGGTCGAGGTGGGCGCCGAGCAAGGCGCGCGACTCGCCCCACTGGCGTTCCAGCATCGCGGCGGAGTGTTCCTTGATCTCGTGCGCGGGCGCGTCGACTTGCCAGTCGGCGGTGTAGCGGTAGCCCCATTTGGAGCCGACCACGGCCTCGGCGGGCGCGATGCCGCGCGCGGCCAGCCAGCTGCCCAGAAATGCCTCCGCCCGCCCGTACGAGCGCGCGGCATCGAAGTAGCGCATCCCCGCCGCCCAGGCGGCATCCAGCACACGGTGGGCGCGCGCCTCCATCGCGGCCGGCGCGTAGTCGCCCTGGAGATCCGTGGCGTGGCCGAGGTTGATGTAGCCGGGGCGCCCCAACGCGGCGAGCCCGAGCCCGAGCCGGGATACGGTGAGGCCCGTGGCACCCAGGGCGCGTCGGGCGGGTGTTGTTTGCTGCATGGCGGTCTCCTGTGGTGGTCCGATTATAAAGGGGCGCGGGCTGCGCCGGTCGCGAGCACCGCGCGCCGGCGTTACACTTTTCGCAGGTGTTTTGCGGAGCCGACCCGATGTGGAATCTCAGCAGCAAGATCGATATGCCCCGCCCGGAGGAGGCGCTGCCGGGGCGCGACGAGCCGATGCCGGTGCCGGCGCGGCACGCGGTGAACGGACATCCGCTGGTGCCGCCGTTTTCGGCGGACCTGCAACTTGCGCTGTTCGGGATGGGGTGTTTCTGGGGCGCGGAGCGGTGCTACTGGCAGTTGCCGGGCGTGTATTCCACCGCGGTGGGGTACGCCGCCGGCTACACCCCGAATCCGACCTACCGCGAGGTGTGCAGCGGGCGCACGGGTCACAATGAGGTGGTGCGTGTGGTGTTCGACCCGCGCGGGGTGAGCTACAGCGAGCTGCTCAAGGTGTTCTGGGAGTCGCACGATCCTACGCAGGGGATGCGCCAGGGGAATGACGTCGGTACCCAATACCGATCGGGTATCTACACTTACGACGCCGCTCAGCGCGAGGCCGCGCTGGCCTCCCGCGCGGCCTATCAGGCGGCCTTGGAGGCGGCAGGGCGCGGCGAGATCACGACCGAGATCCTCGAGGCGCCGACCTTCTACTACGCCGAGGAGTACCACCAGCAGTACCTGTACAAGAATCCCGGCGGCTACTGCGGGCTCGGCGGTTGCGGCGTCGCCTATCCCGCCACCCAGGCCGTGGGCTGAGCATCGCGGGGTGGAGGCCCAGACGCACAAGAGCGCCCTGGTCTTGATCCCGCCCCGCCCGCTGTGGGCGCCCCTGCAGGCGATTCGGCGCGCCTACGACCCGCAGTACCAGCGCTGGATGCCGCACATCACGCTGTTGTATCCCTTTCGCGCGCGCGAGGCGTGGCCGGCGCTGCTGCCGGCGCTGCGGGCGTCCGCCGCCGCCTTGGCGCCGTTCGAGGTGCGGTTGAGCGAGACGCGCGTGTTCCGCCAGGGCCCGAACCGCCATGTGATCGCTCTGACGCCGCAACCGGCCGCCGCCGTGGAGCGCCTGCACCAGGCGCTGTGGCGGGTGGTGCCCGATTGCGACGCGGTACGCCGCCATGCGGGCGGCTACACGCCCCATCTGACGCTGGCGCGGGTCAACCGGCGTCGGACGCTCGAGACGTTGCTGGCGCAACTGCGCGACGAGTGGCAGGAGCTACGCTTCAGGGTCGACTGCGTGAGCCTCATCTGGCGCGGCGATCCCCCCGAGGACCGCTTCCGGTTGGGGGAAACGCTGCTCCTGGGCGGCGCGGCTTCGTCAGGCAGGCTCCGCTGAGGGCTGGGCGGCACCGCTTAAGCCTAGGCGGCGCACTGGGCGGCACCGGCGCGGAACCCGGCTACAGCGCCTGGTCGATCACGATCTCCAGCCCTGCGGTGCCCGGCGCGACCACCTGGCTGCGGCCCTCGAGGTCGCCGGGCTGCGCCCCCGCCATGCCGCTCTTGGAGACGCGCGCCACGATCAGCACGCGCTCGGCCTGCGACAGGCGCATCTCGGTCATGGCATGGGAGTCGTCCAGCACGAAACTGGCCGGCAGGTCCCGCACCTGCAGACGCTGTACCGCAAGCGGCATGGGCGGCCCTTCCGGCATGCGCGCGAACAGGAAGACCGTGTCGTCCGGGTCGGCGCGCTCGGCAAGGTCGGGGGCGAGGGACACGGTGCCGCTGATGCCGCCATCGACCGGGTCACCGCCGCAGCCGACCAGGAGTAATGCGAACAGCAGCAGTGGGATGAGCTTGGGCATACAGTAATCTCCATAAGACAACGCCGAGGGCCGCCGATGGGCCCCGTGCGGGGCGGGCGGCGCGAGGCGTTAGTCTATCCCAGCCGCGCGGCGCCCGCCGAGGCGCGGGTGGCGTATCTTGCAGATCGTCGAAGAGGAAGCTGGCCGGATCCGCTTCGCGCAGGTCCAGATCCTCGGCGGTGGTGTGAAAGCTTGGCTGCGCCCAGGCGATGTGTGGCGCGGGCGTCGTTGAACAGTTCGTTGAACATGACCACGCCGGGGTGGCAGGTCAGTGCGCTGCGAATCAGGTTGGAGCCGCTGCGACCCATGCCGAGCAAGATGAAGCGGCCATAGCGGGTCTGGCGGGGGAGCAGGTGCTTTTCGCAGGCCGAGTGCTGCAATCGACGCCAGCGCGTCGTGATCCCGCGTCGCATATGCCTTCCCTTGCGCCTGCCACGCGTGTCTGCCGATCGTTGTCATCGGCTATCCGTTGGGGAGTGGCGCCTCGCCGGTGGCGTCCCTGCCGCCCACGAGTGCCACGCGTGTGCCGCTAGTCGGCGCGCAGCCGGGCGGAAAGGCGCTGCGCTTCGGCAACCTTGCCCGCGCCCAGGCGCGCCCCGGTGGCGTCGCGGAACTCGCGGGCCTTCTGGTCCCCCTGGCGGGCGGCGAGGTCGAACCAAGCCCAGGCATGTACCTCGTCTTGTGTCACGCCGGTGCCTGAGCCGTACATGAAGCCCATGGTGAACTGGGCCTCGGGATGGCCTTGTGCGGCCGCGCGCTGGTACCACTGGGCGGCCTTGTTGAAGCTGGGCGCCACGCCCTGCCCCCATTCGTGCATGGCGCCGACGCGTAGCTGCGCCTCGGGATGGCCGGCTTCGGCCATGGGTTCGAGGAGTCGGTATGCGGTTTCGTAATCCCCGGCGGCATAGGCCGCGGCGCCGCGATCGTAGTCGGCGCTGACCGCGCCGGTGGCCAGCAGCAACAGCAGGCCACTACAGGCAGGAAGGTATCGCATTACATCGCCTCCGGATTAGGGTTTGTGCCTTTGGCTGTACAGCGACCGTTCGGTTCTGAATAGCACGCGGTTTTGGAGCTTGTCAAAGCGCCGTCCGCGCGCGTGTCGCGGGCGCGCACGCTAAGGTTCGGATCATGCGAGGAATTCGCGCGCACAGGCGCGGGCCGTTATTCTCTGGAGCATGCCGGGTTCGCCGGGCGCGGAATCCGAGGACGGCGACGGGGAGGCGATGGACGGAGCGATGGTGTGGAAGTGGCTGCTGTGGGCGGTGGTGTGGCTGGGTCTGGCTGCCCTGCTGGCGGCGGGAGCCGTCACCTTGCTGCTGGTGCAGCCGGTGTGGCAGGCGCAGCCCGAGCGGGTCGCACTGCGCGTGGACCCCGAGCGGCTGGAGCGCCACGTGCGGATGTTGGCCGAGGAGTTCGTGCCGCGCAATTACGCGCATCCTGAGAACCTCGACCGCGTGGCGGCCTATATCGGCGAGCAATTCGCCGCGGCGGGCGCGGCGGTGAGCGAACAGGTCTATACCGCCGATGGGCGCACCTACCGCAACGTGATCGCGCGCTTCGGCCCCGCCACCGAGGAGCGACTGGTGGTCGGGGCGCATTACGACACCGACGGGGAGCAGCCCGGGGCGGACGACAACGCCAGCGGGGTCGCGGGGCTGCTGGAGCTGGCTCGGCTGCTGCAGGGCGAGGCCTTGCCGCTGCGCGTGGAACTCGTCGGCTACACCCTGGAGGAGATGCCCTATGCCGGCACACCCTACATGGGCAGCGCCGTGCATGCGCGCGCCTTGCGCGAGGCGGGCGTGCCGGTGCGGCTGATGATCTCGCTGGAGATGCTCGGCTACTTCCGCGACGAGCCCGGCTCGCAGCGCTATCCGTCGCCGCTGCTGCGGCTGTTCTACCCCGATCGCGGCGACTTCATCGCGGTGGTGGGGCGTTTCCTGCGTGACTGGCAGGTGCGGCCGGTCAAACGGGCGATGCGGGGCGCGACGCCGCTGCCGGTTTATTCCATCAACGCGCCGGCCGACCTGCCCGGCATTGCCTGGTCCGACCACGGCAGCTTCTGGGCCGAGGGCTACGACGCCCTGATGATCACCGACACGGCGTTCTACCGCAATCCGCACTACCACACCGTTCACGACCTGCCTCACACGTTGGACTACCGCCGCATGGCTTACGCGGTACAGGCGACCCATGCCGCGCTGCTGGCGATCGCGCACCGCTGAGGGCAGTGCCCGCGCCGGTCAGCGCGCGCTGTCGATGGGCAGGTTGAGCGAGGGCAGCGGGCAGTCGAGCAGGGCGCACACCGCGCGCAGCAGTTCCGCTTCGTCCAGCGTGAGCTGGCCGTCGTGGATGGTGGTCGCGAACAGCCCCTCCACCAGCTTGGGTTGCTCCTCCGGCACCAGGCCCTCCAACTGCGCGAGTGCGGCGTCCAGCGCGTCGACCCACGCCGTGTCGGTGGGCGCGGGGCGCTCGGCCAGGGGCGGGGCGCTGCTCAGCACGCGCGCCAGCCCGGCGCGATACGCGCCGAGCGCGGCGTGTGCATCCCGATGGCCCACGTGGGCCAGGGTGGCGAACACGGTGGCGAGGGCGTCGCGGGCCTGTGCGAGCTTGACCGGCCGGGCGCGCCGGTCGGGGCGCTCGCTGCTGCGGGCGAGCTTGTGCAGCAGACGGGAGAGGGCGAACTCCGACACCGACACCCGGCCGTCGAGGTGCACCAGCGCGTCGGCGATGTCGGCAATCGCGTTCAACTGGGCCGGCGTGCGCAGCTTCAGCGCCGGCACACTGAGTTCGAACAGGGGTAGTCGGTAGGCGGGACCGAGCCCGGCAAGCGCCTCATAGAGCCCCGTCGCCGCCCGCTCGGCGGCAGACCCCGCGCGCTCCCCGACCAGCGCCAGTTGCTTCTCCCGCACCGCCGGCTCGGCGCTGAGCACCAGCGCCAGGGCCAGCGCGGGCGCGCGGCCCTGTTCGCGTGCCGCCTCCGCGAGCGCCGGCGGCAGCCCCACGCGCAGCGCTTCGGCGTGCGCATAATGGGCGGGTTGTGGATTGCCCACCAGCGCCGCCATGGCCTCGGGCTGCACCGCGACGTTCGGCGCGAAGGCGGGCGCGAGCCCCGCCGCGGCGCGGCGTTCGGCGGTCGCGCTGGCCTCGGCATAGGACGGGCGGCGCATCTGCTCGGGGCGGAAGCTCGGGTCGATAGCGCGGATGCGTTGCTCGATGGGAGGGTGGGTGGCGAACAACGAGCGCAGACGCCCGCTGGCGAACAGCATGTGGCTGACCTCCTCGGCGTCTGAGGCCTGCAGCGCCGAGCCGCTGTGGCCCCAGCCGATCTTCTTGAGCGCGCCCGCCAAGCCCTGCGGGTGGCGCGTGAACTGCACGGCCGAGGCGTCGGCCAGCAGCTCGCGCTGGCGCGACACGGCGGCCTTGATGAGCCGCGCGCCGAGCACGCCGATGGCGCCCACCACCACCAGCGCCAGTCCCACCAGCAGCAGGGCCGCTTCGGCCCCCTGCTGGTCGCGCCCGCGGCGGCCCACCATGGCGCGCCGGCTGCCCGCGTGCAGCAGCACGCGCCCCACCACGGTCAGCGACAGGATGCCGAACAGCACGGCCATCACACGGATGTTGAGGCGCATATCGCCGTTCAGGATGTGGCTGAACTCGTGCGCGATGACGCCCTGTATCTCCTCGCGCGTGAACTGCTCCAGCGCGCCGCGGGTCACTGCCACGGCCGCATCGCCCGTGCCCCAACCGGCGGCGAAGGCGTTGAGGCCCGGCTCGTGCTCCAGTACGTACACCTCGGGGACCGGCACCCCGGAGGCGATGGCCACTTCCTCGACGATGTTGCGCAGTTGGCGGTGCTGGGGGTCGCTGGTGTCGGGCAGGATCGGGGTGCCGCCCATGGCGCGGGCCACCGCCCCGCCGCCCCCGCGCAGCTGGGCGGCGCGAAACAGGCTGGCGAGCAGGATGAGCCCCGCGGTGATGACGGCGCTCCACAGCAGCGTGGGCTGGTTGAGGCGCAGCCATTGCTGCCAGGAGGCCCCCGGCGGGGCGGGCTGACCCATGGTCAAGAGCGCGATGAGCGCCACCGCGGCGACGATGGCCAGCACGGTCAGCGTGAACAGCACGACCAGCTGGCGGGAGCGTTGGCGGGCGCGTGCTTGGTGGGCGAAGAAGTCCATGCCGGCGGAACGTGCCTCAGGTGAAGCTGACGCGCGGCACCTCGCGCTTGGCGCGGTCCTCCATCTCCAGCAGCGGGGCGTGGCCGAAGCCGAACGGGCCGGCCAGCATCACCGCCGGGAAGCTCTCGCGCGCGGTGTTGTAGGTCATCACCGCGTCGTTGTACGCCTGGCGCGCGAAGGCGACCCGGTTTTCGGTGGTGGTCAGCTCCTCGCTGAGCTGCATCATGTTCTGGTTGGCCTTGAGGTCGGGGTAGGCCTCGGACAGCGCGAACAAACGCCCCAGCATGCCGCTCAGGGCGCTCTCGGCGCCGGCCAGTTGGGCCATGGCCTGGGCGTTGCCGGGGTCGGCCGCGGCCGCTTTCAGCCCCGAGACGGCCTGATTGCGCGCCTGGATGACCGCCTCCAGGGTCTCGCGCTCGTGCTTCATGTAGCCCTTGGCGATCTCAACCAGGTTGGGGATCAGGTCGTGGCGGCGGGTGAGCTGCACGTCGATCTGCGCGAAGGCGTTCTTGAACCGGTTGCGCAGCGCGACCAGGCGGTTGTAGATGACGATGGTGCCGCCCACGATCAGCACCGCCAAGCCCAACAGTATCCACTCCATCGCCGTTTCCTCTTGTTGTCGTTCTGGCGCGCCGCCGTACCGGGGCTAGCCTAGCCTCGCCGACCCATGCGGTCGAGCTTTTCGTTCAAGGCCTTGAGCTCGTGCAGGATCTGTACGCGCTCGTCGTGCGCGATCGCCTCGGCGCCGGCGCGTTTGGCCTCTTCCTCCTCCATGTGCAGCGACTGCATGGTGCTGACGATGATGGCGATGAACAGGTTCAGCATGGTGAAGGTGGACACCAGGATGAACGGCACGAAGTACAGCCAGGCGTAGGGATATGCCTCGATCACCGGGCGCGCGATGCCCATGGACCAACTCTCCAGGGTCATGATCTGGAACAGGGTGTACAGCGAGCCCCCCAGGGTGCCGAACCAGTCGGGGAAGCTCTGGCCGAACAGGTTGGTGCCCAGCACCGCGAAGATGTAGAACACCAGCGCGAGCAGCAGCGCCACCCAGCCGATGGAGGGGATGGCGTGCAGCAGTGACTCGATGATGCCGCGCAGGCGCGGGATGGTGGTGATCAGACGCAGCACACGCAAGATGCGCAGCGCGCGCAGTACTGAGAAGGCGCCGGTCGCCGGCATCAGCGCGATCACGACGATGATGAAGTCGAACCAGTTCCAGCCGCTGCGGAAGAAGTTCAGGCCGCGGCCGATGATCTTCAGCGCGATCTCGAGCGCGAACAGGGTAACGATCATCTGCTCGAGGCTGACCAGCAGTCCGCCGGCATAGTGCTGCACGGTGACGGAGGTCTCCAGCCCCAGCGTGATGGCGTTGATCACGATGAGCGCGATGATGAAGCGCTGCGGGCCGGTGCTCTCGATCCAGTCGCCGATGCGCGCGCGGCGCTCGGTCAGTGTCAGGGTTCCGTTCATAAAGGGTGGTCGAACCTGGGTGATGAAATGCGGCGGGTATTGTAATGAGCTTGGCGCGCCGCGCCTACCGCGCCGGGGGAAGGGCGGGGGCGGCACAGGCCGTGCGCAGGCATTACACTAGGGTCTGAGTTCCGCCCACTTAGCCCGAGAATCTCATGAACGAGCCCAATTGCGAGGCGCTGAACCGTGCCCACGCCCTCGAGGGTCTGCGCTTCGAGCAGACGCGCGGCCCGCTGGTGGAGGCCGTGGTGGAGACGCCCGTCGCGCGCGCCCGGGTGGCTCTGCAAGGCGCCCAGGTGTTGCACTATGTGCCCGCCGGCGCGCGCCCGGTCATCTGGAGTTCGCGGGTGGCTGCCTATACGCAGGGTAAGGGCGTGCGGGGCGGGGTGCCGGTGTGTTGGCCCTGGTTCGGTCCGCATCCCGAGGGGCTCGGCCAGCACGGCTTCGTGCGCACCCGGGTGTGGCACTTCGCCGGGGCCGAGCGGGTGGGGGACGCGGTGGTGCTGCGCTTTGGCATCGAAGACGACGCCGACACGCGCCGAGTGTGGGATCATGCCTTCCGGCTCACATTGGAGGTGCGCGTCGGCCCCGCATTGGACCTTGAGCTGGTCACCGAGAATCGCGGCGCACAGGCGGTCACGGTTACCCAGGCGCTGCACAGCTACCTGGCGGTCGGCGACCTGCATGCGGCCACGGTTCAGGGGCTGGACGGCGTGAGCTATATCGACAAGCTGGCCGACGGCGAGCGGCGCCGCACCGCGGGCGTGCTCGTCTTCGACGGCCCGATGGACCGCATCTACCTCGGCAGCCGGGACGAGCTGGTGCTCGACGACCCGGCGTGGGGACGGTGCGTGCGGATCGCACGCCGCGGCAGCGGCTCGACGGTGGTGTGGACGCCGTGGGAGAGCGGCGCCGCGGCGTTCGCCGACATGGACCCGGCCGAGTACCGCGACATGGTGTGCATCGAGGCCACCAACGCCGCCGACGATGCGGTGACGGTCCCGCCCGGCGGCGAGGTAAGGCTCGGCACCACGCTGACGGTGGCGGCGCGCCCCTGAGGCGGCGCGCGATTTATTCAGGAGAACATGGCATGTCCAACGCATTGCGCGACCAGTTGTTGAAGGCCGGTCTGGTCGACGAAAAACGCCTCAAGCAGGCCCGCGCGCCCAAGAAGCGCAAGCACCGCGGCGCGCCGCCGGCGCCCGATCCGCAGGCCGAGGCGGCGCGCCAGGCGCGCGCCCAGGAGGCCGAGCGTTCCCGCGAGCTCAACCGCAAGCAGCAGCAGGCGGCCGAGCGCAAGGCGCGCGCGGCACAGATCCGCCAGATCGTGGAGGCCAACCGCCTACCGCGAGACAACGCGGAGATTGCCTACGGCTTTCAGCACGACACCAAGGTGCGGCGGGTGTACGTGACGCCGGAGCAGCAACGCCAGCTGGTGGCGGGGCAGTTGGCGGTGGTGTCGCTCGCCGGCGGTTACGAACTGGTGCCGCGCGAGGCGGCCGATAAGATTCGCGAGCGGGATCCCGCTCGGGTCGTGGCGTGGAACGATCCCGACGCGCCGCCTTCGGCGCCGGCCGAGGACGATCCGTATGCCGGCTATCAGGTGCCGGACGATCTGATGTGGTGAGGGGCCCCTGGTGGGCGCGCCCGGGGGCCGGCCCGTCGATGGACCAGCACCCGGGTTACGGGGTTCGCGCGGGCGTTGTGCCCCGCCTAGGAGGTTGAGTGGCTGTACAGTTGGAAACAAGAAACATGGCGTTGTTCTGCGACTTCGAGAACATCGCGCTCGGCGTGCGGGATGCCAATTACGCCAAGTTCGATATCGGTCAGGTGCTGGAGCGTTTGCTGCTCAAGGGCAACATCGTGGTCAAGAAGGCCTACTGCGATTGGGACCGCTACAAGGCCTTCAAGGCGCCCATGCACGAAGCCAACTTCGAGCTGATCGAGATCCCCCACGTGCGCCAATCGGGCAAGAATTCGGCCGATATCCGCATGGTGGTGGACGCGCTGGACCTCTGCTACACCAAGGCGCACGTGGACACCTTCGTGATCATCAGCGGCGACTCGGACTTCTCGCCCCTGGTGAGCAAGTTGCGCGAGAACGCCAAGATCGTGATCGGCGTGGGCGTGAAGTCCTCGACCTCGGATCTGTTGATCGGCAACTGCGACGAGTTCATTTATTACGACGATCTGGTGCGCGAGAAGCCGGGCCGCAAGCGCGCGCGCAAGAAGAAGGCCGGCACGACGGCCAAGCCGCAGGAACAGGAACCCGAGGCCCAGAGCGAGGAGTTGCGCCGCCAGGAGGCGGTGGACTTCGTCATGGAGACCATCGACGCGCTGCTCGCCGAGCGCGGCGAGGAGGACAAGATCTGGGGTTCGATGGTCAAGCAGGCACTCAAGCGCCGCAAGCCGGGATTCAACGAATCCTATTACGGCTTTTCGACCTTCAGCCGGCTGCTCGAAGAGGCTCAGAAGCGCGGCATGCTGTCCTTGGAACGGGACGAGAAGTCCGGCGGCTATCTGATCCAGGCCACCGGCGAAGACGAGGTCGCCTGAGGCGGCGAGGCAGGGCGGCGCGGGTTGAGCGGGCGGCGCCCGCTCCGGCGCCGCCGGCCGGCCCCGCTCAATGGATGGCGAAGCCGCCGGAGCGGCGCAGGAAGTCGATGAACGCGTGCACCTCATCGCGGGTGACGCGGTAGGGCGGCGGCCCCTCGCCCTCGTAATCCTCGCCCTTGCGCAACTGGTCCACGCGTACCGGATCGCTCGCCCAGACGAACAAGTTGTCGGCATGGGTGGCGAGAAATCCCTCCAGCCGGTCGGCCAGGCGCCGGCACTCGTCCGGATCGGCCAAGCCCGCGCCGGTGCGGTCGGTCCACTCGGTCGGCACGTTGTAACCGGCGTCATGCACCACCCGCAGCAGTGCCCGCCAAGTGGCGTCCGGTACGGCGTAACGCTCGCCCCGCGGGGCCTCTGGATCCCTGCCGCGCACGTCCATGTGCATCGTCAGACCTCCTCGTTCACAGTCCGATGAGTTCGCCGTGGACGCCGCGCGTCTTCAAGGCGTCGAGCAACTCGACCGCCTCCATACGGTCGGCGTCGTAGGTCACGATCATGAGGTGGGGTTTGTCGTCGTTGAAGTTGGCATCTACCACGCCTTCGCGGCTGCGCAGCGTTTGCGTGATGTCCAAGCGTCGATCGGGCCCCAGGCCCTCGTCGACGTGCAGGGTAACGTCTACCACTCGACTCATAGCAGCCTCCTTGCCGCTTGTGTGACGGGTTCCGGAGCGCACTGGCTGTCAGGCGCTCCCGCTGTGGCTCTCCCTAAGTATAGTTGCGGGCCCCGGCGTGCCGCGGCCCGCTGCGTGCCGGTCCCTCGCCTGCTCGTCCCCCGGCGCGTGGCTGCACCGACCCCCGACTGCACGCTACGGCAGTTCTGTTAGAATGCAGAGTTGCTGCCACACGCCTCGACCATGACCAGCGCACTCTCGATTCGCAATCTCACCAAGACCTACAAGAACGGCTTTCAGGCCCTCAAGGGGATCGACCTCGATGTGCCGGAAGGCGAGTTCTTCGCCTTGCTGGGGCCCAACGGCGCGGGTAAATCGACCACCATCGGGATCGTGACCTCGCTGGTGAACAAGAGCGGGGGCACGGTGCGGGTGTTCGATAAGGACATCGACACCGAGTTCAGCGCCGCCAAGTCCTACATCGGACTGGTGCCGCAGGAAGTGAACTTCAACATGTTCGAGCCCTGCGTCGAGATCGTGGTGAACCAGGCCGGCTACTACGGAATCGACCGGCGCCTGGCGTATGAGCGGGCGGAGCACTACCTGCGCCGCCTCGGGCTATGGGATAAACGTACGACGATGGCGCGCAACCTCTCCGGCGGGCAGAAGCGCCGGCTGATGATCGCGCGCGCGCTGGTGCACGAGCCGCGCCTCCTGATCCTGGATGAGCCCACCGCCGGCGTCGACATCGAGGTGCGCCGCTCCATGTGGGACTTCCTGCGCGAGATCAACGCGCGCGGGACCACCATCATCCTCACCACGCACTACCTCGAAGAAGCCGAAAGCCTGTGCCGGCACATCGCCATTATCGACCACGGTCAGCTGGCGGAGAACACCAGCATGAAGGCGCTGCTCGCCCGCCTACAGATGGAGACCTTCGTGCTGGACCTCAAGGCGCCGCTCGCGCGGGCGCCGCAGCTGCCCGGCCAGCGCCTGCGCCTGATCGACGAGCACACGCTGGAGGCGGACGTGTCCAAGGAGGAGAGCCTCAACGCCCTGTTCGACGCCCTCTCGGCGCAGGGTATCGAGGTACTCAGCATGCGCAACAAGCGCAACCGCCTGGAGGAGTTGTTCCTCACCCTGGTCGAGGACGGACAGGCGAAGCGGCAGGCGGCGGCGATATGACGTTCGTCGAACAGTACGTCGCGTTCAGGACCATCCTGATCAAGGAGATCCTGCGCTTCGGGCGCATCTGGGTGCAGACCATCCTGCCGCCGATGGTCACCACGGCGCTTTACTTCATCATCTTCGGCGGCCTGATCGGCAGCCAGATCGGCGACATGGAGGGGATCCGGTACATGGAGTACATCGTGCCCGGCCTGATCCTGATGGCGGTGATCACCAACTCCTATGCCAATGTCGTATCGTCCTTCTTCGGCGCCAAGTTCCAGCGTCACATCGAGGAGATGATGGTCTCGCCGGTGCCGAGCCACCTCATCCTGCTCGGGTTCATCGCCGGGGGTGTCGCGCGCGGGCTTGCGGTGGGGGTCGGGGTGACGCTGGTTGCCGCGACGGTTGCGAGCGTGCAGGTCCACAGCCTGGCGGTCGCGCTCAGCGTGGTGGTGCTCACCTCCATCCTGTTCTCGCTCGCCGGCTTTATCAACGGCGTGTTTGCGCGCAGCTTCGACGACATCTCCATCATTCCCACCTTCGTGCTCACGCCGCTGACTTACCTCGGCGGCGTGTTCTACACCATCCAGATGCTGCCGGACTTCTGGCAGAGCGTTTCGCTGGCCAACCCGATCCTGTACATGGTCAACGCCTTTCGCTACGGCCTGCTGGGTGTCAGCGATATCCCGCTGGCGCTTTCCTACGCCATCATCACCGGCTTCATCGTGGTGCTGTACGCGCTCAGCCTGTACCTGCTCGAGCGCGGCTACGGGATCCGCAGCTGAGGCCATGCGTCTACTCACAAGGGTCTGAAAAGGATAGGGAAGTCCCGCAAGGGCCCGCGCTTCGCGTGAACCGGGCGGCGGCAGACGGTCTGCTATAGTAAAAACGGGCGCACCGGATGGCGCCCGGCGGCGGACGCCGTCAACCGGCTCAAGGATGGGAGCATGGCGGGAGTGTTCACGAGCAAGGACGATGCGCGGCGCGCGGTCTGGGATGGATTGGTAGAGGCCGGGGTGGCGCGGTTTCCGTTCCCACCCCACGGACGTATCCCGAACTTCGAGGGGGCCCCGCAAGCGGCCGAGCGCCTGTTGAATCACCCGCTGTTTCACGACGTCAAGGCCATCAAGGTCAACGCCGACGCGCCGCAGCGGGCAGTGCGCGAGGCGGCTCTGGCGCGCGGGATCGTCCTGTATGTCGCCACCCCGCGGCTGCGGGACGGCATCAAGAGACTCGACCCCGAGCAGATTCCCCCTCAGAAGTTCGCCCAGGCCGCGACCCTGACCAAGGGGCATCGCTGGGCACAGCCCGTGCCGCTGGAGGAGCTTCCCTCGGTGGACCTGGTGGTGACCGGCGCGGTGGGTGTCACGCGCGAAGGCCACTGCCTCGGTAAGGGTTCAGGCGAAGGGGATATCGAGTACGCCATCCTGCACGAACTCGGTCACGCCCCGGTGCCGATCGTGACCACCGTGCATCCCCTGCAGATCTTGGCGGGGTTCCCCATCGCAGCGCACGATTTGCCGCTGTCTCTGATCGCCACGCCGGACGAGGTGATCGAGGTCGCCGGCGCCCCCGGTGCCTCCCACGGCATCGACTGGGAACGCCTGCCGCCGGACTTCTACACGCCGATGGAAGGCTTGCGTCAGGCCAAGGGCGCCCACCGCGCTCGCTGAGCAGGCGCGGTTGCACGGCTCCGGCCCCGCGCTTCATACTGTCGAAAATCCGAAACTCAGCGAAAGGACTTGGGGATAACCGCGCGCGGTTGCTCCGAGAAAGGGGGAAAAGCATGGACATCGAGGCGGTCCAACGGGCCTATCGGCGCTACGCGCAGCTGTACGACGTGTACTTCGGGCTGATCTTTCAGCCCGGGCGCAAGGCCATCCTCCAGCGTATGGACTGCCACCCCGGTGAACACATCCTCGAAGTGGGCGTGGGTACCGGCATGTCGCTCCCGCTCTATCCGCAGGGTACCCACGTGACCGGCATCGACATCTCCCACGAGATGTTGGAGCGAGCCCGCGCCCGTAAGCAGCGCCACCGGTTGGACAACGTGGTCGCCCTGCAGCAGATGGACGCCGAGGACATGGACTTCCCGGACAACAGCTTCGACAAAGTGACGGCCATGTACGTCGCCTCGGTGGTGCCGAGCCCCGAGCGCCTGGTCAACGAGATGCGCCGCGTGTGCAAGCCCGACGGTGAGCTCTTCATCGTCAACCACTTCCAGCACAAGAACGCCCTGGTCGGGGGGGTGGAGCGGCTGATCGCGCCGCTGTCCAAGGTGTTGGGCTTTAGGCCGGACTTCTCGCTCGACGAGTTTATCGCTGAGACCGGGCTGGACGTGGTGGAGCAGAGCCCGGTCAACCTGTTCGGTTATTGGACCCTACTGCGCGCCTCCAACAACAAATCCGTGCTGGCGGAGCGTCCCGCGGTCTCCGCCAGCGCCTGAGGACAGGGCGCGTTCGGGGTCCACGGGTAGATGCCGTATGTGCACGTCCTGCTGCGGGTAGGGCAGGGTGAGCCCCTCGCGTCGTAGCGCGGCCAGCACGCCCATCAGCACCTGGGACTTCACGGTCGGCCCCGACGAGGCGCTCATGTCGGTGTAGAACTGCACCCGCAGCTCCAGCGACGAGTTTCCGAATCCGTCCAGCAACACGCTGGGGCCCGGTTCGTCCAGGACCTCGGGGTGGTCCGTGAGCACCTCGCGGATTATCGTCTGGGCGAGTTCCGGGTCGTCGTCGAAGCCGATCCCGACGATGAAGACGGTGCGGATCACGTTGTCCGAGTGCGTCCAGTTGGTGAACGGCTGGGAGATAATGTCCGCATTGGGGATGATCACCTCCTGGTTGTCCCAGGTGCGCACCGTGAGCGACCGGATGCCGATGCGGCTCACGTTGCCGCTGTTCGCGCCGATGCTCACCGTATCGCCGGCCCGCACCGGGCGCTCGGCCAGCAGGATCAGCCCACTGATGAAATTGTTCGCGATGTTCTGCAGGCCGAAGCCCAGGCCGACGCCGAGCGCGCCCGCAAACACCGTGATGGTGGTCAGATCGATGCCCAAAAGGTTGATCGCCACCAGGACGCCGATCAGCACCACGCTGTACTGGGTGAACACCGCCAGGCTGTTGCGGGCGCCGCTGTCGCTCACCCCCGCGAACAACCAGCGGTAGGTCAGCTCGCGCGACCAGCGCGCGATCCAGTACATGCTCACCAGCACCAAGGCGCTCAGCAGCAGCAGTTTGAGGGTGATGCGGTTGCTGCCCAGGGTGACCAGCGGGGTGTCCAGTAGGGCGAGGGCGCCTTGCACCACCGGCGACTCGCCGTCCCAGCCATATAAATAGAAGAGCGCGACCCACGCCAGCAGCGCCAGCGCCGCACGCAGCAGACGATGAAAAGGTTCGATCACGCCTTGCGTCCACAGCAGGCCGTAGCCCGCGTGGCGCACCGTCCAGTCCTTGAGATGGTCGACGCCCTGGCGGAGTATGCTGCGCGAGGTCAACCAGGCGACGCTCACGGCCACCGCCGCCGCCAGGTAACCCAGGGCAGCCCAAGCGAGATTCACGTAACCGACCAGCCCCACAGCGGCGCTCGCCAGTACCACCAGCGGCACCAGCAGCGTGCCGACCGCCGCGGCCTGCGCGCGCCCGCCCTCGGCCGGCAGCCCCATGCGTGTGATGCGGTTCAGCAGCAGGCGCCGCAGGCGCAGCAGCGGGAAGATGAGGATGAACAGCAGCAGCATGAAGCCGCGTCCGGCCAACTCGCTGAGCAAGGGGGAGACCGGCAGCTGCGCGAGCAGCAGCATGGAGAGGGTGGCCGCGGCGCCCGCGTAGGTCAGCCGCCGCAGGTCGCGTGCCAAGCGCTGCTGGACGGGCCGCCGGGGGCGGCCGAGGGTGGCGCGCAGGGCGCCCCAGGTCAAACGCGCGGCGAGTACCGTCGCCAGGGCGTAGAGCAGCAGGCTGCGGGCCGGGTCGGGCACCTCCAGGAGCAGCGCGGTCCACGCCGCCATCCCGCCGAACAGCATAAAGCGCGCGTTGTCGCTGATGCTGGCCGCCACGATGTGGACGAGCCGATAGGCGCGCCGGGTACGTACGCGCAGGCCCGTCGTATAGCGCCCCAATACGTAAATGAGCATCGCCCAACCGGCCAGCACCGAGGCGGCGACCATGCGCTCAGCGGCGCTGGCCCCCTGCAGGCGGGCACCCGCCGCCTCCATGGCCTGGCCGGAGGTGACGGCGAAGGCGGAGGGGATCTCGGCCAGGCGCTCACGCAGTTGACTCCACTCGGCGGCGCCGACGGGCAGGGCGCGCCGAACCCACAGACCCTGCTGGACCGCGCTGTCGTGCATCGCCTTGAGGTCCGCGTGCTTCGCGGCAAAGGCGCTCAGCAACGGCCCGAAGGCCTGCTGCGCCTCGGCGAGGTCGGCAACCAGCGCCGCCAGCAAGTCCTTTTCTTTGTGCACCGCGTCCCCGGCCTGGCCCTGCAGCGCCTGGCGGCGCGCCGCCACCTCGAACTGCTGCTGGATGACCCCGCCTTTGCGTTGCACGAGATTTTCCTGGGTCTGCAGCTCGGCGAGGGTGACCTCGGCCTGCTCGATGAGCGTTTCGATGTCGCGCGCGTCCTGGGCCGCCGCCGCGCCTTCCTCCAGCGCTTGCAGGCGGTGCTGGGCACGGGCGCGCAGGAGCTCCAGTTGCACCAGCTTGGCGCGCTCCCCGGCGTCGGTGATGCGCGCGCGCAACAAGCGGCGCTCGGCCTCGGTCTCCGGCGTATCGCCCAGTACCGCTTCGAGGGCCTTCCGATGCGCCGCCGCGTGCTGTGCCCAGTGCGCCTCCTGCGCCTTCACGCGTTCCTGCAGTTCATCCAGGGCCGCTTGGCGGTTCAACTCCTGGTGCGAGTGGAACTTGGTCTTGAGCACCTGCGCCCACTCGCGCGCCAGCGCCAAGCGCAGTTGTGCCTCCGCCAGTCCGGCGCGTAGCTGCTGTGCATTGAGGCGTGCGCTGGCGAGCGCGGTCTCCTTATCGGCGATCTCCTGGTTGACGGCGGCCAGGCGCTCCTGCTGCGGATCGTCGCGCTGGCCCTCCGCGGGCGCCGCCTTCAGCGCGCGTTGACGCTCGCGCAGACTGCTTAAGGCGCCTTCCTGGTTGCCGATAAGAATATCAGTGGCAGTGAGTTCGACTTCGATGCCTTCCACCGCCACGCGCGCGCTGGCAACGTCCAGGTCGGCCTGCTCGATGGTGGCCTCATCGATGCTCTCTGGGTCGAGTTCCTGCAGGCGCTGATGGTGGGCCGCTCGCTGTTCCGCGGTGGCGTCCTCGCTCGGAGCCGCGGGCTCGGGGGCGGCGGCAGCGGCGCCTGCGGCGAGGCCGAACAGGACGATGAGCACCAGCCACAGGCGCGTAGCGCCGCGGGGGCGGTGCGTGGAAAGGCGGTCCTTCGCAGTGTCCATAGGGCGCTTGTTTTAGCACGAGACCCCCAAGCGGCGCGTGTTGGGACTCCCAACTTCCGCCGCGGCGGGGGGCGCCCGCGGGATGGGATGGGGATCGCAGTCGGCGGCGCTGGCGCGCGATATGAATGGCAGGGTGATT
Source organism: Ectothiorhodospiraceae bacterium 2226 (assembly GCA_013348725.1). NCBI lineage: Bacteria > Pseudomonadati > Pseudomonadota > Gammaproteobacteria > Chromatiales > Ectothiorhodospiraceae > Ectothiorhodospiraceae bacterium 2226. The sequence goes on from CP054689.1 coordinate 2,458,829, forward strand.
CGTCTACATTAAGGATTGAGCGCCCCGCCGGGCGTTCTTTCCCAGGCACGCGAATCGCGCGCCCTTACAGCCGGGCGAAGGAGCGCCGCCGAGCCGCCGAGCAGGGAGAACTAGACCAAACCGGGGCGGTCCAAAGATTCTGGAAGAACATGTGTTGGGGTGGAAGAGGTATGAGCTAAACGAGCCAATAAAGCGAGGATGCAGGTCATGGGTGAAGACAAGCGCACATTTGCGGACATCATCGCCAAGGATCGCGAACAACGGGAGCACAAGGCATGGCGCGGGACATTCATCGACTATTTGGAGAAGGTGAAGGCTGACCCGACCATTGCGACACTGGCCCATGCCAGGATGTATCGGGCGATAACCAGGGACGGGGTTAGCGATTTAAGCGAGGTTGCGGATCCGCGGATCCGCCGTTTGTACGGCGACGAGCCGATACGGGTCTACAACTTCTTCAAGGACGAGTTTTTCGGCATCGAGCGCACCATTCAGCAGATCGTGCGCTACTTCCATTCCGCCGCGCTGCACGGTGAGGAGAGCCGCCAGGTGCTCTACCTGATGGGTCCCGTCGGTGCCGGCAAGAGCTCCTTGGTCGAGAAGCTCCAGCGTGGTCTGGAGGGCGCCGACCCGGTGTACGCCATCGACGGCTGCCCGATGCGCGAGGAGCCCCTGCATCTCATCCCGCGCCACCTCCGTAAAGAGTTCGAGAAGATGCTGGACGTGCACATCGAGGGCGAACTCTGCCCGGTGTGCCGCCATCGCCTCAAGGAGGAGTTCAACGGCCGGTACGAAGACGTGCCGGTGGTGACGGTTACCTTCTCCAAGCACGAGCGCCGCGGCGTGGGCGTGGTGCCCCCGGTCGATCCCAACAACCAGGACACCTCGGTCCTGATCGGCTCGGAAGACATCTCCAAACTCGATACCTATTCGGAAGGCGACCCGCGCGTGCTGGACCTGAACGGCGCGTTCAACGTCGGCAACCGCGGCATGACCGAGTTCATCGAGGTGTTCAAGAACGAGGCCGAGTACCTGCACACCATGATCACGGCCACGCAGGAGAAGTTCATTCCCGCGCCGGGCCGCCATGGCACGGTCTACGTCGACACCGTCATCGTGGCGCACTCCAACGAGGCCGAGTGGCAGAAGTTCAAGGGTGACCATACCAACGAGGCGATCCTGGACCGTATCGTGGTGGTCAAGGTGCCGTACAACCTGTGCCTCACCGAGGAAATCCGCATCTACGAGAAGATGCTGGAGCACTCGGAGTTCCGCGCCCATATCGCGCCCCATACCCTGGAGGTGGCCTCCATGTTCGCCATCCTCAGCCGTCTGGAGCCCACTTCGAAGTGCGACCTGATGACCAAGTTGCACTTGTACAACGGCGAGGAGGTGGTGGAGAAGGGTCGCAACTCCAAGGTCAACGTGCGTGAGTTGCGCGAGGAGGCCCGGCGCGAGGGGATGTTCGGCGTGTCCACCCGCTTCATCATGAAGGCGCTGGACAACGCGCTGACCGAGAACCCCGAGGGCATCAACCCGATCAACGTGCGTGAGTCGCTCATCAACATGGTGAAGTCCACCGATCTGCCGGACGACACCCGCAAGCGCTACCTCGAGTTTCTGCAGGACACGCTCCACAAGGCGTACTTGGAGATCCTCGAGAAGGAAATCACCAAGGCCTTTGTCTACTCCTTCGAGGAGCAGGCCGAATCGCTGTTCCAGAATTACCTGGATCACGCCGAGGCCTACGTGAACAAGACGCGGGTGAAGGACCGCAACACCGCCGAGGAGCTACAGCCCGACGAGGGCTTCCTGAAGTCGGTGGAGGAGCAGATCGCGATCGTCGGCTCGGCGGCCGACGGCTTCCGCCAGGAGGTCATGGCCTACCTGTGGGCCGCGGCGCGGCGCGACGAGAAGGTCAGCTATCACTCCTACGAGCCGCTCAAGGAGGCGATCGAGAAGAAGCTGATGAGCTCGGTGCGCGACATGAGCCGCATCATCACCAAGGCCCGTACCCGCGACGAGGAGCAGGCCAAGAAGTACGATGATCTGGTGGCGGGGCTGATCGAGCGCGGCTATGACGAGCACTCGGCGGAGGTCGTGCTGAAGTACGCCGCCAACAACCTCTGGAAGGACTGAGCCGCCGGCGGGCGCGCGTTGCGCGCCCGCCGCTCCGGCAGGTATGCGCTGCTATCGGGCGCAGTGACCAGTGTGGCCGCTGCGGCCATTCGCTCGGGAGGATCCTTCTGTATGGCGATATTCCGCCCTTACTCCGAATCCGAGGCCCTACGCTCCGACCGCTCGGCGGGCGACCGCCAGCGCCACCGGCAAAAGGTGCGCGAGGCCATCCGCGGCAACATCGCGGACATCGTGGCGGAGGAGTCCATCATCGGGCAAAGCCGCGACAAGATCATCAAGGTGCCGATACGCGGCATCAAGGAGTACCGCTTCGTCTATGGCGACAACTCGCCGGGGGCGGGCACCGGTACCGGTGACTCGGAGCCCGGGCAGGTGATCGGCAAGGCCGATCAGGAAGGCGAGGGTGCCGGCGCCGCGGGTAACCAGCCCGGCGTGGACTACTACGAAACGGACGTGACGCTCGAGGAACTGATCGAGATCATGTTCGAGGACCTCGAACTGCCCGCCATGGAGCGCAAGCGCCTGCGCGAGGTGATGTCCGAGCGGCTCAGCAAGCGCAAGGGTTTCCGCAAGGTGGGCGTGCGCGTGCACCTGGACAAGCGGCGCACCGCCATCGCGCGCCTGCGCCGGCGCATGGCCACGCGCGGCGGGGTGAAGGCCGAGCAGGCCGTCGAGGCGCCCGAAGGCGAGACACAGGAGCCGCGCTTCCCGTTTCACCGCGATGACATGACCTACAAGCGCTTGTCGCGCGACATCCGGCCGCAGTCCAATGCCGTGGTGATGTGCATCATGGACACCTCGGGTTCCATGGACACGCTCAAGAAGTATCTGGCGCGCAGCTTCTTTTTCCTGCTCTATCAGTTCGTACGCACCAAGTACGCCAACGTGGAGGTGGTGTTCATCGCCCACCATACGGCGGCGCGCGAGGTGAGCGAGGAGGAGTTCTTCCACAAGGGTGAGTCGGGCGGCACGCTGATCTCATCGGGCTACAACAAGGCCTTGGAGATCATCCAGGAGCGCTACCACCCGTCGCTGTGGAACATCTACGCCTTCCACTGTTCCGACGGCGACAACTGGGCGAGCGACAACGCCGCGGCGGTAAAGGCCGCGCGCGAGCTTTGCAGCGTGGCGAACCTGTTCGGGTATGGGGAGATCAAGCCGCTGAACGCGGGTCACTACGAGAGCTCCATGCTGGACATCTTCGACGAGGTGGACGAACCCAATTTTCACAGCCTGGTGATCGAGCGCAAGGAGGATATCTGGCCGGGATTCAAGGCCTTCTTGACGCAGGAACAGGCAGCGGCGGAGGTCGGCTGAGCGTTTATGGCGAGCACCAACTGGACGATCAAGGATCTGGAGCACTGGGACGCGCGCATACGCGCGAAGGCGGAGGAGTTCGGGCTGTCCTGCTTCGCGCAGGAGTTCGAGGTCTGCGACCACAACCAGATGATGGGCTACATGTCCTACTCGGGCATGCCGGCGCACTACCCGCACTGGTCCTACGGCAAGGCCTACGAGAAACTCAAGACGTTGTACGACCATGGCGTGTCGGGCCTGCCGTACGAGATGGTGATCAACTCCAACCCCTCCCTGGCGTACTTGATGGAGGGCAACTCCTTGTGCCTGCAGCTGCTCACCATCGCGCACGTATACGGGCACAATGACTTTTTCGCCAACAACTTCACCTTCCGCGAGACGCGGCCCGAGCTCACCCTCAGCAATTTCAAGCTGCGCGCCGAGCGGGTGCGCGACTACATCGAGGACCCCTCCATTGGCCAGGAGCGGGTGGAGGAGGTGCTGGACGCGGCGCACGCGCTGTCGCTCAACTGCCGGCGCCACCACGCCATACGCAAGCTCTCGCGCGAGGAGCAGGTCGAGCGGGCGCTGGCGTCCGAGCTCCCGCCTCACGACCCCTACGGCGGCATCCACAAGGCCGCCGAGCGGCGCGAAGTCGATCTGAACAAGGTCCCGCTGGAGCCCGAGGAGGACATCCTGCTGTTCATCCGCGACCACAATCCCTACCTCGGGGATTGGGCCAAGGACCTGCTCACCATCGTGCACGACGAGGCGCAGTACTTCATCCCGCAGATCGAGACCAAGATCATGAACGAGGGTTGGGCCAGCTTCTGGCACCACCGCATCATGAATTCGCTCGAGCTGCCGCCCGACCTGCACATGGAGTTCCTGGTGCACCACAACCAGGTGGTGCGCCCGCACCCGGGCAGCATCAACCCCTATTACCTCGGTTTCAAGCTGTGGCATGACATCCTGCGCCGCTACGACGAACCTACCGCCGACGAGATCGAGAAGTACGGGCCGCCGGACAAGAGCGGCATGGAAAAGATCTTCGAGGTGCGCGAGGTCGACCGCGACGTCTCCTTCCTGCGCCGTTTTCTCACCGAGGAGATGATGCGCGAGATGGACATGATCCAGTACGAGCGCGACCAGGGGGATATGGTCATCACCCGGGTCTCCGACAGCGAGAACTGGCGCGTGGTGAAGGAGACCCTGTTGCGCAGTGTGGGTATGGGCTCGCTACCGGTGCTACGCATCGAAGACGCCGACTACGGTCATAATCGCGTGCTGTTCGTCCGCCACATGCACGACGGGCGCGACCTGCACATCGAGTACGCCGAGAAGACGCTGGCCTATTTGCATCAGCTGTGGGGCCGCGAGGTGATCCTGCACACCCAGTTGCAGGGCAACGAGGTGTTGCTGTCCTATAGCGCCGAGGGCTTCGCCCGCAAGCGCGTGCGCTGACGCGCACAGCGGCGGCCACGCCACCCAGGAGCGCCCATGCCGGTCATCGAACAGACAGTGCACATCGAGGCGCCGCCCGCGCGGGTGTTCGGGCTCATCTCCCAGGTGGAGGGCTTCGCCGACTACACCGACCTCATCGAACGCATCGACCCCCTCGGCGACGACCGTTACCGCTGGTGTGTGCGGGTCGCCGGCATGTCACTCAAGTGGGATGTGGAGATCGTGGAGTGCGTGCCGGTGGAGCGCTTCGCCTGGCGCTCCGTTTCGGGTGTGCCGAACCACGGGTGCTACCGCCTCACCCCGGTCGGCGAAGGCACCAAGGTATCGCTGTCCATGGAGTACCAGCTCAAGAACCGCTTGGTCGAGAAGGTGGTGGAACGCACCGCCACGCCCATGATCAAGAAGGTGGGTCTACAAATCCTTGAGCGCGTACGCGCTCGGCTGGAAACGCCCGCCGGCGCCTGATTGCCACGCTGTACGGTCTGGCGCGTGGCCTCCGGAGTCCGCCTTGTGACTACGATGGCGCGGCGTCGCGCGTTGCGCCGCCCCCGCAAACAAAAAAACCGGGCGGGGATCGTCCTGATCCCCGTCCGGCCGTGGGTCGCGCGATCCCCACGCGCGAACCCGTAGCGCTCGTCCCTGTGCGCCTGTGGGCAGGCGTTGAGCCTGCCTCACCCCCCGGAAGTCGAAGCTTCGATCGTGTCGCCGGCGCGGATGGCGTCTGGCGCTTGCACCGGACGCATGTGCTCACTCAGGCGCGTCGGGACGAGCCCCAGACGCTGTTCGTAGATCGCGCGATAGGAGAGCACGCTCTGCACGTAGCCGCGCGTCTCGCGGAAGGGAATCAGTTCCACCCACAGGTCGGCCTCCACCTCGCCCTCGGCGGGTAGCCACTGGCGCACGCGATGATGGCCGGCGTTGTACGCCGCCGCCGCGAGCACCGCGTGGCCGCCGAAACGCTCGAGTGAGGTACGCAGATAGCTGGTGCCGAGGCGGATGTTGAGCGGGGCCTCGTAGACCTCGGCAATGTTGGCGAGTCGCACGTCCTGGTGGCGCGCCACCATGCGCGCGGTGGCCGGCATGAGCTGCATCAGCCCCATGGCCCCGGCGGGCGAGCGGGCGTCCACTTGAAAGGCGCTCTCCTGCCGTATCACGGCAAAGGCGTAGGCGGGCGCGATGCCGGCGCGCTCGGCATGCTCCTGCACGAGATCGGTGTGGGCGAGCGGGAAGCGCAGCTCCAGGTCATCCCAGTAGCGCACCTGCGCCACGGTCAGGATGGCGCGGTCGTGCCAGCCCCATTCATGGGCGAGGCGGGCCGCGGCGCGCGTCTGCTGCTCGTTCATCTGGCGCAGGGCGTCGTTCCACTCGCGGCGCGCGTCCAGCGCGCGATCGAGCCGGTAGAGTTCGTGGGCGCGTAGCACCGCCGCTACGCTGTACAAGGCGGTCACGTCGGTGCGCTGGACGACCAGCGGGCGGTGTCCGAGGGCGTAGGCGCTGCCGAGCCGGTCGGCCGCCAGAAAGCCGTAGTAGCTGCGTTGTCCGGCCAGCGCGCGGTAGATCGTCTCGGCGGAGGCGCTGTCGCCCAACGCCTCCAGGGCGCGGGCGCGCCAGTAGCGCCAGCGGTCGCTGTCCGCCTCGGCGGGCGCCAGGGCGGCGATGCGCTCCAAGGTCGCGTGCCAGTTCCGGTCGCGCAAGCTATTGACGACGTTCAGTTCGGCGACGCGCTGGTCGGCCTGATGAATGGCGGGGTCGGCCAGCAGCGGGTGCTCGGCGCGGCGCTGGATGGCCAGGCGCAGCGCGAGCGCGCGTTGCATCTCCAGGCGTTCGGCCTCGCTGTAGTCCAGACGCTCGCTCAGCGCCTCCCAGGCCTCGGCGGCACGGGCTGCGTCCTGGCGCATGAGCCGCTGCACGCCATGCAGGCCGATGCGTCGCGCGGCGTTGTGATCCTGTTTGAGGCGCGGGTGGGTCAGTACGCTGGCGGGGCGCTGGTGCACCGTGCGCCACAGTTCCACCCAGCGACGGTCATCCGGCGCGAGATAGCGAGCGAGGTAGCTGGCGAGGCCGGTCTGGCCATTCGCCATCGCCAGATCGATACGTTGCCAGACCTGCTCCTGCGTGAGCTTGCCGGCTGTGCGCCAAGCCTCGAAGACGGGATCGCAAGCGGCGTTCTGCGAGCGCCCCACGAGCCACAACGGTTCGACCGCCGCAAAAGCCTGATCGCTCTCGCCGGTACGGATCAGGGCGTGCAGGCGGTGGCACTGCAGCGCCGCGTCCGCCGTGGGCGCCCAGAAGGCCAGATAGTCGTTCCACGCCCCGCGCGCGGCCAGCACGTTCAGCCACCGGTGGCGCAGCTGGCGGCCGAGGGCGGTGTCGCCGTACTGCGTAAGAAAGGCGTCGACCTCCTCGGACCGGGCGCTGTACAGGCGCCGATCGAGGTCGGCGTGCAGCAGATAGGCCAGTAGCGGGTAGTCGTGCAGCCGTCGCACCAGACGTTTGAAGGTCGCCTCGTCACCCTGTTGAAGGGCCTGCTCCGCTTGCACATACAGCGCGCGCTGGGCGTCCAGGCGCTCGAAGTCGACCGCGGCCCATGCGTAGTTGCAGAAAATAAGCCACCACGCCGTTACAAGGGCGGGGAGGCCGGTAGTGATCTTCATGTGGCGTGCGCTTCTCTTTTCGTTCGGAGACGCCCAGTTGATCCAGGGGGCCCATGGGCCCATCGGCGAGCACCACCGGGATCGGCGCTGCGCGAGGTGCCCATACACTAAAGCGGCAGCTCTGCGTCGAGCTTGACCGGCTTCCCATCGCCTTGAAAAAAAAACGAGCTAAGAAGGGGATCAGGTCCTGGAGGGGGGATTTGGGAGAAGGATCACGCACAAAAAAGCCCCCCGGGCGTTCAGCCGCCCGGGGGGCTCATAGAGTCGGGTCGATGCGACGTGAAGCGTTCGCTTTAGCTCACGATCTCCACGGCCGTCGCCTGCAGGCCCTTGGGGCCGCGCTCGGCGGTGAACTGCACGGTCTGCCCTTCGGCGAGGGACTTGAAACCCGCCGACTTAATGGCGGAGTAATGCACGAAAACGTCTTCACCACCGCCCTCGGGGGAGATGAAACCAAACCCCTTGGAGTCGTTGAACCACTTCACGGTACCGGTCTGCATTGGACTACAACCTCATGAAAAAGAACACAAGTACGCGGCACGAGCACTTACGAAACGCTGCGTCCCGGCTCGGGCCACGTTTGCCACTATAGTCCAAGCTTCCCGGAGTGCCTATAGCGATGGACGCCTTTGTGGCGCTGCTCAGGGGGTGCCGAGCAGCAGCGTACGCAGGTGTCGGGCGAGCAGCGCTTCGGCCTCGGCCTGCAGGCGCCGTTCCGCCAGTGCGGGCGCGGTGCCCGCCTGCTTGAGCGGCCAGCTGCGCGCGCGCGCGGGCAGGCCCGCCTCCCACAGTGACAGCGTGAGCTGTCCGCGCTGCCAGTACCAGCCGTCTTCCTGCAGCAGGGGCTCCAGTTCCAAGTCCACCCGCAAAATCAGCGGCGCCCCGCTCGCCGCGCGCAGACCCAAGGCGTGAGCGGCCTCGCGCAGGGCGGGCGCGAGTGCGGGCGGTTCGGCCTCCAGCGCGAGCGTCAGGGCCGCCAGGAACTCATGCATCCGTGCCTCAAAGCCCCAGCGCGGCTCGGGCAAGGTGGACTCGTCGCGTTCCAGAATGGCGATATCGCGCTGGAGCGGCACCAGCCTTTGCTCGATGGCGCGCCCCTGCGTCAAAACGGTGAGTTGCTGCAGCGGATCGTGCATCGCCTGGACTCGCGCCAGCAGGGCGTCGCCTTCCGCCTCCAACTCGCGCACGTGGCGCCGCACCTGAGCGGCGGCGGTGGCGCGCGGCAGGCGCGCCAGTGCGTAATGCTCGCCGGTGCTCGGGTCACGCCACAGATCGGCAATCTCGCTGCCGTGGATTACGCGCTCGGTCTCGGAGGTCAGGGCGCGGCCGGTGCTCTGCGCAAGCAGGCCGTCGACCGCATGGATGTGGTCCCAACGCGCATCGTGCACATGCGTTTCGAAGATGCGCGCGATCTCCGCGCGGGCGGCCTGCTGCGCCTGCTCCAGGGTGGGGCCACTGCCGCGCCCATAGAGGTGCTGCGTGTCGTCCGGGGCACCCGCCAGCCACAGAGGCGGCGTCGCGGGGGCCGGCTCCTCGCGCGGTAAGGGTGCGCCCGGTTCCTCGGCGGGGGGCGGCGCCGTGGCGCACGCGCCGAGCAGGAGCAGGGCGGCCCCGATGGTTGCCGCCAGCCCGGCGAGGCGCAGCCGGCCGCTCACGAGCCGATGCTCCCCGGCAGGTGCGGCGCCAGGAAGGCGCGCTCGCCCGCTGCGAGGGCGGGTACTTCGACGGTTATCCGGTGCCGTCCCGCCCCCGTGCCCACCTCCACGTGCACGGTATGGGCCCCGGGCGGCACGTGCAGCCGCGCCACGTGCAACTGCGCGGGGAGGGTGAGCCAACTGCGGGTGTCCGCGCGTTCGGTCATGGCGGTGGCGACGTTGGTCAGCAGGCCCAGGGCCGGGTCGCGGTCGGCGGCCTGGCGCACCGCCTGCGTCTTGATCACCGCGCGCGCGACGGCGCGCGCCATGATGGCGCCCATCTGATCGTCCAGGACGCGGCGGCTCAGTGCATCGAGATCCTGTAGCAGCGTGCTGCGTACCTCCGAGGCGGGATTGTCGATGCTGACCCGCACCGTCGCGTTGCCGGACCGTGGCGGGTAGTAGGGGGCCGCGATGCGGTAGAAACGTCCGCTGTGCGGATCCAGGGCCTGCACCGCCTGTTCGCGCTTGGGTGGCACGAGACCGGCCTGGATCAACAGCACCAGCTCGGCGGCGTCGGGGTCGCGATCCGCGGGGCGGGGGCCGAAGCGCTGCTCGAGGGTCGTGTACTCCTCGCTGAGCCCGAGCCGGTGACTGAGTTGCAACAGGCTCTCGCGCAGCGGGCCGGGTACCTCGGCCTTGGCGCGGTCCAGTGCCGCGAGCGCGAGACGGTAGGCCACCATGGCCTGGTCCGGTTCGGCCAGATGCTCGAACACCAGGCCCGCGACGTAGCGCAGCGCCGGCTCGGCGGCGCGCGCGCGCTGCTCGGGCTTGAGGCTGCGCAGGAAGAGGTCGGCCTGCAGCATTTCCACGCGCGCCGAGTGTGCGTCGTCGAGCGCGAGGTAGTTGAGGGCCTTGTAGAGGTAAATGAGGCTTTGTTCGTACGGCTCGCCGAGGTAGGCGCGCCGCCCCTCGGACACGGCCAGCGCGCCGGCCTGTTCGCTCAGGCTGAGCGCGCGCAGGCTTTCGATGCGCTGCTTGGCTTCTTCCAGCGCCACGTTGCTATCCACGAACTCGCCCTGGAAGCGCAGCAGCATGCCCTGATTGAGCCGGTAGAGCACCTCATCCGCCCGGCTGCGCTGCGCGCCGTCGAGCACGCGCTGCGCCGCGGCCGGGTTGGCGGCGCTGACCTGCGCCTGCAGGCGCTCGTTGCTGTCGCCCAGCGTGGCGCAGCCGCCGACGAGCACGGCCAGCGCCGCCGCCCCGGCGAGGGCGGCGGCGCGCCGCCACCCGCCGCGCGGAGGAGTCGGACCGATCGCGGTCACTTTACTTCCGGGTGCCTCAGGGGCGCAGGCTGGCGCGCGAGACGTACTTCTTGATCTTCTTCTGGCCCTGCCAGACGATGCGGTTGTCCGCCAGGCTGGTGAGGGTCAGATCCACCTGGTAGTAGCGCACCTCGCGCTTGCCCTCGCGGTCGAAGATGGTGTTGATGCTGCCGCCCAGCATGAAGTCGGCGCCGAGCTCCTGGCCCATCGCCTTGCGCGTATCCTCGCGCGCATGGAGTTCCTGCTCGCGACGCTCCTCGCGCAGGTCCTCGCGCTCGCCGCGCGCGGCCACGAAATCGACCCGCCCGGAGTTGATCAGCGCGCGCTGCATGTCGTTCACGAAGGTGCCCACGTTGATGTGCTCGTGGCTCAGGTTGCGTACCGTGCCCACGGTGACCGCCGGCTGGCGGTTGTGGGAGCGCACGTAGTTGCCCACCCAGGGATGCACGAGCACGTCCTGGATCATCTCCTCGGACACCAGGCGCGAGTCGGTGTCGTTCCAGGCGCCCGACAGGTCGCGCACCTCGCTGGTTTCGAGCCGGTCCACGCGCGTCGCGCAGCCGCTGGTGAGCACGACGGCGCCGAGCGCCAGTACGCCGACGAACAGTAAACGCCTCTTCACGGTGTGTTCCCCTCGCTGAGTGAATCGAATGCGGTGGTCAGCCGGTCGGCCACCGCGGCGGCCTCGCCGGGCTGGTTGCGCAGGTGGCGTTCCACCTGCTGCAGGTCCAGTTCGGCCAGGCTGTATACGTCGCCGGTACGTGGGTCGCGCCAGCGTCCCACGATGCGCGCGCCGTGCAGCGTCGCCCGGCTGCTGGTGTAGATCTCGCGGTAGATCGCCTGCTGGGTGGCGTCCCCCTGGGTCTGTACGAAGTCCCGCGTCGCGACGTCGACGACGCTGGTCAGCAGGCGCGCGATCTCGGCCCGCGCGCGGTCGTCGGCCGCGCCGCTCTGCAGCGAGAGGTCGCCCAGCGGCGCCGCCATGCCCACGCCGTGCAGCAGGCGCCCGCCGCGGTCGCGGAGCACCTGGGTGCCCTTATTCACCCAGTCGGGCGCGCCGCGCACCTGCATGTCTGCCGGCACCTGGGTGCGCCCCGCGCAGCCGCTGGCGAGCACCAGCGCGAGCGCGGCCAACGCCGTCAGCGCATAGAGTCGGTTACGCATGGGGAAGTTCCTCGCAAAGCGTATGAAGTGACTCGCATTATTCATGAAGTTGCTTAGCCCGGGCTAGCCTTCTGATTGCAGCGCCGCGCGGTGGCCGATCCTAGCGCGCCGGAGGCCCGGCGGCCATGCGGGGGGTGTGAAATTGGAAGCCGATGCACAGGGGGGTGGCGTAGGGGCGCGGCCACGAACCGCAGGGCGTGCCCGCACCGCAGGCGCCGACGATTGAGCTCCCCGTGTATTCCGACCGGCAAAGAAAAACGCCGTCCCCCCTTACGCGGAGGGACGGCGTCGGGCGGGCCTACCTCAACCCCAGGTGTCCTCGGTGATGCTGGCGTACCAGCCGAGGGTGTAGCGCGCTTCGGCCTCGCGGTAGTCCTTGCCCACATCGGCCGGGCTCACGCCGCCGGCGCCTTCCACGCCCGCGATGCTGCCGTTCTCCAGGCGGTAGACCGCGGCCACGGAGATGCCGTAGTCGGGCGCCACTAGGCTGTAGCAGGTGTTCACATGCGAGGGGCTTGGCACTTCCTGATCACGCATCATGGCGATGATGGCCGCGGCGGTCATCTTGGCCTGGTTGTTGGCCGAGTGGCCCGACTTGGGCATGGCACCCGCCACCGAGGCGTCGCCGATGACGTGGATTCCCGGATGCACCATGGACTCGAAGGTGGCCTGGTTGACGTTGCACCAGCCCTGCTCGTTGGTCAGTCCGGCCTGCTCCGCGATTTCGCCCGCCTTCTGCGCCGGGATGAAGTTCACCACGTCGCCGCGGTGATCGCCCTGATCGGTGCGCAGGGTGCGGGTGTTCGCGTCGACCGCGGTCACCTGCCCGCCCTGCGAGCCCGGCATCCACTCGATCATGTCGCCGTAGAGTTCGTTCCAGCCGGCCTCGAACAGCCCCTGCTTGGAGAAGCTCTCGCCGCTGTCCAGGATCAGGATCTTGGAGCGCGGCTTATGCTGCTTGAAGTAGTGCGCCACCATGCTGGCACGCTCGTAGGGCCCCGGCGGGCAGCGGAACGGCGCCGGCGGTACGCGCATGATGAAGGTGCCGCCGTCGCGCATCTCCTCGAGCGCCTTGCGCAGGCGTTCGGTCTGCAAGCCCGCGCGCCAAGCGTGCGGCATGGAAATCGCCGCCTGCGGGCTATAGCCCTCCACGGCATCCCAGTCGAAGCCGATGCCGGGAGCGATCACCAGGCGGTCGTAGGTGAGCGACTGGCCGTTGTCGAGTTGCACCCGGCGGCGCTCCGGGTCGATGCGCGTGGCACGCGCCTGCACGAACTCCACGCCGTGCTTGCCGAGCGCGTCGAAGCGCTGCGTGATGTCGCTGATCTGGCGCAGCCCGCCGAGCACCCAGTTACTGCCGGGGCAGGTGACGTAGCGGTCGTTGACCTCCACCAGGGTGACGCGGATGTTCGGATCGAAGCGGCGCAGGTACTTGGCGCAGGTGGCGCCGCCGAAGCCGCCGCCGATCACCACCACGTGCGGCTGGGCGCCGCCCTGCTGTGCGAAGGAACTGCCGGCCCAGGGAGCCAATGCGAGCGCGCCGCCCGCGCCCATGAGGCGGAAGAACTGACGTCGTGAAGTCTTCATGGGCGCCTCCTACTGCTGCAACTGGGCGAGGAAGCGCGCGATGGCGCGCAGCTCGTCGTCGGTGTAGCCACGCGCGTGGCGGTCCATGATGGTCGCGCGGCGTTCGCCGGTGCGAAACGCCTGCAGGGTCTCCACCATGGTGTCCTCGGGCCAGCCGACGATGGACGGCATGCTGTTCGCGCCGCCGCCGGTGGTGCCATGGCAGGTAAAGCAGGTGCTGGCGAGTACCGAGTCGTGCGAAATCTCGTCCGCGGCGACCGCAGTGAAGGGCAGCCCGCCGGCGAGGGCCGCGGCTGCCAGTGATGTGGTCCACTGTTTCTTTTTGTTCATGGACTGTCCTCCATTAGGGCGGTGGTTGTAGTCGGACAATACTGGGTGGTTCCTCCCGGCGGATGGTTGACGTGCGTCAAGGCGGGAGAGTCCGATCGGTGCATCCCCCCGCAGCTGCGCTAGCCTGCTGTTTTTACAACAGGCTGATTACCGATTCTGGTGCAAGGGGCGGGGGGCGTCAAACCGCCGATATACTGGACAGAGGGAATTCCCTGTCAGGCGGGAAGGAGAACATGCTCGACGCTATTACGCGCTTCTTCAAACAACACATCAGTGTGCAGGACGACGCGCCGTCGCAGGACGGCGAGCACCGCCTGCACCTGGCCACCGCGGCACTGCTTATCGAGATGACGCGCATGGACGAGGAGACCCGGAACGACCAGTGCGACGTCGCCGCGCAGGCAGTGCAGACCAAGTTCGGGCTGTCGGACGCGGAGACGCGGGAGTTGCTGCGGCTTGCCGAGGCGGAGGTGAAGGACGCCACGGATTACTACCAGTTCACCTCGCTCATCAACCGCCACTTCAGCTACCCGCAGCGCGTGAAGGTGATGGACTACCTATGGGACGTGGCCTATGCCGACGGCAAGGTCGCGCTGTACGAAGAGCACCTCGCACGCAAACTGGCCGAGCTGCTGTACGTCGACCACGTCGACTTCATCGCCGCCAAGCACCGCTCCGCCGCCCGCGCGGGCGTCGAAAGCTGATTCGGGGACTGGGGTGGACTGGGGCCCAAGTAATGCTCGTGGTCCTGCAGCACAGGGATGTGCTGCCACCCGGCCCGCCGGATGAAGGCGGCTGAAAACCATGCTTTTCAGCCGCCGTGTCTGAGCGGCCCAAGGAAGGGCCGTCTCAGACTTCAAACAGCCTTCAGACGACCACCTCCGGCAGCGAGGCCGAGCGGGTCCCGGGCAGCGGCGCGTTGTCCTCGCCGCGGTAGGTGAACACCAACGACAGCTTCACCTCGTCGGTGCGGTTCGCGCCCGCCGCGTGCAGGGTGCGCGCGTGGAACAGCAGCACATCGCCCGGCTCGAGCTCCACCGCCACGCGGCTGTCGATCAGCGGTTGGTTCTCCGGCAGATCGGTGCGCAGGAACAGCGCGTCGTCGAAGCGTTCGCGGGCGAGCGGCACGCGGTGGGTGCCGGGCAGCACGTACAGGCAGCCGTTCTCGGGCCGCTCGCGCCCGAGCGCCAGCCACGCGCTGATCAGTTCCGGCCGCGCGTACTGCCAGTAGCGCACGTCCTGGTGCCACAGCGTGGCGCTGCTGTAGCCGGGGTGCTTGGTCATGATGCAGTTGTGATGCGCCTGCGCGAGGTGCGGGCGGCTGCCGAGCAGGGCGTGCAGGTACTCGCCGACCAAGGGGTCCAACGCCCGCGCCGCGAATGCGGGATGGCGCGCATAGGCCTGCAGCAGCCGGCGCACGGTGCGCCCGCCGGGGGCGTCCAGGCTGGCCGGCGCGCCGGGGTAGCCGACCTGCGCCTCGTACTCCAGCGGCGCCTCGGCGCGCGCTAGCGCCTCGCCGGCCAGCGCGCGCAGGCGCGCCACCTCGGCCGGCCCCACCAGGGCGCGCAGGATGAGATAGCCCTCGGCTTCGAACTGCGCGCGTTGGGCGTCGGTGAGCGAGGGGTGGGGCGTGACCGGCAGGGCGGACATCGGCGTTCCTCAGCAGGACGTGAAACGCATGGACAGGTCCACGGCCTGCACATGCTTGGTCAGGGCGCCGACCGAGATGTAATCCACCCCCGTCTGCGCAAATTCGCGCACCGTCTCGAGCGTCACCCCGCCGGAGATCTCCAGCTTGGCGCGCGCGCCGGTGAGCGCGACGGCCTCGCGCAGCGTGGCGAGATCCATGTTGTCGAGCAGCACGATGTCGGCGCCGGCGTCCAGTGCCTCGCGCAACTCGGCCAGGTTCTCCACCTCGACCTCCACCGTGCGCCCGCCGGCCGCGGCGCGTGCCGCGCGCACGGCCTGTGCAATGGACCCTGCGGCCGCGATATGGTTCTCTTTGATCAGCACGGCGTCGTACAGCCCCAGGCGGTGGTTGCGGCAGCCGCCGCACAGCACCGCGTACTTCTGCGCGAGGCGCAGGCCCGGGAGCGTCTTGCGCGTGTCGAGGATCGCCACGCCGGTGCCCGCCACGGCGTCGGCATAGCGGCGCGCGGCGGTCGCCACGGCCGACAGCGTCTGCAGGAAGTTGAGCGCGGTGCGCTCGCCGGTGAGCAGCGGCGCGGCGGGCCCGGTGAGGGTGCACAGGCGCTGGTCGGCGCTCACCGCCTCGCCCTCGCGCACCGCCCAGTCGATGGCGATGGCCGGGTCCAGCGCCGCGAACACGGCGTCGAACCAGGGGCGGCCGGCGAGGGTGGCCGCCTCGCGCGCGATCACGTGCGCGGTGGCCTGCGCCTCGGCCGGCACCAGCGCCGCCGTCAGGTCGCCCGCGCCCACGTCCTCGTCCAGGGCACGCCGCACGTCGGCGCGCACGGCGTCCAAGGTGAGGTAGGCGGGCAGCTCGGGGGCGGATGCGGGTGTGCGGTTCATGCGGCTCGGCCGGTGCGAAACGGGCGTGTCAGTATGCCAGATCGAGCGCCACGCGCCGAGCGGTGCATGGGGCGGATCGAGGTCGATTGCGCGCGCCGGGCAGGGGTGGCGCCGAATATTGGGAACGAGTATGAACCCGCACCACGACGCAGTCTGCCTGAGCATGAGTCCGCGCGCCCTCTGGGGTGCGGCGCTCGGCCTGCTCGCGTTCACGCTGCTGCTGTTCTGGCTCACCGACCCGTTGCCGCAGGACCCCGCCTACCACCACTTCGCCGACCAGCGCGCGTGGCTCGGCGTGCCCGCCGCTTGGAACGTGCTCAGCAACCTCGCGTTCGTGCTGGTGGGCGCGGCCGGGATGGCGCTGGTGGTCTGGCTGCGGCGCGCGCGCCGGGCGCCGGTGCACCGCGCCTACCTTGTGCTGTTCGCCGGCGTGCTGCTTACCGGCTTCGGGTCGGCCTACTACCACCTCGCGCCGAGCAACACGACGCTGTTCTGGGACCGCCTGCCGATGACCGTGGCGTTCATGGGCTTTTTCTGCAGCGTGCTTGTCGAGCGGGTGGATCGGCGCCTGGCCGACCGCCTGCTGCTTCCGCTGCTGCTGGTCGGTGCCGGCACCGTGGTCTACTGGTTGCTCAGCGAACGCGCGGGCGCCGGCGACCTGCGCCCCTACGCGCTGGTGCAGTTCCTGCCGCTGGTGCTCGCGCCGGCCTTGCTCGCGCCGCGCCCGCGCCCGGCGCATTACGCGCCGTACCTCGTCGGGGCGCTCGCGCTCTACGTGCTCGCCAAGCTCGCGGAGGTGTTCGACGAGGAGATCTACGCCCTCGGCGCCGCGGTGAGCGGCCATGCCCTCAAGCACCTGCTCGCCGCGGCGGGCGCGGCCTGTCTGGTGGCGATGCTGTACCGGCGCCACGGTGTGCCGGCGAGCGTAGAGCACCATCAGGGCGCGACGATTGGCGACCTCGGGCCGGGCGCTCGAAGAGAGATCGCGAGTAGATCCAAACAGAGCACGTCATGACATGACCCAACCGGACGGCCGCGCAGTGTTGCGGCTACCTGCGCCTGCGCATTGTCAGGCGATGAGTCGGAAGAGTGGGGCCGTCCGGATGACGGGTCCGTAGGCGAGCTAGCGGGAGGACTGCGAGCCGCTCGAGACGGGGACGGACGGCGGCGAGCAGAGCGGGGCGTGCCTGAACCCGTAGCGGGTCAGCCTGTCCAAGATCTTACGATTACCCCCGCCGGGAGGAGCAGCCGATGGCCACGGGATGGGCGAAGGAAGGCGCCGTCCAGGAGCAGATCGACGACACCGTGGACGACGCCGTCCGGCGCGCCCGCAGCCGGCTGCCCCAGGGCGAGAGTCGCCAGCACTGCGAGGAATGCGGCGAGGCGATCCCCGAGGCACGGCGCAAGGCCGTCCCCGGCGTGCGGCTGTGCATCCGCTGTCAGGAAGTGCACGACCGGGAACAGCCGACTTTCAGCCCCTACAATCGGCGGGGCAGCAAGGACAGCCAGCTACGCTGAGCGCCGCCGGATCGCGGTTCAGTGCTTCTTCTGCGCCAACTCGGCCGCCTGGGCGCGGATACGCGCTTCCTGTCCCCGCAGCTCGGGTGTGAACTCCTCGCCGAAGTCCTCCGCCTCGTACAACGGGCGGATCTCGATCTCAGCCTCGGTGCCCGGCATCGGATTGGGACAGCGCTTCACCCACTCGATGGCCTCGTCCATGGACTTCACGTCCCACAGCCAATAGCCGGCGATCAGCTCCTTGGTCTCGGGGAACGGTCCGTCCACGACCAGGCGCTGGTCGCCCGCGAAGCGCACCCGCGCCCCCTTGCTGCTCGGCTGCAGCCCCTCGCCCGCGAGCAGGATGCCGGCCTTGGCCAGTTCTTCGTTGTACTGGCCCATCGCCGCCAGCAGCTCTTCGCTCGGCAGCTTGCCGGCCTCCGAGTCCTCGCTGGCCTTTACGATGATCATGAATCGCATGGTCGTCTCTCCGTTGGATGAAGTGTTCACCTTACAGTCGCACGAGCGGGGCGGAAATCGACAGGCGGCTCGAACCCTCGCGATGGGCGGGGGTGGGGGTAGGGTGATCGGGGAGCGTAGCCGGCGGCGCGGCGCAGCCATCGACCCGGCAGCCATGACAGCCTGCGGTAGGGCACCAAGCCGCCGGGCGCTGCCTCACCAGAGTCCACTCAGTCGTCGTAAGGCTGATCTGAGCGTGGTGCATTCGGCAACTGCTGATCCAAAGACTGCCGGTATCTGATGCACCCGCGCATGAACTGCGGCCACTCCGGCACGATCGGGAGCCGATCGGTCTTCTCCGGCAGCAAACCCCATAAGGCGGGATGGTGCCAGCACAGCTCGTGCAGGGTGCTATCGCGATGCTCTCGGATACCTTGTCGCAGCTTTCGGGCTTCCGCGAGGAGTTCTTCGCGGCTCATCTGGTCGAGGTCCTCGTCCATGTCGGCCTCCCGCACAAGGTTCGTGGTGGAGCGAGTGTCTGAGAGCAGAGCTTAGAGCGAGCGCTGGTTTAGCGCGATGTGGTGGGGCTCGTGAGGATCATGATGTCGGCGCAAGTGCTCAATGCAGCGCCGTCGCGTCGCCGCAGCACTTCTTGAACTTCCTGCCGGAGCCGCAGGGGCAGGGGTCGTTGCGGCCCACCTTCGGTTCCTCGCGGCGATAGGTCTCGATGCGCGCCCGTGCGGCCGCCTCCCTAAGTGGCACGAAGTAGTCGCACAAGCTGTCCAGCGCCGCCTCGATCGCCGCCGGCGCCTCGGCGGGCGCGCGTGCCTTGAGTGACGCCACGTCATGCACGGTCTCTAGGTCCTCGGACTCGGCGTGGGTGATGATGGGCTCGAGCATCTCGGGTGACTCTTCCAGTAGCGCCGACCACCAAGGTTCGCCGAACACATCCACCGCCAGCATGAACCCGCCGCACCAAAGGTCCACCAGGGTAAGATCCTGCTCGTCGTTGCCGACGAAAAGCGGGTCGGCTTGGCCCTCGATTACCGCCGCAGCCACGTCGGTGTAGTGGCGCATGATGAGTTCCAGTACCGCCTGCGCCTGCTCCTGACTGTCGAACTCGGGCCGCGCCTCGCCCTCGTCCATGTCCCATACCCAGGGAAGCCATTCGCTCGGTGGAATCAGGTCGGGATTCAGCGCGCGAGCGCGGTCAGGTAGCCGTCCAGCGTCGACAGCGGCATGGCGGACTCGGGCACGGTGTCGGAGAGCAGGACTCGTCGAGGCGATTCAGCTCTTCGTCGGAGAGCGGGGTGAGGGCATGGGTTCTCTCGCTACCTAGGGGCGCTATGAGGCGCACCGAGCCGCCAGGGTAGATTCCTTCGGGCGCGGCGGCAAGCGGCCGCGCTTTACGCGCTCACGAGAGATGAACACGCGAGTCAGAGCAGGATAGAAAATAAATCCATCCCCTTCTCGCTACTACGTTCCCTCTCTTTGCTAAACGCGGCGGTCTATCGAAGTCCCAAAAACCCCAGGATGACCAGAACGATGACGATAAGCCCAACTATGTAGATGATGTTGTTCATGAAACCTTCCTCCGGGCTGGCAAAGCGACCGGCTAAGTATAGGAAAGCAATACGCCCTTCGCCGAGGTCAAGCAGCCCGTTTGCCGCCACTTCACCGTCCGCGCGGCCGCAGGCGTCGAGGAGGGCGGGCTTTTGCCGGCGAGGTCGCGGAAGAAGAACGCTGGGGGTGGGGCTGCGGTTCTCCGCAGGCACTAAGGCGGCTCATCCCTACGGTTTGCACACGGTCCACTGACCTGGCGCTCCGTAACGCGGGTTGCCGGGGAGGATCACGAGTAGGACAAGCGCGCCCAGGACGAGCAGAACGGCCTCATCCTGAATCGCGCCTACCGTACCGCCGCCGACTACAAGCCAGAAAGCCACCGTCCACCACCCGGACGCATTGATGTCGTGAAATCGCATGATGAGGGGCGGGGACCAAAGGAGTAGCAGCACGAGTTACGCGTACTCCATGCTCCAACGGGCGATATGAGGAAACGTCTGCGTGAGCGGAGGGACCGCGAAGTAGAGCGCGTAGGTCACCGTTAGATACGTGCCAAAGAAAGCGGCCGCGAACCACGCGCGCCCGATTCTCCCTAGGCGCGGGATTCGCGGAAGCCAGTGGGGATGTCCGTTATCGCGAGTCGCATCGGGGCCTTGGGCTAAGCGAGTTTGATCGCTGCTGGATGCGCCGCGCACCCCGCTAGGCCGCCGGCTCCGAAGCAGCAGCGGAAGTGGCGGCCGAATCGCGTGATGCGTTTGCGCGCTTTTGCAGGACTACGAGATCCAGCGTTCCGTTGCGCGGCGTGCCGACACCGCTATCGATCGGGTAAGGGAGCCGCTGGCCGGAATCTTCATATCCCCTACGGATATAGAACTGGATCAGCTCCGTTCTCGCCCCCACCACGATCAGCACGAAGCGTTCCGCGCCTAGCGATGAGGCGGCGTATGACTCCGCTTCGGCCAGCATTGCGCTCCCCAGCCCGCCGGCCTGGATGCTCGGCTCGATGGCGAGCATGCCGATAGTGGCATCAGCGCCCGTTCGGTCGATCTGGACGCATGCCACGAGCCTGTCGTCGCGTAGACCTACCAAGACCACCGAAGAGCCGAGCAGCTTCTCGACCTGTCGCGAACTGGTTCTGTCGCCGCTGACAATGCGGGATTCGTGTGTCCAGCCCTCGGCGCCAGCTTGCGGGCGATAGGCGGCGTTCACCAGCCGCGCAATCTCGGCGGCATCGGCGGCGGTTGCTTTGCGGTATGTCAGGCGGTTCATGGTTCGACAAGCTCCTCCCGCGACGCGGTCGCGCGTGCGCCCGCTAGAAGGTATTCGGAAATGTTCGCCATCGGCAAGTGGGGAGCTTCGCCAACCAAGAATGCCTTCAAGACGGGATTCCTGCACAAGTGCGCGTTGAGCGGGGCGCGTGAGCGCTCAATGCAGCGGGGGCGCGCCGCCGCAGCACTTCTTGAACTTCCTGCCGGAGCCGCAGGGGCAGGGGTCGTTGCGGCCCACCTTCGGTTCCTCGCGGCGATAGGTCTCGATGCGCGCCCGTGCGGCCGCCTCCCTAAGTGGCACGAAGTAGTCGCACAAGCTGTCCAGCGCCGCCTCGATCGCCGCCGGCGCCTCGGCGGGCGCGCGTGCCTTGAGTGACGCCACGTCATGCACGGTCTCTAGGTCCTCGGACTCGGCGTGGGTGATGATGGGCTCGAGCATCTCGGGTGACTCTTCCAGTAGCGCCGACCACCAAGGTTCGCCGAACACATCCACCGCCAGCATGAACCCGCCGCACCAAAGGTCCACCAGGGTAAGATCCTGCTCGTCGTTGCCCACGAAAAGCGGGTCGACCTGACCCTCCATGACCGCCGCGTTGACGTCGGCGTAGTGGCGCATGATGAGTTCCAGAATCGCCTGTGCCTGCTCCTGGGTTTCGAACTCGGGCCGCGCCTCGCCCTCGTCCATGTCCCATACCCAGGGAAGCCATTCGCTCGGCGGGATCAGGTCGGGATTCAGCGCGAGCGCGGTGAGGTAGCCGTCCAGCGTCGAAAGCGGCATGGCGGACTCGGGCACGGTGTCGGCGAGCAGGAACTCGTCGAGGCGATTCAACTCTTCGTCGGAGAGCGGGGTGGAGAGTGAGGGCATGGGCTTTCTCGCTACCTAGGGGTGCTATGACTCGAATCGAGCAGCCAGGGTAGAGCCCTTCGGTCGCGGCGGCAAGTCGCCGCTCTTTACCCGCTCACGAGAGGCGAACGCGGGACTCGGAGCAGCATGGAAAATGAATCCGTCTCCTGTTCGTGGTCCCGATCCAGCAGCCCCTGAGCTGCGCCGCTCGCCTGGTCGCAGGAGCTAGGAGCGCCGTTTCCGGACGCGGCCCGGCAAGCCAGAGGGCTTCCTATTCCAGTAGTATGACGATCCGCTCATTCTTCTTGTGATCCTCGACTTCGATGAGCGTACCTTCTACCTCCGGCGACGAGGCGAGCTTGACGATTTCATCGACGTCGATCCCCTGCTCGGCGAGTACGGCGGTGGCGGCACGGGGGGATGAAGTGCGCGGCGACCTTCAGGGCGCGCGTAGGAATGGTGATCGTGGTCTCCGGGCTGGACTCGTTACCCTTGAACACCTTGATCTTCAGGTTCTGCATGGCCTTACTATCCTTGAACGCGTGAGAAAGTATGTCTACTCACCGAATCACGTAGTTGGCCTGACGAAGGAAGCCAACGTCTCGTCGCTCCAACCCTCGCAGAACTCGGGATCATCCGAAACCCGGGTCTGTCCCCGATTATCCATTTCATTGCCGGCGCTGCGGTATAAGGTACTGTACTACTCAAGCCAACAGTAACTAGACGGAAAAGGTCCGTGTTCAAACACGGAAAATCTCCGTATATGACGAGCAGCGTGGGTGCACGCAGACCCATCCGCTTCGCACTTAACCGGCGATACTTTCTTGCAGAACTGGGGCGTTTCCCAACGTGTCATGCAATCTTCCCCGCGTGTTATACGGACGTCGGCCTCCATATTGGTGATAGACGGCCAAGGCTACCGCGAACACTATTGCTCGGACACCGCCTCACGGCCCACCCGCACCTTATGGTGCTGAAAATACTCCCGCTGCAACGCCGCAGCCACCCCCGCCAATAGTATCAACGCCAACAGGTTCGGCAACGCCATCAACAGATTCATGATGTCCGCGATATTCCACACCAGCGCGAGCGGGACGCTGGCACCAACCCACACCAGCAGGGCGAACACGATGCGGTAGGGCAGCACGGCGCGCTCGCCGAACAGGAACCGCGCGGAGCGGTCGCCGTAGTAAGACCAGGCGATGGTGGTGGAGAAGGCGAACAGGGTGAGGCCGCCGCCGACGATCCAGGCGCCGGGGGCGCCGAGCACGCTGCTGAAGGCGTGCGCGGTGAGCGAGGCGCCCATGGCTTCTTCGGGGCGGGTGAGCATGGCGCCGGTGACGACGATGACGAGGCCGGTGAGGGTGCACACGATGAGCGTGTCGATGAAGGGCTCCATCATGGCGACCAGGCCCTCGCGCGCGGGTTCCTTGGTGCGCGCGGCGGCGTGGGCGATGGCGGAGGAGCCGAGGCCCGCCTCGTTGGAGAACAGGCCGCGCGCGACGCCCCAGCGGATGGCCTCGCCGACGGCGGCGCCGCCCACGGCCCAGGGGTTGAGGGCGTAGGTGAAGATGGTGGCGAGCGCGGCGGGGATCTCGGCGGCGTGCAGGAACAGCACGATCAGGGCGCCGAGCATGTACAGCAGGGCCATGAACGGCACCAGGATGGACGCCACGCGCGCGATGCGGCGTACGCCGCCGAGGATCACCATGGCGACCAGCGTGGCCATGACCAGGCCCACCGCCCAGCCGTAGCCGCGCAGCTCGGGCCAGATGTAGGTGAGGCCGTCCACCACGGAGTTGGCCTGCACCATGTTGCCGATGCCGAACGCGGCGATGAGCGCGAACACGGCGAACAGGGCGGCCATGCGCGGCATGTTGAGGCCGTGCAGCAGGGTGTACATGGGGCCGCCCGAGACGGTGCCGTCGGGGGCGATCTCGCGAAAGCGCAGGGAGAGGGTGCTTTCGGTGAACTTGGTGGCCATGCCGAAGAAGGCCGTGACCCACATCCAGAACAGCGCGCCCGGGCCGCCCAAGGCGATGGCGGTGGCCACGCCGGCGATGTTGCCGGTACCGATGGTGGCGGACAGGGCGGTGGACAGGGCCTGGAAGTGGGTGACCTCGCCGGGGTGGCCGGGGTCGGCGTGCTTGCCCCACACCAGCTCGGCGCCGTGGCGGAAGCCGCGGAGCTGGATGGCGCGGGTGCGGATGGTGAGGTACAGCCCCGCGCCGAGCAGCAGGGCGAGGGTGAGGTAGTTGCCCCACAGGATGCCGGACAGCCAGCCGGTCCACTCGGTGAGCGTTTCGATCATGCGGTCTGTGCCTTGTTATTCGGTTGGCGGGGGACGGCTTGGGGGAGCGTATCGGATGGGGGGGTGGGGGACAAGAGACGGGGGATGGGTTGGTGGGCGGGGGTGGGCCGGCAGGCGTTGAAGGCTTGGTGCGACTTCGGTCGCTCATGGCGCGATGCGCTGCGCTTATGGCGCCCTACGGTGCGGGGTAGGTGCGGGGTAGGGCGCAATAACCGAAGGGCATTGCGCCGGAGGGTGCTGACGGTGCGGTGCGTTCGGGACGGGCGCGTACATGCGTCAATGCTGGCGCAGGGTGAGGGTGTCGCCGCGCTGGGTGAGTTCGAGCTCGCGCAGAAAGCTCATGCCGAGCAGCACCAGGTCGGAGTGGGGGTTGATGGAGGCGCGCACGTTGCGCACTTCGATGTCGCCGATCTGCACGCGCTCGAGCACCGTGGCGTAGGTGGTGACCATACCGCTGGCGGTCTGTGTGGGCACGGCATGGCCGCGGCGCAGGCCGAGCTCGCGTGCCAGCGGTTCGGGGATGGAGACGACCGTGGCGCCGGTGTCGACCAGCAGGTCGACGGGACGGCCGTTGAGTTGCCCGGTTACCACGTAGTGGCCGCTGCGGTTGCGCTGCAGGACCACCTCGCGCATGCCGTCGGCGTACTGCAGGCTCTCGACCTGTTGGTTGGGGTTGTACTGGCGCTCCAGCATGCCGTCGAAGTAGACGGTGAGCAGGCCGAGGGCAATCACGATGCCCGCGACCATCATGATCTTGCCGAGGGCGGAGGGGAGTTGGCTCATGCGTGCATTATACCGAGCGTGAGACCGGGCTCCCCGGCGATCAGCCGCGTGCGGGGCGGCGCCCGCGCGGCGCGGCGCGAGCGCGCAACCCACGCACCACGGCCTTCTCCAGTTCCACCAGCACGAACACCGCGACGCCGAAGCCAATCAGCAGCAGCCAGTCCTCGGCGGGCAGGGGCTCGATGCCGAACAGCGTGACCATGAACGGGGCGTAGGTGAAGGTGAGCTGCAGCGCCACGGTGGCGGCGACGGCATAGAGCACGTAGCGATTACCGCGCAAGCCTTCCCAGGTGAACGAGGGTGCGCTGACGTAGCGCACGCTGAACAGGTAGAACACCTGGCCCATGACCAGGGTGTTCACCGCCATGGCGCGCGCCGCCTCGAGCCCGGCGGTGGCCTCCTTCCACAGGAACAGGCTGAAGGTGCCCGCCACCAGCAGCACCGACACGAAGCCGATACGCCAGATCAGGTAGGGCGACAACAAGGGCGCGCGCGGGTCGCGCGGGGGGCGGCGCATGATGTCCGACTCCGGCGGCTCGAAGGCGAGCGCGAGCGCGAGGGTGACGGCGGTGACCATGTTCACCCACAGGATCTGCGCGGGGGTCGTGGGCATGACCACCCCCAGCAGCACCGCGGCGAGCACCACCAGCGCCTGGCCGCCGTTGGTGGGCAGGATGAACAGGATCGCCTTGCGGATGTTCTCGTAGACCGTGCGCCCTTCCTCCACGGCGTGCGCGATGGAGGCGAAATTGTCGTCGGTGAGCACCATCTCGGCGGCCTCCTTGGTCACCTCGGTGCCCTTGATGCCCATGGCGATGCCGATATTCGCGCGTTTGAGGGCGGGTGCGTCATTCACGCCGTCGCCGGTCATGGCCACGACCTCGCCACGCGCCTGCAGCGCGCGCACCAGGCGCAGCTTGTGTTCGGGCGAGGTGCGCGCGAATACATCGTGCTCCTGCGCCTTCGCCTCCAGCGCTTGGTCGTCCAGCGCCTCGAGGTCGCGGCCGGTGAGGGCGGTGCCGGTGGCGCCGATGTTCATGCGCGCGCCGATGGCGCTGGCGGTGAGGGCGTGGTCGCCGGTGATCATCTTCACGCGGATGCCCGCGCTCTGGCAGTCGCGCACCGCGGCGACGGCCTCCTGGCGCGGCGGGTCCATCATGCCGCACAGGCCGAGCAGCACCAGCTCGTCCTCCACGTCGGCGAAGTCCACCGTCGTCATGTGCTCGGCGCGCCGCTTGTAGGCGATGGCGAGCACGCGCTGCCCTTCGCTGGCAAAGTCGTCCACGGCGCTATGCCAGTGCGCCGCGTCCAGCGGCGCCTCGCCTTCAGGCGTGCGCTGGAGCGCGCACATGGCGATGACCTTCTCGGGCGCGCCCTTGAGGTAGATGACGCCGTGTCCCTCGTGGTCGTGGTGCAGCGTGGCCATGAACTGGTGCTGCGATTCGAAGGGGATGGCGTCCACGCGCGGCCAGCGGCCATGCTCCTCGTCGCGGTCGTAGCCGCCCTTGAGCGCCAGAGAGAGCAGGGCGCCCTCGGTGGGGTCGCCGTGCAGGCGCACCTCGGAGCCGTGGGTGTCGAGCCTGGCGTCGTTGCACAGCAGCGCCGCGCGTAACAGCTCCATGAGATCGGCGTCCTGCTCGGGGTCGATCTCCGCGCCGGCGTGCACGAACGCGCCCACGCCGGTGTAGCCCTCGCCGGTCACGCCATAGCGGCGCGTGGCGAGCGCCACGCACTGCACCGACATCTCGTTGCGCGTGAGCGTGCCGGTCTTGTCGGAGCAGATCACCGTCACCGAACCCAGCGTCTCGACCGCCGGCAGGCGGCGGATGATGGCGTGGCGGTGTGCCATGCGCTGCACGCCGATGGCGAGCGTGATGGTCATGATGGCGGGTAGCCCCTCGGGGATGGCGGCCACGGCGAGGCCTACGGCGATGAGGAACATCTCCGCCGGGGCGTAGTCGCGCGCGTACCAGCCAAACAGGAAGGTCAGCGCGGCGAACACCACGATAAAGGCGCTGAGGTAGTGCCCGAAGCGCGCCATCTGCTGCGTGAGCGGGGTCTGCAGCGTGCGGATGTCGGCGAGCATGGCGCTGATGCGCCCGATCTCGGTCTCGGCGCCGGTGCCGACCACCACACCGCGGCCCACGCCGTGCACCACCAGGGTGCTGGAGAAGGCCATGTTGAGGCGGTCGCCCACCACGGCGTCCGCGGCCACCGCCTCGACGTCCTTCTCCACCGCCTCGGACTCGCCGGTGAGCACGGCCTCCTCGATGCGCAGGTCGCGCTCACGCAGCAGGCGCAGGTCGGCGGGCACCTTGTCGCCCGACTGCAGCAGCACGATGTCGCCGGGCACCAGTTCGGTGGCGGCGATCTGCCGGCGGTGGCCGTCGCGCAGCACCACGGCCTGCGGCGAGAGCATGTGGCGTATGGCCTCCAGCGCGCGCTCGGCCTTGCCCTCCTGGATGAAACCGATGAGGGTGTTGATGATCACCACGGCGGCGATCACGGCGGTGTCGAGCCAGTGCGCGAGCAGGCCGGTGATGACCGCCGCGACCATGAGCAGGTAGATGATGACGTTGTTGAACTGGCTGAGGAAGCGGCGCAAGGGGCCGCGACGGCCGGCGTCGGGCAGGCGGTTCGGCCCGTACTGCGCGAGGCGCGCCTGGGCCTCCTCGGAAGTCAGGCCGTGCTCGTCGCTCTCCAGCGCGCGGGTGACTTCTTGCACGCTGAGCGCGTGCCAGTGGCGGTGCTCGTCGTTGTTCTGCATTTTTCTGATGCCGTCTCCTGCGTGCGCATTGTCTACGGTCGAGCGAGGCTCGGCGTCGCGTGGTTCGCGAGCTCGGCGGCGGCGCGCTCGGCCGCGTCGCGGTAGGGCATGAACACGCGGTCGGCGCCGGCGAGGCGCAAGGCCTCGGCGGCGGCCTCCCCGTGCGCCGCCACGCCCAGCCGGCCCGGGAAGCCATGGCTACGCAGCGAGTCTAGTAGGGCCAAGTTGACGTCGCGGTCGGGCAGGGTGCTGACCACCCAGCGGGCGCTGCCCAGCGGCAGGGTGGCGGGAAACTCGGGGTCCTCCGCGTCGCCGTAGCGCGCCGTCTGGCCCTGCGCGTTCCATTCCTGCACGGCTTGTGGATCGAAGTCGACGCCCAGCACGCGCAGCCCGCGCGCCTGCAGCTCGCTCGCGAGGCGGCCGCCATAGCGTCCGAGCCCAAACACGATCACGTCGACGACGTCGGTGGGCGCG
Organism: Ectothiorhodospiraceae bacterium 2226; assembly: GCA_013348725.1. Classification (NCBI taxonomy): domain Bacteria; kingdom Pseudomonadati; phylum Pseudomonadota; class Gammaproteobacteria; order Chromatiales; family Ectothiorhodospiraceae; species Ectothiorhodospiraceae bacterium 2226. The sequence continues at coordinate 2,486,920 of CP054689.1, forward strand.
GTCGTGTCTTTGCCCTGTTCGCGGTACGGGACCTTGCGCTCGAACACCCGCAGCCAAGGCGCCAAGCGCTCGTACAGCGGGTGGGAGTACAGAATCATGTAGGTCGACAGGCCGATGGTTATCAGCCCTACCAGTGTCACTAGGCCCACGGTATCGGGGTCGATATGGCCCAACGTGAGCCCGAGTGCGACCAGAATGAGCGAGAACTCGCTGATCTGCGCGACCGTCAGCCCGGCCAGGAAGCCGGTGCGCCGGCGGTAGCCCATGGCGCCCATGATCACCATTACGATCAGCGGATTGCCGATCAGCACGAAGGCCGATAGCACGATCGCCGGGCCGACATGCGCGCCGAGGGTCGCCATATCGAGCTCGGCGCCGAGCAGGATGAAGAAGAACAGCAGCAGGAAGTCGCGCAGGCTCACCAGGCGCGAGCCAATGGCCTCGCGAAACGGCGTGGAGGCCAGCGCCACGCCGGCGAGGAAGGCGCCCACCTCGCGACTGAACCCCATCCATTCGCCGGCGGCCGCCAGCGCCACGGCGAAGGTGACCGCCGCGAGCACCAGCAACTCCTGGGAGCGGGCGAGGTGCGGGAGCACGCGCGGCAGTACCCAGCGGATCAACACGCCCACGAACACCAGCAACAGGGCGCCCTTGACCGCCACCATGCCCATCTCAGCGCCCAGGTTATCGGCGGCGCCGCCGACCGCGAACGCCGACAGGCCGATCATCACCAGCACCACCACCAGGTCCTGGACGATCAGGAAGCCGAGCGCGATGCGCCCGTGCAGCGCGTCCACCTCGCGTTTGTCGGACAGCAGCTTGACGATGATGATGGTGCTGGAGAAGGTCAGCGCCACCGCCACGTACAGCGCCGGCAGCCAGTGCATGCCGAGTACCAGGGCGAGAAAGAAGCCGACCACCGAAGTGAACAGCACCTGGCCGAGGCCGGTGGCGAGCGCCACGGGCCCCATGGTGCGGATGAGGTGGAGGTCGAGCTTGAGGCCGACCACGAACAGCAGCAGGGCAATGCCGATCTCGGCGAGCAGTTCGAGCGGCTCGCTAGAGTGGACCCAGCCGAGTACCGCCGGCCCCGCGAGGATGCCCACGACGATGAACGCCACCACGAGCGGTTGCTTCAGCCGGGTGGCGATCGCGCCCACCACGGCGGCCAACAGCAGCAAGGCCGCGAACTGCTCGAACACGTTGTCGAAGGGGGACATCGGGCTCCTAAGGCCGACCGGCCGTCTCTTGTTGTTCTATGAGTGCCGATAGCATCGCACAGCCCGGCTGCGTCGGGCACGTGCCGGAGCAGCCGCCGCTATTTGGAACGGTCCCAGCGCGTCTGGGGCTTTTCGCCCAACTGGCGCACGCGCAGGTGCAGCGCGGCCTTGGCCAGCAGGTGCGCGCTGATCGGCGCCGTGATGAACAGGAACAGGGTGATGAGCAGCTCGTGCAGGCTCAGGCCCACTTCGCGCGCCGTGAAGTACACCGCCGAGGCCAGCATCAGCCCGCCCACGCCGAGCGTGGTGGCCTTGGTGGGCCCGTGCAGGCGCATGAAGAAGTCCGGCAGGCGGGCGAGGCCGATGGAGCCGATGAGGGCGAACGCAGCCCCGACCAAGAGGAAGAAGGAGATGAGGATTTCGACGATCATCCGGCGGCCCTCACTCGACGATGTCGCCGCGCAGGGCGTACTTACACAGCGCCACCGTGCCCACGAAACCCATGAGGGCGATCAGCACCGCCGCCTCGAAGTAGGCGGTGCTGTGCAGAAAGATCCCGAGCATCACCAGCAGCGCGATGGTGTTGATGTACATGGTATCCAGCGCCAGGATGCGGTCGGGCAGGTCCGGGCCGCGCACCAGGGACCAGAGGTTCAGCACCAGCGCCACGGTCATCATGGCGAAGGCAATGGGCATGGCGATCGCTAGCATCCGAAGCTCTCCATGAGGGGCGCCTCATAGCGCGTCTTGATCTGGCGCACCAGCCTATCCACGTCCTCCACGTCCAGCGCGTGGACGAGGAGGGCGCTGCGGTCGGGCGCGACGTCCGAGGACACCGTGCCCGGCGTGAGCGAGATGGTGCTGGCCAGCAGGGTGATGGTGAACTCGTCGCGCGTGTCCAGCGGCACGGTGACGAAGGCCGGGCGCAGGCGCCGGGTCGGCCCGAGGATCAGGCGCGCGACGTTCAAGTTGGCGATGACGATGTCCCACAGCACGACGGCCACGAAGCGGGTCAGTGCGAGCGGGCTGCGCACGTGCGGGCGGTCGGGCCAGAAACGGTGCGTGAGCATGGGCAGCAGTACGCCGAAGATTACCGCCAACACGATGTGGCCTGGCTCGATGTTGTTGACCAGCAGCAGCCAGACCACGATGAGCACTGCGGTCAGCAGGGGATGGGGCAGCAGACGGTGCATCATGGTGTGACCTCCCGCGGCACGTCGCCCACCACGGCGTCGGTGCGCAGCACGCTGTGGACGTAATGGCCGGGCGCGCTGAGCTGCGCGGCGGTGGCCTGCGCGTAGGCCGTGACCGGCCCGCCGAACACGACCAGCAGCGGGCTCGCCGCGAGCAGCGCGATCACCGGCAGCAGCGCCCCCCAGCCCGCGCGCGGCGCCTCAACGCTGCCGCGCGTCTTCCAGAACACCACGCTGCCCGCGCGACTGAGCGCCACCAGGCCGAGCAGGCTGCTGAGCAGGACCACCGCCCAGACCCATCCCACTTGCGCCTCGCCGCGGGCGGCGTGCAGGATCATGAACTTGCCCAGGAAGCCGCTGAGCGGCGGCATGCCGACCAGCGCCACCGCACCGATGAAGAACAGTCCGCCGAGCAGCAGCGGTTGGCGCAGCTCCGGGAGGGGGGCGAGGCGATCGTCGCCCCGCTGCCGGGCGATGACATCCACCAGCAGGAACATCGCCGCGGTGACCAGCGTGGTGTGGACCAGGTAGACCAGGGCCGCGGCCATGGACAGCGTGGTGAACAGCCCCGCGGCAGTCAGCAGCATGCCGACCGAGACCACCACCATATAGGCCACCAGACGGCGCAGCCCGCGTGCGGCCAGGGCCCCGATCATGCCGAGCATCAGCGTGGCGAGGCCGAGCGGCAGCAGCCAGTCGGTCAACACGTTGGCCGCCCCGCCCGCGCCCTCGCCGAAGATGAGGGTGTACACCCGCACGATGGCGTACACGCCCACCTTGGTCATGATGGCGAACAGCGCGGCGACCGGCGCGGTGGTGTTGCTGTAGGCCGCCGGCAGCCAGAAGTAGAGCGGCAGCAGGGCGGCCTTGAGCGCGAACACCACGAACAGCAGCAGGGCCCCGGTACGCAGCAGGCCCGCCTGCTCGGCCGGGGCCTGGGCGACGCGCACCGCCAGGTCCGCCATGTTCAGCGTGCCGGTCAGCCCGTACAGGATGCCGACCGCGATCAGGAACAAGGCCGAGCCCGCGAGGTTGAGCACCACATAGTGCAGCCCGGCGCGCGTGCGGCTTGCGCCGCCGCCGTGCAACAGCAGGCCGTAGGAGGCGATTAGCAGGATTTCGAAGAATACGAACAGGTTGAACAGGTCGCCGGTGAGGAAGGCGCCGTTCAGGCCCGCGAGCTGCAACTGGAACAGCGGGTGGAAGTTGCGCCCCAGGGCATCGGTGCCGCGTAGTGCATACCACAGCGTGAACACGGCCACCACGGCGGTGAGCAGCACCATCAGTGCGCTGAGCCGATCCAGTACCAGCACGATGCCGAACGGCGGCGGCCAGTTGCCGAGCACGTATACGCCGTAGCTGCCGTCCGCCGCCTGGATCAGCAGCAGCACGCTGACGGCGAGCAGGGCGACCGCGCTGGCGAAGCCCACCGCGCGCTGCCAAGCGAGCCCGGCGCGCGCGACCAGCAGCATGAGCACGCCCGCCATCAGCGGGAGCAGGAAGGGGGCGATGATCCAATGGTTGATCATGAGCGCGGCGCCTCCTCGTCAGCGGCCGGCGGCTGGGCCGGCCCGTCCACGTGGTCCGAGCCGAGTTCGCCGCGCGCGCGCAACGCGAGCATCACCACGAAGGCGATCATGCCGAAGCCGATCACGATGGCGGTGAGCACCAGCGCCTGCGGCAGCGGGTCGGCGTAGCCGGGCGCCTGCGGATCGATCACCGCGGGCATGCCGGTGGTGAGCCGCCCCATCACGAACAGGAACAGGTTGGCGGCATAGCCGAGCAAGGCGATGCCGAGGATCACGGGGTAGGTGCGCGCGCGCAGCACGAGGTAGATCCCCCCCGCGACCAGCACACCGATGACGATGGCGACCAGCAGCTCCATCACGCGGCCTCCTTGGAACGGCCGGGGCTGGGCATGGCACCGCTCGCCTTGCCCAAATTGGCGAGGATCAGCATCACCGCGCCCACCACGGTGAGGTACACGCCGAGGTCGAACACGAGCGCCGTGGCGAGCTCGAACTTGCCGACCACCGGCAGGGTGAAATAGTCGAACGACGTGGTCAGGAACGGATAGCCGAAGTACCAGCTCCCGAGGCCGGTGAGCGCGGCGATCAACAGCCCCCAGCCGATGACGGGGTGATAGTCGACGGGCATGCGCGCCTGCGTCCACTGCACGCCGTTGGCGAGGTACTGCAGAATCAGCGCCACGGCGGTGATCAGGCCGGCGATGAAGCCGCCGCCCGGCAGGTTGTGCCCGCGCAGGAAGATGTAGATCGACACCAGCAGCGCGAGCGGCAGCAGCGGTCGTACGATCATGGCCAGGATCATGGGATGGCGGTCGGGCGACCAGGCGCGGCCATAGGGATCGCGGCCCGGCAGCGGCAGGTGCAGGCGATCGAGCAGGGCGTAGATGCCCAGCGCGGCGATGCCCAGCACGGCGATCTCACCCAGCGTGTCGAAGCCGCGGAAGTCCACCAGGATCACGTTCACCACGTTGGTGCCCCCGCCGCCCGGCACGGACTGGGCCAGGAAGTAGTCGGCGATGGTCTGGTAGGGGTGGGTGAGCACGGCATAGGCGAGCGCCGCGACGCCCGCGCCGCCGGCCAGTGCCAGGACGCCGTCCCGCCCCTTGCGCAGCGCGGAGGACTCGGCGGGCGTCTGTTGCGGCAGGAAGTACAGCGCGAGCAGCAGCAGCACGATGGTCACGATCTCGACCGACAACTGGGTGAGCGCGAGGTCGGGGGCGGAGAAGCGCACGAACACCAGCGCCATGATCAGGCCCACGACGCTGACGGCGATGAGGGCGGCGAGGCGCCGCCGGTGCCAGATCACCGTCAGCGCCACGCCCGCGATCAGGATCAGCGCCGCCACCAGGCTCACCGGGTCCAGCGGCGTGCCGTTCATGGTGCCGAACAGGCTCGGCTGGCCGTACACCGCCGCCCAGCCCGCGGCGAGCCCCGCGATCACCAGCAGGGCGAGGTAACGCTGCAGCGAGCCGTTCTCCAGGGCCCCGGTCAGCCAGCGCGCGAAGTGCACCACCACGTGCACCAACGCCTCGAACAGCGCCTTGGCCTCGAAGCGTGGCAGCAGCGTCTCGTGGGCGTAGAACACCCGACGCCGCGCGAGGTAGACGAGGACACCGCCGAGCAGCGCGAGGATGCTCATCATCAAGGCGGTGTTGAAGCCGTGCCACACCATGAGGCTGTATTCCGGCAGCGGCTGGCCCCACAGCACCGACTGCGCCGCCACCGCGAGCATTGGGCCGACGACGAGCGCGGGCAGGATGCCCACCAGCACGCACAGCGCGACCAGGATCTCCACCGGGATCTTCATCCAGCGCGGCGGCTCGTGCGGCTTCTTGGGCAGATCCACCGGTTCAGGGCCGAAGAACACGTCGTGGATGAAGCGCAGCGAGTAGGCCACCGAGAACACGCCCGCGAGCGTGGCGGCAGCGGGCAGCAGCCAGTACACGTTCTCCAGCGGCACGACATGCAGGGTCTCCTCGAAGAACATCTCCTTGGAAAGGAAGCCGTTCAGCAGCGGCACGCCCGCCATGGCCGCGGCCGCGACCATGGCCAAGGTGGCCGTGTGCGGCATGTACTTCCACAGCCCGCTCAGGCGACGCATGTCGCGCGTGCCGGCCTCGTGGTCGATGATGCCGGCCGCCATGAACAGCGAGGCTTTGAACGTGGCGTGGTTGATGATGTGGAACACCCCCGCCACGGCCGACAGCGGCGTGCCGATGCCGAACAGCAGGGTGATCAGGCCCAGGTGGCTGATGGTCGAGTAGGCCAGCAGCCCCTTGAGGTCGTGCTTGAACAGCGCCATGTACGCGGCGAAGACCAAGGTCACGGCGCCCGCACCGCCCACGAGGTAGAACCACAGATCCGGGCCCGACAGCACCGGGAACAGGCGCGCCAGCAGGAACACACCGGCCTTCACCATGGTGGCCGAGTGCAGATAGGCGCTGACCGGGGTGGGCGCCGCCATGGCGTGCGGCAGCCAGAAGTGGAACGGGAACTGCGCCGACTTGGTGAACGCGCCCAGCAGGATCAGCACCAGCAGCACCGGGTAGAGCGCGTGCGCCTGCACCACCTCCGCCGACTCCAGCACCACCGACAGCTCGAAGCTGCCGGCGACATAGCCCAGCAGCAGGATGCCCGCCAGCATGGCCAGCCCGCCGCCGCCGGTGATGGCGAGCGCCATGCGCGCGCCCTGACGCGCGTCGGAGCGATGGCGCCAGTAGCCGATCAGCAGGAAGGAACTGAGGCTGGTCAGCTCCCAGAACATCAGCAGCAGGATCAGGTTGTCGGACAGCACGATGCCCAGCATCGAGCCCATGAACAGCAGCATGTAGGCGTAGAAACGCCCCATCGGGTCGCTGTCGGACAGGTAGTAGCGCGCATACAGGATGATCAGCAGGCCGATGCCCAGGATCAGCAGGGCGAACAAGAAGCCCAGGCCGTCCAGGCGGAAGGTGAAGTTGATGCCGAGTTGCGGCATCCACTCCCAACCGACGCGCACCGTTTCGCCGGCGAACACCGTGGGGGCCATCTGCAACAGCAGCAGCAGCGCCAACGCAGTCACGAGGCCGGCGCCCCATGCGCTGGCGTTCTTGCCGTGGCGGATCAGGACAGGGGGCAACACGGCGCCCGCAAAGGGCAGCAATGGGATCAGGGCTAGGGTCATTCGTTGAACTGTCCGTCTTGTTCTGGGCGCGGCCCGGCCTGGTGGAGACAGGCCGGCGCCGGGCGGAGGGGCGCGCGCTCCCGCGAGGAGCGCGCTGCCGCGACCGAGCGCGAATCCTACATCAAGAGAGGGGCCAAGACCTAGTGCGGCGGGGCGAGTAAGCTGGCGCGCGCGGCGGCCGGTTCAGAGGTATTCCGTCTCAGTGGCCGCCGCTGTCCTTCTCGCGGCCGCCGTGCAGGGTGTGGCTGTGGATGTCATAGCGGCCCTGGAGTTCGTCCTTGACCGAGTGCTCCCACAGCGGCACGCCGACCACGTACGCCGCCCGCCCGACCATATGGGCGGCAATGGGCGCGGTGAGCACGATGAAGGCGACGATGGCCACCGCGCGCGCCACCACCTCGCCCTCGGCGAAGTAGATGGCGAGCGCGCTGACCATCAGCCCCGCGCCGAGGGCGCCGGCCTTGGTGGCGGCGTGCATGCGCGTCAGCAGGTCGGGCATGCGCAGCAGGCCCACGGCCGCGAGCAACATCAGCGAAGCGCCGAGCAGCAGGAGCACGGCCGTGATCCACTCACTCATCGCGCGGCCCTCCCTTCTCGATGTAGCGGGCGAAGCCGATGGCGGCGAGGAACGAGGTCAGGGCAAGCACGATCGCCACATCCAGAAAGGCCGGCACGCCCGTGGCGACCGTGTAGACGGCGATGACGCCCACGGTGAGCAGGGCCACCAGCTCCAAGGCTATCACCCGGTCCGGCAGGCTGGGGCCGCGCATGAGGCGCACGAACGTGAGCACCAGGGCGATGCCGAGGATGACGTAGGCGGCGTTGATCGCGAAGTTGAGCATGGACGGCCTCCTCAGCGCATGAGTTGCAGGACCCGGCGTTCGAGGTCCTTGAGTTCCGCGCGCAAGCGCTGTTCGTCGTCGAGGTACATGAGGTGGATGTACAGCGTGCGCCGGTCGCTGGACACGTCCAGGCTGAGCGCGCCGGGCGTGACGGTGATCAGGTTGGCCAACGCAGTGATCTCCGCGTCGGTATGGGCATCCAGCGGCAGGGCGATCACCCCGGGGCGCATGTAGTGGGTCGGCGTGAGCACGTCGTAGGCCACGCGCATATTCGACTTGGTCAGGTCCCAGATAAAGAACAGGGTGAAGCGCACCGCCTGCGGGACCTTGGCGAAGTACGCGGCAAAGATGGGGTTGCGGCCGTGGGTTACGCGCAACACGAAGTAGGCCACGACGAAGCCCCACACCAGGTTGGCGGCGGTGAGACTGCCGGTGAGGATCACCCAGGCGAGCGCCAGCGTGAGGTTCCAGGCGAAAGCGATCATGGCGCGCCTCCCAGCACGGCCGTCACATACAGTTCGGGGTTCAACAGCTGTTCGGCGGCGGCCAGCGCGAGCGCGTACACGGGCTGCGCATTCAGACCGATGAACAGCGTGATGCCCGCCAAGCCCACGATCGGCGTATACAGCAGCGCGAGCTGGGCGCCCCCCGGTAAGGGACGCGCCGGGGCATCCTCGGGCGGGGCCTTCCAGAACGCCTCCTGCCAGATCTTGGTCATGGAGTAGAGCGTGAGCAGCCCCACCAGCAGGGCCACGCCGACGATGGTCCAGGCGCCGGCCTCGATGCCCGCGCGGATGAGGATGAATTTGGCGAAGAAGCCCGACAAGGGCGGCATGCCCGCCAGCGACAGCGCGGAGATCAGGAACAGCAGCGCCAGCCAGGGCGAGTGGCGGTACAGCCCGCCCAGGCCCTTCAAGCCGTACGCGCCGCGCAACTGGTAGGCGACGCCCGCCACCAGGAACAGATTCGTCTTCACGATGATGTGGTGGATGATGTAGAACACTCCGCCCAGCACCGCCAGCGGCGTCAGCAGCGCAATGCCCATGATCATGTAGCCGATCTGGCTCACGATGTGGAACGAGAGGATGCGCCGGAAGTCGAACTGCGCCGCCGCGCCCAGCACGCCCGTCAGCATGGTGAAGCCGGCGACCCACAGCAGGATGGTGTGGGTGTAGCCGACGTCCTGGGTGAAGATCAGCGAGAAGAAGCGGAAGATCACGTACACGCCGACCTTGGTCAGCAGGCCCGCGAACAGCGCCGCCACGGCGATGGGGGCGGTGTGGTACGAGGCCGGCAGCCAGAAGAACAAGGGGAACACTGCCGCCTTGATGCCGAAGGAGATCATGAACAGCAGGCCGATCACGGTGACCAGGCCGCTCTGATCGGTGTTGGCGAGCTTCACCGCGAGGTCGGCCATGTTGAGCGTGCCCGCCAGGCCGTACAGCAACCCGATGGCCGTGAGCAGGATGGCCGAGGAGATCAGGTTGATGGTGACGTATTTGATCGCGCCCTCCATCTGGGCGCGCTCGCCGCCGAGGGTGAGCAGTGCGAAGGAGGCGATCAGCATCACCTCGAACCACACGAACAGGTTGAACACGTCGCCGGTGAGGAACGCGCCGCAAATGCCGGCCATCAGCATGTGCAGCAGCGGGTAGTAGCCGAAGCGCTCGTGCCCCGCGCTCATGCTGGCCAGCGAGTAGATGGCGATGGCGAAGGCCGTGATGCCCGCCAGCAGCACCATGATGGCGGCCAACAGGTCGCTCACCAGCACGATGCCGAAGGGCGCCGGCCAGTCGCCCACCGCCTGCACCAGAATGCCCTCGGCGCGCGTGGCCGCCAGCAGCCATACCGCGCTCGCGAGCAGCGCGCCGGTGCCCAGCACGCCGATCCACCGCTGCGCGGCGCGCGAGCGCCACAGCAGCAGCGACAGGGCGCCGCTCACCAGCGGGATGACGATGGGCAGGGCGACTTCCATGTCAGGCGTCGGTGCTCTTCATCCGGTCGAGGTCGTCGGTCTGGACCACCTCGTAGGCGCGGTGGATGAGCACCACGGCGAAGGCCAGCACGCCGAAGGCGATCACGATGGCGGTGAGCACCAGCGCCTGCGGCAGCGGGTCGGCCACCGCCCCCACGGGCCGCAGCGCGCCCTCGGGGACCAGTGGCGGGGCGGCGCGCGTGAGTCCCGCCGCGGTGAAGATGAGCAGGTTGGCCGCGTTGCTGAGCAGGATCAGCCCGATGACGATCTTCACGATGCTGCGCCGCAGCAGCATGTAGATGGCGGCGGCATACAGCGCGCCCACCACCAGGGCCAGCAAGGGTTCCATGTCAGTCCTCCGTGTCCATTGGAGGCCGTTCCTCGGCCTCGGCCAGGGTCAGCACGATGGTCATCACCGCGCCCAGCACCACCAGGTACACCCCGATATCGAAAATGAGCACGCTCGACAGCTTTACCTCGCCGAACAGCGGCAGGTGGAGCGCGGCCCACTGCGCGGTGAGAAAGGGCTGCGCGCGCGCCAGCATGCCGAGCACGCCCGATAGCACGGCCAGCAGCAGCCCTGCGCCCATCATCACGCGCGGGTCGATGCGCAGCGCCGCACGCCCCGCGGCCGGGCTGAAGGTGAACACGTACAGCGCGAAACCGCCCGCGCCCACCAGCCCGCCGATGAAGCCGCCGCCCGGCAGGTCGTGCCCGCGCAGCAGCAGAAACACCGAGAACAGGATCAGCAGCGGCAGCAGAATCCGGGCGGCGGTGGAGAGGATCAGCGAACTCATCGACGGTCCTCCGCCTTGAGCTTGATCATGGCGTACACGCCGATGGCCGCGAGCGCCAAGACGAAGATTTCGCCCAGGGTGTCGAGGGCGCGGAAGTCCACCAGGATCACGTTCACGATGTTGCGCCCGTGGGCGAGGTCCACGCTGTGCGCGATGAAGTACTGCGAGATGGGGTCGTGGAATTGCACGTCGATGGTCGCCATGAGCAGCACGGTGAACAGCCCGCCCACCAGCACCGCCACGCTGGCGTCGAGGGCGCGCGCGCCGCGGCCCGAGCGGTTGCTGAAGCCCGGCAGCCGAAATAGCACCAGTACCAGCAGCAGCACCGTGAGGGTCTCCACCAGCACCTGGGTGATGCCGAGGTCCGGGGCGCTGTACAAGACGAACATCAGCGCCACGCCGAAGCCCACCACGCCCAGCGAGGCCACCGCGCCCAGCCGCGACCGCGTGCCGGCGGCGAACATGGCGCCCGCGACGATCAACGCCGCGACGATGACGTCGATCAGGAACCACCCGGTGAAGTTGAACAGCACCCGCGGCTCGCCGCGCGTCAGCATCGTGTAGCCCACCACCGTTACCAAGGTAAGCAGGATGGTGATGAGGTAGCGGCGCAGGTAGCCGTTCTGGAGCACGCGCGACTGCCACTCGGCGGTCGCCACCATGCTTTGCATGAGGAGGTCGTAGCCGCGCTCGGGGCCGTAGGCGGCGGCCGCACGGTTCATCCAGACGGTGCGCCCGCGCAGCGCGTCCCAGCCGACGTAGAACGCCGCGCCCGCCGCAATGCTGAGCGCGCTAAGCGCGAGCGGCCAGTCGAATCCGTGCCACAGCGTGAGGTGGATCTCCAGCGGCACGCCGTACACCGCTGACACGGCGGCCGCCACCAGCCCGCGCTCGGCCACGAAGGGCAGCAGCCCCAAGGCGAGGCCTGCGGCGGCCAGCAGCGCCGAGCCGATCCACATGGGCAGCGGCGCCTCGTGCGGGTGCTGCGGTGTCGGCTTGAGCGCACCGAAGAAGGGCCGTAGGGCGACCACCGCGCCCAGCGCCACGCCGAGCATGGCCGTGAGCACGGTGAACACGGTGAGCAATCCACCAAAGTAGGGGGCACCGAGCACCGCTTCGAACAGCATCTCTTTGGCGATGAAGCCGAACAGGGGGGCGATGCCGGCCATGGACAGCGCGGCCAGGATGGCGGTGGTGGCGGTGATCGGCATGGCATGGCGCAGGCCGCCCAGACGCGTGATGTCCTTGATCCCGGTGCCGTGATCCACTGCACCCGCCACCAGGAACAGCGCCGCCTTGTACAGCGCGTGCGCGAGCAGGAACGTCATGGCCGCGGTGATGGCATACGGGGTGCCGATGCCGATCAGCAGCGTCAGCGTGCCGAGCGCCATGACGGTGGTGTAGGCCAGCAGGCGCTTGAATTCCGTGCTGCGGTAGGCGAGCACCATACCGAGCAGCATGGTGATGCCGCCCACCAGCGGCAGGATCGTCTCCCACGCGGGCGTGCCGCCCAGGCCCGGATGTAGGCGTGCGAGCAGGTAGATCCCGGCCTTCACCATGGTCGCCGAGTGCAGGTAGGCGCTCACCGGGGTGGGCGCCGCCATCGCGTTCGGCAGCCAGAAGTGGAACGGGAACTGGGCCGACTTGGTGAACGCGCCGCCGAGCAGCAGGAGCAGGGCGAGCAGATACCAAGGATGCTCGCGCAGCACCTCGCCCTGCGTGAGGATCTGCGACAGCTCCCAACTGCCGCTCATCAGCGCCAGCACCACGAAGCCCGCCAGCAGCGCCATGCCGCCCGCCACCGTCACGATCAGGCCCTGGAGCGCGCAATAGCGCGCCCGGGCGTCCTCGTGGTTGTAGCCGATGAGCAGGTAGGAGGTGATGCTGGTCAGTTCCCAAAACACGAACAGCGCGATCAGGTTGTCCGACAGCACCAAGCCGAGCATGGAGGCCATGAAGGCCAGGATGAAGACGTAGAAGCGCGCCAGGTCGCGGTCGCCGCGCAGGTACTCGCCCGCGTACAGCACGATGAACGTGCCGATCACGCTGATCAGCAGCGCGAACAGCAGGCTCAGCCCGTCGATGAGGAACGACAGGTGGATGTCCAGGCCGGGCACCCACGGATACACGCGCACCATCTGCGCGCCCGCTATCACCGCCGGTAGGTGGCTCGCGAAGTACACCGCGAGCGCAGCCGGCAGCAGCGCGAGCAGCCAGTGAACCCGCCCGCCGAGGCGTGCATGCAGCCAGGGCGCGGCGGCGGCCAGCAGGAAACCTGACAAAACCGCTAGAAGCATGAGTGGGCGACAGTCCTTTCGCGTTGTTTTTCCACGGGGCGCGGGGCGAGCGAATCGCCGCGCGTCGGGGCGGACCCGCGGGCCGAGCCCCGCCGGGACCGATCGCGCGCCCGGACGTTGCCCGTTGGTGCCTGAAGGCGGACGCGTGGAACCGCGGCGGTGAGCGTTCAACGCACGCGGGGCCGCGCACGCGGCGCGGACCGGACTTTCATTTTAGCCAAGCGGTTGATCGTGCGCCAAACCGGCCGCCCCCCGTTTGCTATGCTAGCGCCTCCCGCTGCCGCCCCGGCGGCATGGCGAAAGACGCGCTGAACCCTCGTATGGATTTCTCGAACCAGATTATTTTGATCGCCGGCCTGTTGCTGCTGCTCAGCGTGTTCGCGACCGTTCTGTCCGCGCGCGTGGGTGCGCCGCTGCTGTTGGTGTTTCTGGTGCTCGGCATGCTGGTGGGCGAGGAGGGGCCCGGCGGCGTTTTGTTCGACGACATCCAGCTCGCGCATCTGGTCGGCAGCCTCGCGCTCGCGGTGATCCTGTTCGACGGCGGGCTGCGCACCGAGGCCGCCAGTTTCCGGGTCGGACTGCGTCCGGCGGTGACGCTAGCGACCCTGGGCGTCGTCCTCACGGCGGCGCTGACGGGGGCATTCGCGACCTGGGTCTTCGATCTCCATTGGATCGAGGGCCTGCTGATCGGCGCCATCGTCGGTTCCACCGATGCCGCCGCGGTGTTCTCCCTGCTGCACGCGAACAACCTCGAGCTCAAGCAGCGCGTGGCTTCCACGCTGGAGATCGAGTCGGGCAGCAACGACCCGATGGCCATCTTCCTCACCATTGCGCTGGTGGAGATTCTCGCCGCTGGCGGCGCGCGGTTGGACTGGAGCCTGGCGCAGACCTTTGCGCTGCAGATGGGCGTGGGCGCGCTCGCCGGCTTGGGCGGCGGCTGGCTGCTCAGCCGGCTGATCAACCGCATTGTGCTGCTGCCGGGGCTGTACCCCATTCTCGCACTGGCGGGCGGCCTGGTGATCTTCGGTGTCGCCGCGGTTCTGGAGGGCAGCGGCTTTCTGGCCGCCTACCTCGCCGGCCTAGTCGTGGGCAACCGCCGCCTGCAGGGCGGTCAGAACATCCGCCGCTTCCACGACGGGATCGCCTGGTTGGCTCAGATCGGGATGTTCCTCATCCTGGGCCTGCTGGTGACGCCGTCGGAGCTCTTGCCCATCGCGCCGCAGGCACTGCTGCTCGCCGCGGCGCTGATTCTAGTGGCGCGGCCGCTGGCGGTGGTGTTGTGCCTGCTGCCGTTTCGCTTTCCCTGGCGCGAGCACGTGTTCATCTCCTGGGTCGGCCTGCGCGGGGCCGTACCCATCATTCTCGGCATATTCCCGCTGCTGGCCGGACTGGAAGGGGCGCAAGGCTACTTCAACGCCGCCTTCTTCGTGGTGCTCGTCTCGCTCCTGGTGCAGGGCTGGACGGTGGCGCCCGCGGCACGCCTGCTCGGCCTGGAGGTGCCGCCGCGCACCGGCGTGGTACAGCGCGTGGAGCTGGACATACCCGGGCAGCAGGATCTGGAACTGGTGGGCTATCGCTTGGAGCGCGACAGCCCGGTGGTGCAGCGCGACGTGCCGCGTGCCGCCCTGCCGGAGGGGGTGCAGCTCGCCTCGGTGGTGCGCGGCGGGCGCCCGCTGCCGACCTGCGATCTTGCCTCGCTAACGGAGGGGGATTTCGTTTATCTGCTGGCCACGCCGGAGAATGTGGCGGCGCTCGACCGTTTGTTCGGCGCGGCGGCGGCGCCCCCGCGCCTGGAGGAGCGCCAGTTCTTCGGCGACTTCGTGCTCGACGGCGAGGCGCGTATGGCCGACGTGGCGATGATGTACGGTCTGGCTCAGGCGCCCGATATGGCGGCATCCAGCCTGTCGGAATACTTGTCCGGACACCTCAAGGCACGGCCCGTGGTAGGCGACCGCCTGCGCCTCGGGCACGTGGAGTTCGTGGTGCGCGAGGTGGAAGGTGGGCGGATCCGCAAGGTCGGCCTGAAGATCGTGCGCTAGGGAGGCGCTGATTCATTCATAGCTTCCCGCGGCACAGAGAAATTCGGGCTTTCAGACCTTAGCCGGCGGCGCCGCGCCCGGACCTGCGCCGGGCGCGGCGCGAGACCACGGCAGAGAGCGCTTGGCGGTTCCTGTTTCGTCCCGTGGTGGCCCGCCGGGCCCGTCCCGACGTCAGTCAGCCGCCGCGATCACCCCGCAGGCGATGCGGGCGCCGCCGCCGCCCAGGGGTTCAGGCTCGTCCGCGTAGTTGTCGCCGCCTTCGTGGATTACCAACGAGTGCCCGCGCACCGCCTCGAGGCGCAGACGCGGCGAGATCACCGGCACTTTGGCCACGCCTTCCTCGTTGACCACCAACACGGGCAAGTCGCCCGCATGCCCGACGTCGGCGGCCGGTCCGGCGTGGACGTTGGTGTTCAAAGGATCGAGGTGGCCGCCCGCGGCCTTCGCGGCGCCGTTGTCCCCGCCCTCGGGATCGATGGCGCCGCAGTCCGGGAATTGGTGTACGTGGAAGCCGCGCGTGCCGGGCGGCAAGTCGCGAATATCGGGCGCCACCACCAGCCCCCAGTCGCTGTTCTGCAGCGTGACGGTGCCGATCTGCTCCTCGACCCCTTGGTCGCTGACCCGGTGGATGTCCACCGTCACCGACTCGGCCTGCACCGCGCCCGCCGCGAGCAATGCGCCACACGCGATTCCCAATAAACGCCTCATCAGACACCTCCTTGTGTATGAGCCTAGAACATCAAAGTGTTGCGGCCGCAGGGCAGGGCGTCAAACCGGGGCCTTAGCGCATGTAGGCGAAGCCCTCGTGTTGCAGGCGGACGATCTCGGCGTCGGCCATCGGCACCCACGTCACGAAGCCGTGGATGTCCTCGGGCTCATAGCCCGCCATGCGCGCCGCCGCCCCGCATAGGCGAAACTCCACCACGTCCCCCACGGACAGGCTTTGCGCGCGGCGCATCAGCTCTTCGTGTTCGGCAAAATTCTGCCGCGCGAAGTAGTGGATCTCCTGCCCATGCAGGACCAGCACAATGCGGTGGTCGAAAGGGTCCGCCTCGTTGAGCACGCTGAGAAAGCTCGCGCGATCCAGCACGCCTTCCATGGCCTGGGGCGAGCCCACCGCCACGTCGTACACCACCTTCTGCTTGGCGTATTCGGGTTCGACCACCTGGGCAGAGCCCCAAGGCGCGTCCGCGGCCGCCGCGGTGGCCGCGCCAATCGACAGGGATAAGAACACCATCGCAATTCGGAACATGACCTCTCCTTGGCGGCCGTGCTGCAATAGCAGCGCTTCGCCGCGGTTTGTTGCATCATTGCTTCTATAGTATTGGCGCGAAGGAGGAAGGGGTGGAATATCGGCAAGATGTCTCACGGGAGCCGGAGAGGCGCCGGCCGACCTTCTGGCAGGTGTTGCATAGCGTGCTGGCCGCCATGTTCGGCGTGCAGAGCGAGAAGAACCGGGCGCGCGACATGACCCATGGGCGGCCGGTCGACTATATCGTGGTCGGCCTGCTGGCGACGGTCGTCTTCGTGTTGCTGATCGCGGGCATCGTGCAGCTGGTGCTGCACCTGGCCGGCCGATGAGCCGCGCGGGCATTCAGCGCGAGCGCACCACGCCCGGCGAGGCGCTCGCGGTCGACCCGGTCAGCGGGCTGATTCCCGCGGCGCGCTTGTGCCTCTCGCCGAACTGCGACGAGCGGCCCGCCGGCGTGGCGATCGATCTGCTGGTGGTGCACGGCATCAGTCTGCCGCCGCTGGAGTTCGGCGGCCCATGGATCGACGCCCTGTTTACCAACACCTTGCCGGCCGGCGAGCACCCCTTCTTCGCCGAGGTGGCCGCGCTACGTGTCTCCGCGCATGCCCTGATCCGCCGCGACGGCGAGTTGGTGCAGTACGTACCCTTGCACCGGCGTGCCTGGCACGCCGGCGTCTCCTGCCACGGCGGCCGGGAGCGCTGCAACGACTACTCTATCGGCGTGGAACTGGAGGGCGGGGACCAAATCCCCTATACCGATGCGCAATACGCGGTGTTGGCGCGCCTCGCGCGGGGCATCATGCGGGCGTATCCGGACATCACCCCCGCGCGCATCGTCGGGCACTGCGACATCGCCCCGGGACGCAAGACCGACCCCGGTCCGGCCTTCGAGTGGGACCGTCTGCGGCGCGCTGTCTCCCCACCGGGCGATACAGTATGATGATTTGACAGGCGCCGGCGTGCCGCGGCGCGACTTGCCGGCGGCGGCCGGGTCGCCCGCCGGCGTCGTGAGCACGCGCGTCAGCGGCCCCTGATCACGGAAGGAAAAGAACAATGTACCTGGTCGCAATCGTCATTTCGCTGGTGGTCGAGTGGTTGTTCGTCTCGCTCGAGAGTCTGCGGCGTACCGACTGGCTGCGCATCTGGCACGACCGGTTGCGCGCCCATGTCCCCGAACGCTGGTGGAACACCCCGCTCGGCCCGCTGGTGGTGGCCATCCCGCCGCTCGCACTGATTGCGATCGTGTTCGGCCTGCTGTCTGCCGTCTGGGGTCTGCTCGGCTTCCTGTTCGCGGTGGCGGTGCTGTTGTACAGCCTGGGCCCGCGCAACCTCCACGCCGACGTGGAGCGCTACCTGAGTGCCCGCGAGGCGGCCGACGACAACGAGTCGCGCTGGTACGCCAGCCAGATGGTCAGCGCGCCGCTGCCCGAAACCATGCCCGCCCTGGACGTGGCGGTGGAGCGCGCCGTGTTCGTGCAGGCGCACGAGCGGTTGTTCGGCGTGATCTTCTGGTTTCTGGTGCTCGGCCCGGTGGGCGCCTTGCTGTACCGCATTGCCGCGGTGTTGCGCGCGCAGGATACCGCGACGCCGGGCAACCCCGGCTTTACCGAATCGGTGCGTCACCTGCACGCCATCCTGGCGTGGGTGCCGGCCCGCTTGTGCCTGATCGGCTACGCCCTGGCCGGTAACTTCGTGGACGCCATGGCGCGTCTGCGGGAGGTCAACCACACCTGGGCCGACGGCAGCGAGCGCGTGCTGACCGAGGGCGGGCGCGCCGCGTTGCGGGCCGATGCCCCGGCCGACCAGACCGCGGTCGCGGAGGCGTTCGACCTGGTCAAGCGCACCCTGTTCGTGTGGCTGGTGGTGATCGCGCTGTTGGTGCTGGCACGCGTCGTGCCTTAGTCGTGCTCTGAATCCCATCCAGGATGTTCATCGCATGAATCCTGGATGAATCCATCCTGGATTCCCCAGGGACGAGATGTGAAAAGCGTGGGCCGTCGGCGGCACATCCCTGTGCCGCGTGCTATTCGGCCTTTGTGATCGGAGTATCTCCATGCGTGAAGACACGGTGGTGGACCTGCTGCGCCACGGCGAGCCGGTGGGCGGGCGGCGCTACCGCGGCCAGACCGACGACCCCCTCAGCGAGAAGGGCTGGGCGCAGATGTGGGCGGCGGTGGGCGCGGCCTGTCCGTGGACTGCGATCGTCACCTCGCCGCTCAGCCGCTGCCGTGCCTTCGCCGAGGCGCTGGCCGAGCGTCACGGTCGCGAGGTACACCTGGAGCCGCGCTTTCAGGAGATCGCCTTCGGGGAGTGGGAAGGGCGCACCAGCGCCGAGCTCACCCGCGACGATCCGCACCGCCTGCTGCGCTTCTGGGACGCCCCCGAGGCACATCGACCGCCGGGGGCCGAGCCGCTGGCGGATTTCGAGCGGCGCGTGGTGGCGGCCTGGGAGGAGGTGCTGCGTCGCTTCCAGGGCCGACACGTGTTGGTGGTCGGTCACGCAGGCATGATGCGCATGGTGGTGCGCCACGCGCTCGACATGCCGCGCGAGCGCTTGTTTCGCCTGCAGATCCCGAACGCCGGCCTGACGCGCATCCGGGTGCGCGAGGGCGGCGGCGTGCGGCTGCCGACGGTCGAGTTCCACGCCCGCCTCACGCTCACCTGAGCCTGCCCTGGACGCCGGCGGGAGGCCGTCGCACCTGCCGGGCCCTGGCGGGCGTATTCGCCATGGCTTAAATTGAACTATCTGCAGCGGGCCGTGCCGACGGGTACGCGCGCCGCGCCACTCGGCATACCCCGCACACCTCGACAGGAAGACACGCCCCATGCTCGATCGCAGCGGCCAGACGCCCCAGCCCGCCACCATCCACCTCAAGGACTACCAGCCGCCCGCCTACCTGGTCGACGCGGTGGACCTGCATTTCGCGCTGGATGAGCAATGCACCACCGCGACCGCGCGGCTCGCGCTGCGCCGTAACCCGGCGCGCGCGGACGCCCCGCCGCTGCGGCTGGACGGGCAGGACCTCGAACTGGTCTCACTGCGCCTGGACGGGCGCGCGCTCGCGCCGCACGAGTACCGCGTGGAGGAGGAGGCGCTGGAGATCCCGGCGGCGCCCGAGCAGTGCACGCTCGAGGTGGTGACGCGCACGCGCCCGGCCGAGAACACCGCCCTGGAGGGGTTGTACGCCTCGGGCGGCAACCTCTGTACCCAGTGCGAGGCGGAGGGCTTTCGCCGCATCACCTATTACCCGGACCGACCCGACGTGATGGCGCGTTATACCGTGACCCTCAGCGCCGAGCGCGCGCGGTATCCGGTGCTGCTCGCCAACGGCAACCTGGTCGCCCAGGGCGAGGAGCGGGACGGTACCCACTGGGCACGCTGGGAAGACCCCTTCCCTAAGCCCAGCTACCTGTTCGCGTTGGTGGCGGGCGACCTGGTGCGCATCGAGGACCGCTATACCACCGCCTCGGGGCGGGAGGTCGCGCTGCACATCTACGTGCAGGCCCATAATGCCGACAAGTGCGAGCACGCCATGGCGTCGCTCAAACAGGCCATGCGCTGGGACGAGGAGGTGTTCGGGCGCGAGTACGACCTCGACGTGTACATGATCGTCGCGGTCGACGACTTCAATATGGGCGCCATGGAGAACAAGGGGCTCAACATCTTCAACTCCAAATACGTGCTCGCGCGCCCCGACACCGCCACCGATCGCGACTACGAAGGCATCCAGGGCGTGATCGGCCACGAGTACTTTCACAACTGGAGCGGTAACCGCGTGACCTGCCGCGACTGGTTCCAGTTGAGCCTCAAGGAAGGCCTGACCGTATTCCGCGACCAGCAGTTCAGCGGCGACATGAACTCACGCGCGGTCAAACGTATCGACGACGTGACGCTGCTGCGCACCCACCAGTTCGCCGAGGACGCGGGCCCGATGGCGCATCCGGTGCGTCCGCAGTCGTACATCGAGATCAACAACTTCTACACCGTGACGGTGTACGAGAAGGGCGCCGAGGTGGTGCGCATGATCCACACTCTGCTCGGCCCGGAGCGCTTTCGCCGCGGCATGGATCTGTACTTCGAGCGCCACGACGGCCAGGCGGTCACCACCGACGACTTCGTGCAGGCCATGCAGGACGCGAGTGAGGTGGACTTGAGCCAGTTCCGACGCTGGTACGACCAGGCCGGTACGCCGGTGCTGCGCGTGCAAGGGGCGTACGACGCCCCAGCGCGGCGCTACACGCTCGCGGTCGAGCAGCACACGCCGCCGACGCCGGACCAGCCCGACAAGCAGCCGCTGCACATCCCGCTCGCGCTCGGTTTGGTCGGACCCGACGGGCAGGACCTGCCGTTGCGGCTGCAGGGCGAGGCGGCGGGGCAGGGTACCCGGCGCGTGGTGGACGTGCGCGCGGCGCGCGAGACCTTCGTGTTCGAGGACGTACCGGCCGAGCCCATTCCTTCCCTGCTGCGCGGCTACTCCGCGCCGGTACGGCTGGACTACGACTACACCGACGAGGCGCTGGCCTTCCTGCTCGCGCATGACAGTGATCCCTTCGCGCGCTGGGAGGCGGGCCAGCAGCTCGCGGTGCGGTTGATCATGGCGCGCGTGGTGGCGCCGCAGGCGCAGGACGGCGCCGAGGTGCTGGCCGCCGCCTACGGGCGGCTGCTGGAGGACAGCGCGGCCGACCCCGCGTTCGCCGCCCGCGCGCTGGCGCTGCCCTCGGAGGAGTATCTCGCGCAGCTCATCCCCTACCGCGACCTCGAGCATGTCGATCCCGAGGCACTGCACGGGGCGCGCCACGCAGTGAAGCTCGCGCTGGCCACCGCCCTCGCCGAACGCTGGCAGGCGGTGTACGAGGCATGCGGCGCCACCGGCCCCTATCGCTACGTCGCCGCCGACGCGGGACAGCGCAGCCTGCGGGCGCAGTGCCTGAGCTACCTGGTGGCGCGCGGCGGGCGCGACGGGGTGACGCTGGCCTGGCGCCAGTTCCGTGAGGCGGACAACATGACCGACAGCCTAGCGGCGCTCGCGCAGCTGGTGCATACCGAGGCCCCCGAGCGTGACCAGGCGCTGGCGGCGTTCTATGCGCGTTGGCAGGACGACAGCCTGGTGCTGGACAAGTGGTTTGCACTGCAGGCGGGCTCCGAGCGGCCGGACACGCTTGCGCAGGTACGCGCGCTACTCGAACATCCGGCCTTCAGCCTGCGCAATCCCAACAAGGTGCGCGCCCTGATCGGCACCTTCTGCCATCGCAACCCGCTGCGCTTCCACGACGTGTCGGGCGAAGGGTATGCCTTCCTGCGCGAGCAGGTGCTGCAGCTTGCGCCGCGCAATCCCCAGGTGGCCGCGCGCCTGGTGAGCGCGTTCAACCAATGGCGGCACTACGACGCGCCGCGCCAAGCCCTGATGCGCGCCGAGTTGGAGCGTATCCTCAGTGCGCCGGCGCTGCCCAAGGATGTGCATGAAATCGCCGGCAAGGCGCTGGGGAACGGGGCCGGAGACGCCGGGGCCGGTTCAAGTTCTTGACGCTTACGCACAACGGGCGCGGCGCCGCGCAGGCGCCGACGCGGAATTCCGTCACTTAGCGTTGCGTTCCGCGTGGAATTGTATAAGTTATTGATTTATAAAAATCCGCACCGCTGACTATTTTTTAGACAGCGCCGCACCGGGCGCGGGCCGACAGGAGCTTGCGGCGACTGGACCCAGTTCTTCCACACAGTTATCCACAGTTTTTGTGGATAAGCATCTACTTCTGCTCCGCCCGTTTGGACACGGCTTCGTCGGGCGCGTCGGCCCGCAGCTCGCGCTCAAAGGCGACCAGCTGGCGCGCCGCCTTGACGGACTGGTCGAGCAGGCGGCGAATGGCGCTCAGTTCATCGAGCTGGGCCACCATGAGGCGCAGGTGCACGCGACCGCCGGCGCCCTCGCGCAGCACCGCCGCCTTGAGTTGCTGGTACTGCTCCAGAACCGGGTGTTCGTCCAGGCCCGCGTCCGGCTCGCGCTCGAGCCGCGCACACGCCTCCACCAGCTGCACGGCCTGGTCACGCCACTCGGCCAGCGCCCGGCGTAGTTCGGGTGGCAGCGGTGCGCCCCCGGCCTGCTGGCGCGCGCCCAGCGCGTCGAGGGCGGCGCGCGCGGCGTTCAGGTGATACCGGCTGATGCGCAAGGCAAGCGGCAGCGCCTCCTGCAGCCGCGTCGGCAGATTGGCGCTCCGCACTCCTAGCGTGAAATCCCCAACCGCAGTGACCAACTCCTCGAGGGCGCGCATATCGCGCCCGGTCGATTCGTCGCCGCTGCGTTCCGCCCGGAGGGTCGCCAGCGTGATGCGCCGGGCGAGGTCGCCCACGCGGCGCAGTTCCTGGCCCAGGGCCTCCATCGCGAGCGCTGGGGTCTCGGTCAAGGTGTGATCGAGGTAGCGCGGTCGCGCCTCGTCCTCCTCCGCCGCACGGAAGCGTTGCTCCAGAAAGGTGACCAGGCGCGGTGTGAGCGGCCACATCACCGACACGCCGAGCAGCTTGATCAGGGTGTGGAACACCGCGAGCGAGATCACCGACCCGGCGCCGGCACCCAGCCCTTGCGCGAGGGCGTCGGCCAGCCCCAGGAGCAGCGGCAGGAGCAGCAGCGCGAGCGTGCCGCCCACCACGTTGAACAGCACGTGGGCGCTGGCGGCGCGGCGCGCGTTGGAGGTCGCGCCGATGGCGGCGAAGGCGGCCGTGGAGGTGGTGCCGAGGTCGGCGCCGATGATCACCGCGGCGGCGGCGGGCGTGGAGATCAGGCCGCCGGCGGCCGCCGTGAGCGTGATGGCCAGGGTGGCGCTGGACGACTGGGTGCTGAGGGTGATCAGGAAGCCCGCCGCCACGAAAGCGAGCAGCTGCAACGGCCCGGCGGCCGTCCAACCCTCGAGCGGGATCTCCGTCGCGCCGAAGGCGTTCTTGAGTACCTCGATGCCGAGCAGAAACACGCCCAGCCCCGCGATCGCCTCCCCCAACGCGCCGGTGCGCGGTTGCCCACCGGCCACGCGCAGCAGCATGCCGAGGGCGATGGCGGGCATCGCGAGCAACTGCAGGTCCAGCCTCACCCCCGCCGAGGCCACGATCCAACTGGTCACCGTGGTGCCGACGTTGGCGCCGTAGATCACGCCCACCGCCTGCAACAAACTCATGAGACCGGCGTTCACAAAGCCGATGGTGGCGAAGATGACCGCGCTCGAGGACTGCACCAGCGCCGTGAACAGGGCGCCGGTGGCCAGCCCGCGCAGCGGCCGCGAGGTGGAGCGGGCCAGGATGGTGCGCAGCGCCGGGCCGGCCGCGACCTGCAGCCCGCCCGTCATCAGTTTCATGCCCAACAGGAACAGGCCCAGCCCTCCGGCGAACTGGACCAAGCCCCATATGCTCATGCTAGCTCCTTGTTAATGCGCGGGTTGCGCCCGTGCGCGCGGGCCATGCCCGGACGTACGTCGCCGGCCGGCACAGTGTACGCTGACCAGGCGCCCGCAGGCTGACGCGTCCCCGCGACCATCGGCCAGACGGCGGGGCGATGCGGCGCTCGTGCTCTTCGTTGTGCCCGCTCTGAAAGGTGCAGAATGGACTTGTTCATGCCGCGCTGCGGCCTGGGCTCCGCCTTCGGTAAGCGGAGCAGCCGTTGGTCGAGGACCGACAGCGCCCCTCGCCACGGTCGCTGCGCGTGGTCCGCGCGGTCCGGCATGGATTTTCAGACCTTATACCAGCCTTGGAGGCCCGATGGCTTACTTCGACAAGCGCTACCATGCACCGGGCACCGCGCCCGGGACGCTCGATACGCCGGCGGGCTCGGCCTACTTCACTTTGCACCTCACCGACTACAGCGCCGAGCGCTTCGAGGAGCAGCACGACGTGCCGATGGAGGCCGCACGGGCCTACCTCGCCCACGATACGGTGACCTGGGTCCACGTGCAGGGCACGCCGGACGCCGAACTGCTCACGCAGCTCGGGGAATTGTTCGATCTGCACCCGCTGGCCTTGGAGGATGTGCGCAACAGCGGCCAGCGCGCCAAGGCCGAGGTGAACGGCGACCAGGTGTTCGTGATCCTCAACCAGCCTCTGCCGACCGGGGCGGGGATGGGCGCGGCGCAGCTCAGCCTGTTCATGGGCGCCGGCTACGTGGTCAGTTTCCACAACGGGCCCGAGGATCCCTTCGAGCCGGTGCGCAAACGCCTGCGCGCCAGCGGCGGGCGGTTTCGTGCCCGCGGCGCGGATTACCTGCTCTACGCGCTGCTCGACCTGATCATCGACCAGGGCTTTCCCTTGCTGGAGGCGTACGGCGAGCGGCTTGACGCCCTGGAGGATGAACTGCTCGAGCAGCCGAGCGTCTCCTGTCTCGGCGAGCTGCACGCCGTGCGCCGCGACCTGTTGGCCTTGCGGCGGATCTATTGGCCGCAGCGCGAGGTGCTGATCGCGCTGCTGCGAGAGGAGGTGCCGGCCTTCGGTGAGGCCGTGGACCCCTACCTGCGCGATTGCCAGGATCACCTGCTGCAGATCATGGAGTGGATCGACGCCTACCGCGAGGTCGCCGCCGGGCTGCTCGAGCTGTACCTCTCGAGCGCGAGCCATCGCTCCTCGGAGAGCCTGCGCTGGTTGACCATCATCGCGACGCTGTTCATACCGCCTACATTTATCGTGGGCCTGTACGGGATGAACTTCGATCCCGCCGTCAGCCCGTGGAACATGCCGGAGCTGCAGGCCTACTTCGGTTATCCCGCCGTGCTGCTCTTCATCGCGTCGGTTTTCGGCGTGATGCTGTGGCTGTTCCGGCGCAAGAAGTGGTTCTGAACAAAGAGAGGTAACGGCATGAGACAGGTAGTGCTCGCCCTGGGGCTGGTGGTCGCGCTGGTCGTCCCGCTGGGCGCCGCGCAGGCGGCCGAACTCGAACGCTGGGCCGAGGTGGACGTGGCGCCCGGCAACATCACCGTCAGCGAGCGCGGCCATGTCTTGATCAGTCTGCACCAGTTCTTCGAACCCAACGTGCGGGTGGCCGAGGTGGCGGCGGACGGTCGCCTGACGCCGTTTCCCAATCCGCTGTGGGCGCGCGGCGTGAGCCAGGCCGGCGAGGGCGTCGATACCGTGCTCGGCATCCAGGCGGCCGGCGATCTGGTGTGGATGCTCGACAACGGCATGCGCGGCGGCCAGACCCCGCGGCTGGTCGCCTGGGACCTCGAGCGTGACGCGCTCGCGCACGCCATCGAGCTGCCGCCGCCCGCCACGGTGGAGGGCAGCTTCGTCAACGACCTCGCGGTCGATGTGGAGGCGGGTTACGTCTACATCGCGGACCCCGCCGGCGGCTCGGATGCGGCGCTGATCGCGGTGGAGATCGAGACCGGGGAGGCGCGGCGGCTGTTGCAGGGGCACGCGAGCGTGGTGCCCGAGGACGTGGATCTCCTGATCGAAGGCGAGCCGGTGCAGGTCCGCCGCCCCGACGGGTCGCTGCAGCGCCCGCGGGTGGGGGTGAACCCCATCGCGCTCGATGCCGACGGGGAGTGGGTCTACTTCGGGCCCATGCACGGCCTGAGCCTGTACCGCGTGCGGGCCGCGGACCTGCGCGACACGGGGCTGGACGACGAGGCACTGGCAGAGCGTGTGGAGCGTTACGCCGACAAGCCGATCAGCGATGGGATCTCGATCGACACCGCGGGCAACATCTACGTCACCGACCTCGCCGGTTCCGCCATCGGCGTGATCGACGCGCAGCGCCGCTACCGGGTGCTCGCCGCCGACGCGCGCCTGCTCTGGCCGGACGCGCTCAGCTACGCCCCCGACGGCCACATGTACGTGGTGGCTAACCAACTGCACCGTTCGGCGCGCCTGAACGCGGGCGAGGATGTCAGCGAACCGCCGTTCGCCATCTTCCGGTTCCGGCCGCTGGCCGAGGGGATGGTGGGACGATAAGGCGCCGCGCCTCAATCCAGCGCCGTCGGCGTCGATGCCTCGCCGAGGTGTTGGGTGAGGAAGGCGTCGAGGCCGCGCAGGTAGTCTCTCTCACTATCCAAGAACCCCGTGTTGTGGCTGCCGCGCAGGGTGAGCAGCGCCTTGGGGTCGGGCGCGGCGGCGTACAGCCGCGCGCCGTGGCGATGCGGGATGATCTCGTCATCGCGGCTGTGGACCACCAATACCGGCGTGCGCGCGTCGCGCACGTACTCGAGCGTGGGATAGTGCAGGCGCGCGAGCAGGCGCACGGGCAGGAAGGGGTAGAGCTCGGCGCCGAGCTCCGGTGCGCTGGTGAAGCCCGACTCCAGGATGAGGGCCCCGGCGTCGGTGCGCGTTGCCGCCCAGGCGGCGAGCGCCGCCCCCAGCGAGCGCCCGAACAGCACGATCTCCGGCGGCTCCAGACCGCGCGTTTCCAGCGCGTAGCGCAGCACGGCGGCGGCGTCGCGGTGCAGGCCCGTCTCGCTGGGCCGCCCCTCGCTGCGGCCATAGCCGCGGTAGTCGAACAGCAGGACCGACAGCCCCAGGCGGTGGAACTGGCGCAGCGAAGGCAGGCGGTGAGAGATGTTGCCGGCGTTGCCGTGAAAGAAGATCAGCGTGGCACGCGCCTCGGGATGCGGGACGAACCAGCCGTGCAGTAGAACGTCGTCGTCGGTCAGGATGTGCAGGGGCTCGTAGGCGAGCCCGATGTCCTCGGGCGTGGCAACGAGCGCCCGCCCCGGCATATCCGGCAGGTGCATCAGGCGGCTCTGGCCGAGATAGGCGGCCAGCATGAGCAGGCCGTAAGCAAGCCCTAACAGCAATGCTAAGGTCAACAGCATGCGCATCGTTCGACTCTCTACCGTTTTGCTGCCCTGGCATTCCGCCGCGCCGGCTCGTGGTGATTTTCAGCCTATCACGGCGGCCCGCGTTTGGTGGTCCCTGGTGCTGCTGGTCGTGCTCGGGCTGCTGGGCGGCTGCGCAGCGATCGAACGCAACTACGAGGCGGCGCTGCTGCTCGGCGATCTACGCGCGGGCGATGGGCCGAGCCGGCTCAAGGATCGTGCGCCGGAGCCCGTGCGGGAGACGGTCGGCTACGAGGCCTATGGGCGCACGTTCGTCGCTGACGTCTATCAGCCGGGCGAGCCGGCACGCGCGGTGCTCATGTTGATGCACGGGTTCAGCGAGGAGGGCAAGGACGACCCGCGCCTGACGGCGGTTGCGAGCACCTTCGCGCGCGCGCGCTTTACCGTGGTGGTGCCGGACATCGAGAGCCTGCGGCGCTTCGAGGTGCGGGTGGATAACGTGGAGGACGTGCTCGCGGCCTTCCAGTACGCGCAGCGCGAGGGGCTCGTGGAGGGCAGGCCGCTGGGTGCCGCGGCATTCAGCTACGGCGTGGGGCCGGTGATGTTGGCGGCCCTGGAGCCTGACGCGCGCGAGCAGGTCGACTTCATGGTCGCCATCGGTGGGTATTACGACATCGTCGAGGCGCTGGGCTTCGTCACCACGGGCTGGTTTCGCGAAGACGGGGAGTGGGTGTACCGCGAGCCGAACATTGCCGGCAAATGGCTGGTGCTGCCCGCCTATACCCATCGGCTGGAGGACGAGAATGACCGGCGCCTGCTGCGGGAGATCGCGGAGCGCAAGATGGCCGATCCTGAAGCCGACGTGGAGGACCTCGCGCAACAACTCGGGCCGGACGGGCGCGCCATGTACGACTTGACCGTGAATGAGGACCCGCAGCGCGTGACGGAGCTCGTGCGGAGGCTACCCGAGGACGTACGGGCGGAGCTGCGCGCGCTGGATCTCGCCAACGAGCCCCTGCAAGAGCTGCACGCGCGGCTGCTGTTGATACACGGCAGGGACGACGACATTGTGCCGCCCACGCATAGCATGGCGTTGGCCGAGGCGGTGGGCGATGAGCAGGCGGATCTGCGCTTGGTCGGCGGGCTGTACCATGTGGACATCGATCCGGGGCTGCGCGATGCGTGGCGGCTGTGGCGCGCCGCGGCGGCGCTACTGCGCCTGCGCGACGGCTGAGGCGCAATGAAAGAAAGGCCCCTTGCGGGGCCTTTCGGTACCGATGTGCGCCTCCGGCGCCGGCTGTTACCGGAAGAAGTACACGAAGTTGGCCTGCAGCGAGTCGATGGTGTCGCGCTGTACGTACTCGCCGCGCAAATGCATCTGCGGCGTGAAGCGGTAGGCGGCGCCGAAGCCCCACAGCAGACCGTCGTCGTCGCCGAAGTCCGCACCCAGCCGGCCCAGCAGGTCGATGCGCTCGTTCAGGGCCCAGGCGCCGAGCGCGCTGGCCCATACGCCCTGGGCGCTGGTCGAGCCCACACCCGGCACGGGCGGATCGGGATCGAAGTCGCGGGTGTCCATGTAGCCGAGCTCGACGCCCGTGCGGATCTGGCCGAACGCGGCCAGGTTGTGCCCCACGAACACCTGCATGCCGAGCGAGTCGTCAAAGCCGCTGAGTTGGTTCAGGCTCAGGCCGGCACCGACCCACATGTTCTCCATGCCGGGCGGCGGTTGCTGCTGCGCGTAGGCCATCGTGGTGCCGAGACTGAGCGCGAGTGCCAGTGCTGTCTTCTTCATTACAAGTCCTCCGTGACTTTGTTGTTGATGCACACAACCGCGCCCGCCGCCTGGCTTCCTGCCTGGGGCAAGACTGCTCGGTTGCACTCCGAAAAGTATAGACAATGGCGGGCGTTACAGGCCGCCGACGTTGGCGGCGGGCCACTTCGCCGCCACTCGGAGGGGTGATGCGCGCACGCAACACTTTTAGGGAGTGCCGCGTTATCAGGGCCTTCCCGCCGTAGGGGGATGCGCCGGGAGGGGAGCTCCAGCCGTTGAGCACGGCGCATAGCGAGAACGCGCTGGTTGTGCCTTCAGGAGGCTGCGAAGCCGGAGGCCTCCGTTCAGATCCTACTCAAGCCATCCGTGCGGCTTGGCGTGCCTCGGTCTGCTGCAAGATGAAGGGTCGCGAGACCCGGTGCAGCTCCAGTGGATGGTGGAAATTGATGGTGTGGGCGAGCCCGGGCAGCACGCGCAGTCGCGCGTCGGGAAGCAGGTCGACGATGCGTGACGCCCACTCGGCCGATACCACGGGATCGACGCTGCCGCGAACCACCAGCGTGGGTTGCCGTACCAGGGGCAGCCGCTGCTCGGGACGGTCGGCGAGCAGGTACTGGAAGGTGCGTCTGGCGCGCCCGAGACCCGCCTTCCAGTAGTCACGGGCGGGCATCAGGCCGAACGAGGGCTCGCGCGTCGCGTTCACCGCGAGGCGCGCGATCTGGCGCAGTGCCGAGCGTGCGCCCGGGTCGTCGGTGGGTCCCTGCAGAATCAGCGCGCGCACCTTGTCAGGATGGCGCACGGCCAGATGCAACATGATCTGACAGCCGAGCGAGTTGCCGAGCAGCACCGGGCGGTCCAGTGCCATGGTGTCGATCCACTCCGCCAGTGCATCGGCCAGCTCCTCGAGGGTCAGCGCCTGCGGCGGCTTATCGCTGTCGCCGAAGCCGGGCAGGTCGGGCGCGTAGACGCGAAAGTCGCCGCGCATGACCTGCATGAGCGGCACCATGTACGCGCTGGAGATCACCAGGCCGTGCACCAGCACCACAGGCGGGTCGCTATGGCGCGCGTCGGTGTCGGCCACGCGCGCGTGCATGCGCCCGCGGCTGATGGTGCGCCACTCGGCGCGGATGCCGCTGTTCGGGTCTTGCTCGGGTGTCGCCATGGCGGTGCTCCAGCGCGTTGAAGACGGGCAGGACAGCCATTTTTCAATCTACGGCTAAAGCGTAGCCGGGAAGAACGGATTCGCCGCGGGGGGCAGCGCGGTGGTTTAAGCGCGGAGGGGGAAGGCGTCCAGCACGTGGTCTTCGAGGTCGCCGGCGTCCCCTTCGGCGCACGCGTAGCCGCGCACCGAGATACCGGCCGCGTGCACGCTGTCGGGATCGCCGCTGCAGAGCGGGTGCCACGCCGGAAGATCCTGCCCACGCGCGAGGCGCCGGTAGGCGCAGCTGTCCGGCAGCCAGTTCGCGCTGCCGACCTCCTCGGGGCGCAGCGTGAGGCAGTCGGCGACCTGACGGCGGCGGTTCGGGTAGTCGGTGCAGCGGCAACTACCGATGTCGAGCAGTCGGCAGGCGACGTCGGTGTAGTACACCTCGCCGCTGTCCTCGTCTTCCAGCTTATGCAGGCAGCAGCGGCCGCAGCCGTCGCACAGCGACTCCCACTCGGCCGGCGTCATCTCGGCCAGGGTCTTGCGCCTCCAGAAGGGCTCAGACATCGGACAGGTCGGAGGGAAGCAGCACGCCGAGGGCCACCAGCAGCCAGGCCATCAGAAAGGCGGTGCCGCCGATCGGGGCCACCGCGCCCCAGCCGGTCTCGCCGCTCAGCGCGAGGATGTACAGGCTGCCGCTGAACAGCACCACGCCGAAGGCCATGAGCCAGCCGGCCCAGGCGAGATAGAGGGTGGGGCGCTGTTTGTGCAGCGCGCCGATCAGGATCAATCCCAGGGCGTGCCACATGTGGTAGCGCACGGCCGTTTCGAAGACCTCGGCATAGCCGAGGTCCAGCAGGCGCGACTCCAGGCCGTGGGCCGCGAAGGCCCCCATAGCGACGCCGAGCAGCGCCGCGAAGGCCCCCACCGAAACCAGTACGCGATCCACCTCAGGGATGCTCCGCCGCGATGGCGCGCAGGCGCGGAACCTCCAGCCCGGCGGCATCGGCGTGCATGAGCGCGCGCGTGAGCCGCGCCGGGGCGCTGCGGCCCATGCACTTGTGCTCGGGGTCGCCCTCGATGGCCTCCACCATGCCGGCGATGAGCCGTGCCCGGTCTAGCGTACGGCCGGTCAGCCCTTCTTGGATGTCGATCACCTCGTCGGCCACTTCGCGGGCCAGCGCATTGTGCTCGCGCCAGAGGGCGTCGACCGTGCCGCCGACCACCAGGCCGGCGATGTTCACGGTGAGGATGTAGACGTTCTTGCGGACCAATTCGTAGAGCATTTCGTCCGCGTCGTCGACGACGCGCGCGGGGATGTCGATACGCGTCAGTGCGTTGCACAGCAGGTCTGCGTGCGGCCCGTAGACGGGCGAGGGCAGCAGCACCTTGACGTCCTGGCCCTTCTTCTTTTCGAACCACACCGCGACGACCGTGGGGTCCGGCACCGCGTGACGCTCCCAGTCGCCCGGCAGCAGTTCGTTCTGCAGCAACGCCAGGCGCGTGCGCCAAGCGTCGGGCATGCTTTCGAGTACAGGGTGCAAGTCGTCCTCGGCGACGGCCACCAACACCAGCTTCGGACCGGGCGTCTCGCGCGCCGCGGCACCGAGGTCGATCTCGCGCGTCACCGGCATCACGGGATGCCCCGTGCGCAGCAGACCGCGCGCGAACACGCCGCCCATCTCGCCCAGACCGACGATGACGATGCTGTCTTTCACGCGGCACCCTCCGGCTTGCGGCGCGCGCGCACCGCGAGGTGCGTGCCGTCTTCGATTACGCGCAGCAGGCGGTCGATGTTGGGGTGACGTCCGGGGCTTTGGCGCGCCTCGTCGGCATATTCGGCGAACAGCTCCAGGCCTTTCTCCGCGGCCTGCGGTCCGATGCCGCCGAAGTCGAGCGCCAGCTTGTAGTAGACCGCCAGCGAACCGGCCTGCCCGGGAACGTTCTCGATGACGCCGACCGGCTCGTGACCGTCCGGCCCATAGAGTTCGATGCGCTCGAGCCGGTCCACCGCCGGCAACTGCGCGAGGTTCTCGCAAAACGTCGGCATTTAGCGTGCTCCACAGGTGAATCCCGTCATTCTACCTGATCTTACGGCGCGACGAAGCCCGCCCTGGGCGCCCGCGCGGGCGGCCGCGACTTCAGGGCAGGCGAGGCGCGATGCGTTGCGCCCGCGGCGGTGCGGGGCGATCCGGGCTCTCCCGTAGCCAGGCGATGAGGTCCGTCTGTAGCTCGCGGACGGCGCGCTCGCGTGCCTCGGGGGTGGCGCCGTCGCTGTCCCTGAGGATGCGCAGGATGAGCTTCCACTTGGGACCGCGCAGCGTGCGGGCGGCCTCGCCGAGCGAACGGGCCCCGCGCGCGAGGCCGGGCGCGGGCGCGTCGAAGTCCGACCAGCGCGGATGATCCATCGCCTTGCGCAAGGCGGGCGGCAGCTTGTCGGTGTAGGCGTGTGCCTCGCCGGCCTGCGCCGGGGTGACCGCCGCCTGACTGGCGTGGCCGCGATGTTCGAGGCCGGCCACGAGTTGCAGGTTGCGGGTGGCGATCAGGCGCAGCACGGCCTCGCTCACCGCCAATGTGCGCAGGCCCTCGAACCTCTCGCGGTAGAGGTTGCGCAGCGGGCGCCGCGCGCCGACCACGGCGCCGCCCAGGATGCCGAGCAGTGTCGGCAGGCCGAACAGCGTGCCGAACGCGGCCACGTCGATGGCGGCACCGGCGCCGGCGCCGCCGGTGATCGGGCCGAGGGAGGCGAGGCCGTAGCGCTTCAGCGTGTCGGGGTCCAAGGGGTCGCGGCGCCAGCCACCGCCGTGCGCGTCGGCATACTCGAAGTCCTCATGGACCCGCGCGCCGAGGATCTCCGGGCTGTAGTTGAAGGCCTTCAGGATCTCCACGGTGAGCCGGCGCTCGCGTTGGCGGGCGTAGGTCTCGAGGCGACCGGCCGCAGCGTCTAGGGCAGCGGCATCCTGGTGCGGCGCCTGCGCTTCGGCCGCGGCGAGATCGATCAAGGCCTCGGCCAGGGCGCGGGCCGCGGCCTGCAGACGCCAATCGGTCGCCTCGCTCCGCGCGCGGATCAGCCCATCCAGGGCGGCCTCGGCCGCGGGGAGCACCGCGCGCAGGGTGCGATAGAGGCGCCGCTCCGAGGCCCAGTCGTAGACCACGGCGTCGAACGCCACCACGTTGTGCTGGCCGATCTCGGCCAGGCGCGCACGCCATTCGTCGGCGCGGCCCGGTTGCGCGGTGAAGTTCAACAGCGGCAGCAGCGGGCGGCCGCACAGGGCGAGGATGGCGATCTCGTCGAGGTATTTCTCCAGCACGGGTTCGCGCGCGTCGATGACGTACAGCGTCGCGTCGCTGAGCAGCACCTGGCGCAGCACCAGCGACTCCTGGGCGAAGCGCGCGTCGGCGCTCGCTACCACTTCCTCCACCACCGCGGGACGGTCGTGACGCCCCTGGATGCGCTGCTCGAGCAGTTCGTGCAACTGGGCGGAGTTCTCCAGCCCCGGCGTGTCGTAGACCGTGATGCGCAGTTGGTCGGTGTCGATCAAGCGCAGCGGCTCGATGCGCCGGGTGGTGGCGGGGGAGGGCGAGACGGCACCGAACTCGGCGGTGCGGCCCAGGGTGCGCAGCAGCGACGTCTTGCCGGTGTTGGTGTGGCCCGCCACGACCAGGTGGAGTTCTTGTGCCATGGGGCTAGCAGCCTTGGCCCTGCCCGGCGCCGGACGGACCTAGTGAACGCGAGGGCGAGGCCGTGGTTCTCATGTGCTTAGCCTACACCGCTCTCGCGCAAGGCCTGCTCGAGCGCGGATTGATCCAGCGCCGCCAGGGCCTCCGTGTCCAGCACGCGCACCGCCTGCACGCCCGCCTTGCCGGCCGCGGTGCGCCAGTCGCGCTCGCGTTGCGCGAGGTCGATGCCGCGTGCCTGAGCCGCGGCCGACTCCGCCAGCACGAGCAACAGCGGCGCGCCCGCCGTCTCGCCGATGTCGACGAGCCGCACGGTGGCGCCGCGGTCGGGGCTGCGGGCCATGGAGGCCACCGCAAGCACGAAGCGCGGCGGCGTGCTCAGGCTGCGCAGCCCCGCCAGCGCGGCGGCCATCTCGGCGCGCGTGCCGACGTGGCCCGCGTCGACCACGCGCCACTGCGCGCCCCGCGGCGGCCAGTGCCCCGCCTCGTCGAGTTCCAGACCCACCAGCACGAAGTAATCCCCGCGGCCGAGAGGCGCGCGGCGCGGGGCGCGCGCGGGCGCCGGAATCGTCGGGGCCGGGCCGGCGGGAGGCGCCGTCTCGGCCTGGCGCAGCGCGAGCAGTGCCTCCTGGAACAGGGCGTGCCCCTGGTCCAGGCGCAGCCGGCGCGCGACGCGCCACGCCTGCAGCAGGCACAGCAGCCCGAACGCCAGGCGCGGCAGCAGGGCGTACACCACCAGGGCGACGATCAGAAACTGCCCCCAGGCCATGCGCCCGGCGCCGGGCGCCTCGCCGCCCAGGCGGGTGGCCTCCAGCAGGGCGCGGTCGGGCGCGGGCAGGCCCAGCGCGTCGGGCAGCCAGCCGAGGCTCAGGATGAGCCGGGCCGCCGCGTCGTCCGCCAGGATGGTGGTGCCCCACACGAAGTCGTACTGCGCGACGCTGAGGCTGACCACGCTGTAGAGCAAGGCGCCCAGCGCGAACGCCAGCCACGCAGCGTGGGTGATGGCGCCCAGCACCCAGCGGTCGAGCCCGTCGCGGAACAGCACCTCTCGCAGCGCGGACACCGCCAGGCGGCGCTCGGTTTGCGCGGCGCGCTCTTGGAGCGAGAGTTGCGCGAGCCGCCGTGCCGATTGCGTGCCGAGCCACGCCAACGCGTGGCCGATCACGCCGCCCGTCAGCCAGTCGGCCCCGCCGCGCCTGCGCCCGGCCAGCGAGGCGGCGAGGAACACCAGCCAGAGCAGGAGCAGCGCGAGTTGCACCCCGATCAGGGCGACCATGGCCTCGACGATGTTGATGGTCGTGCCTGTGCGGGTGAGCACCGAGGCGGCCGTCGAGTAACCGCCTGCGAACACCACCACGAGCAGGACGATCAGGGTGAACTTCAGCCACCAACCGACGGCGGCGAGTGCGGCCCCGAAGCGCTCGGCGGCCGCGCTGTGGGCGACCCACTGCAGCAGGCGGTGCTCGTCGTCGCCGCGCGCCTCACGCGCGCGCCGTGCGCCCGCAGTGTCATCGAGCAGCAGGGCCCTGGCGTCCGGGTGGCGCCTTAGCGCTTCGGCGATCAGCAGGGCCTTGAGTCGACCGCTCATGACGCCCCGCGCTACGCCCCGTTCGGCCAGAACAGGTAGAGCAGCACCAGCCCCAGCACGATGCGGTAGGCCACGAAGGGCTGCATGCCGATGCGTTTGATGAAGGCGATGAAGTAGTAAATGGTGAGATAGGCGCTGATGCCGGCCACCACCGCGCCGATGAGCATGGCGCCCCACGGCACCGGTTCGCCGAGACGGATCAGGTGCACGGTCTCCAGTCCCCCCGCCAACACGATCACCGGGATGGACAGCAGGAACGAGAAACGGGCCGCGGCCTCCCGGCTCAGGCCGAGCAGCAGCGCGGCCGTGATGGTGATCCCCGAGCGCGAGGTGCCGGGAATCAGCGCCAGGGCCTGGGCGCAGCCGATGAACAGCATGTCCCAGACGCTCAGCGAGTGCTCGTTGCGTCCCGTGCGGTGGCGCCAGTCCGCCCAGCCGAGCAGCAGGCCGAAACCGATCAAGGCCCAGGCCATGATGAGCGGCGAGCGCATGCCCTCGGCGATCACGTCACGGAAGGCGAGTCCGGCGAGGCCGACGGGAATGGTGCCGAGCAGCACCCACCAAGCGAGTTTCGCGTCGGGCGTGATCTCGCGGGTCACCAGCGAACGGGTCCAGTCGCGCGACATCGCGAGCAGTTCATGCCGAAAGTAGAACACCACGGCGCTGAGCGTGCCCACATGCGTCGCCACGTCGAAGGCGAGCCCCTGGTCCTCCCACGCGGTCAGCACCGGCACCAGAATCAGGTGGGCGCTGCTCGAGATGGGCAGGAATTCGGTCAGCCCCTGCACGACGGCAAGGACCAGCGTCTGCAAAAGATCCATAGATAATTGTCGTTCTGTGTGTGCCTAGCCGGTCAGAGCAGCACCGCCGTGGCGATCGAGAAATAGATCAGAATGCCCACCACGTCCGCGATGGAGGTGATGAGCGGCGCACTGGCCGTGGCGGGGTCCAGGTTGAAGCGGCTCAGCAGGAAAGGTAGCAGGATGCCGATCATACTGCCGATGACGACCACCAGCATCATGGCGAGCGACACCACGATCGCGACGTCGGTGCCGCCGCGCCAGAACCCCAAGCCGAACACCACCACCGCCACCGTCGCGCCGAGCGCCAGGGCGACCCCGAACTCCTTGGCCCACAGCCTGAACCAATCGCGAGCCTCCACGTCGCCGGTGGCCAGTGCGCGCACCATCAGCGTCGCGGCCTGGGCGCCGGCGTTACCCCCGCTGGCAACGATCAGCGGCAGGAAGAACACCAGCACGATCACCGCTTCCAGGGTCGCTTCGAAATAGGCGAGGCCCGCGCCGCTGAAGATGTTCACGAAGGTGAGCAGGGTCAGCCAGCCGACGCGCTTGCGGTAGAGCAGGCTCGCCTTGGCGTCGCGCAGGCTGAGGTCGATGGTGCCGACGGCACCGATCTTGTGGAAGTCCTCGGTGGTCTCCTGTTCGGCGACGTCCATCACGTCGTCCACCGTCACCAGACCGAGCAGCACGCCGTGCTGGTCGATAACCGGCAGCGCCTCGAGGTCGTAGTGACGGATCAGCCGCACCGCTTCCTCGCGGTCCTGCCATGCACCGATACTGACGAAGTAGCCCGGCATGAGGTCCGAGACGTGCGCGTCCGGCTCGGTGAGGATGAACTGCTTGATCTTGATGGCGTCGAGCAGTTTGCCCTGGTCGTCGGTGACGAAGATGACGTTGACCGTCTCGCCCTTTTGGCTCTGGGCGCGGATATGCTCCAGGGCACGCGAGATGCTCCAGTCCGGATGTACCGCGACGTAGCGCGGCGTCATCAGGCGTCCGGCGCTTTGCTCCGGGTAACCGAGCAGCTTGAGCGCCTGCTTGACGTCGGCCGGCGTGAGCCACTTGAGCAGGCGCTCCACGCCCTCGGGCGGCAGACTCTCCAGCAGCGCCGTGCGGTCGTCGGGCAGCAGGTTGGTGAGGACGTGGCGGCCTTCGGCGTAGTTCAGGTGGTCGAGCAGCTCCACCTGGCCACCGATGTTCAGATAAGAGAACGTGGGTGCCCAGCGCTCGCGCGGCAGCAGGCGTAAGACGCGCAGGCGCGCGCCGACGTCCATCGCATCGAGTTGCTGCGCGATGTCCTGGACGTGCATCTGCTCGAGCGCGGCAGGGACCTCGTCCCAGCGGTCCTGCTCGATCAGCGCCCCGAGGTTGACGGTCAGTTCGTCCGGCTTGTTCTGTTCCATATCCGTTCTCTCGCTGACGGATTCCAAGGCGCTGATCCGATCAGGCTACCGACACCGGTCATGACGCAAGCAGAGCAAAGCCCACGCTTTTCGCTGTGCGTGGTCTGAGCCATCCGGGATGGATGGATTCAGACCTTCCCGCGGCACATGGAAGTGCCGCCGTGATCAGCGGCCATAGGCCGTTGATCACGAAGCACAGTGAAAACCACGCTTTTCGCTGTGCGTGGTCTGAGCCATCCAGGACGGATGGATTCAGACCTTCAATCAGTACCGCACGGCAAAGCCTACGATGAACCAATGGTCTGCGTCATTGCGCAGGGTGCGCCCATAGCTGATGTCGAGGTGCTTGTCCGCGCCGGTGACGGGCAACGCACGCAGACCCAGCTGCGCGGCCCGCTCGCCGCGGTCGGTACCGTACACCTCCGCGATGCCATGCAGGTGCGCCGTCAGCGTGCGATCGATGCCGACGCCCCCGCGCACGGCACGTTGGCGCGGGCCCTCTCGCTGTTCGGTGGCGCCCAGGTTGAGGTGTGCGACGGTCGCGCCCTGCGCAAAGGGTATCGACACCGGCAGGTTGAGCACGTACTCGACGATGCGGTCCTCGGTCCGATCATGCACGGCCGCCGCACTGAGCGCCCAGCCCCAGCGCTGGTCGGTCAACTCGCGCCCCAGCCACTTGCCTTGCAGCATGTAGGCGCGCTGCCAGCCCTCTGCGCGTAGGAAGTCGCCTTTGAGGGTGAGCTCCAGGCTGCCTATGCTGCAGGCGGGTGCGGCGTTGATGGCGTAGTCGCCGCCCTCCAGGCGCGTGTACCAGGCCTCCAGTTGGCAGGTGCCGGGGTCGGCGATGGCCGCGTCGTCGATCTCGTAATGGCCGCCCGCGGCCCACAGGGGAGGAGTGACGAGTGCGCCGAGGATGAGGCCGAGTCGGCGCTTGTCGTTGTTGATCATTGTCAGTCCCCTGGGTCGGCGTCATTCAGCGTCGCGTGCGCATCCCGGGACGGAGCATGACGACACACGACCGCCATGCACACTGCCTGTGCAGGTACGCATTACGCAGATGTTTCGGCAAATTGGGCGCGCCTGCTTCTAGCGGCGTCGCACCAGGCTGTCGGTACGTGGGGTATTGCAGGATTATTTTGATGCAACCTGCCTGTCACCGCTCCCTGGGACAGGCACGGCGCGCGGTCGAGGACGGCCGACGACGGCTGGAAAAGGGGCGGGGATCAATCCACGTAACTACAACTGTCGGTATCCAAGACTACTGGTCCTTTGCTTCGCAAGGCGCGCACAGCTTAGCCAGCCGTTTGAAAGGTGTCAAAACCCGCGTTGCGGCGCTTTGTCCGCGACGGCGTATCCTCGCGGGGGAGTGGTCTCGTCTAGAGGTCGCGCCGTGAGGCAGCCAGGGGCGCCGCGCCGGGACTCGCCGGCGCGGGCGTCGCCGGCGGCTGTTCGTCCTCCCCCAGCACGATGCTGTGCGTGAACAACACCGAGTTCGGGATCAGGATGCGCTGCGGGCCGCGCTGCAGGGTGGTGTAGCGCAGGTCGATGCCGGTGACGATGCCGTCGAAGCCCGCGACGTTGATGTACGCGCCGCGCCGGAACGGCTTGTAGATCAAGACCAGCACCCCGGCGAGCAGGTTCGACAGCGCGTCGCGCAGCGCAAAGCCCAACGCGAAGCCGGTGAGCCCGAGTCCGGCGATGAGCGCGGAGACGTTGATGCCGATGGTGCCTAACGCCGAGATGGCACCGATCACGATCAGGCCGTACTTCATCGCCTGGCCGACCAGTTCGACCACGTCGCGCGCCGCCTGGTCGCCGCCGCGTCCGATGCGCGCGGTGATCCGGCACACCGCCCAGCCGAAACCCCAGAATACCCCCAGTATCAGCAATCCCGCCCCGATGCGCGGCAACAGCCGCAGGGCGTCGTCGAGCAAGGCTTCCACCGCTCCCCCCGGGTTGGCGCCCGCACGCGGCGGGCAGCAGCACTCTGGGGAAAGTGTAGCCTTCCGTTTCAGTTGCTTGCATCGGCGCCCGGCGCCTCCCCGGGCACCTCGTCCGCCGGCGCGTCCGCGGGCGCGGGGTCCGGCGGCAGCTGCATGGACACCAGAAACGTCGCCAGCAGCACCAGCAGCCCCACCACGGCGATGGCCCCCACCGGGTGCGCGCCTTGGCCCGCGGCGTAGGTGTACACGCCGACCGTTGTAAGCATGGCGAGGTTCTCGAAGAAGTTCTGCAGGGCCACGGCGCCGCCGCTGCCCACGGTGCGATGCCCGATCTCTTGCAGCGCGGCGTTGACCGGCACCATGAACAGGCCGCCGCAGACACCGATGTACACCAGCACCAAGTAGGCGGGGAGCAGGGCCTGCACCTGAGTGAGCGCGAGGATGCCCAGGCCCATGAGGTAGGCGGCCAGACGCGCGCGGCGCAGGCGCTCGATCGGGATGAGACGCGGCACGAGGATGGCGCCGATGACGATCCCGACGGCCAGCGCCAGGGTCAGCTCGGCAATGTCGGCCGCGCTCTGGGTGGCCAGCACCAGCGGCGCCCAACTCACCAGCACCAGGCGCAGCACCGCGGCGGCGGCCCAGAACAGCCCTGAGCCCAGCATTACAAAGCGCGCGCGCTGGGAGGCGAACAGCGCGCGCATCATGCGCCCGAAGTGACGCACGCCGCTCTGGGCCGCGTGCAGGGCCTGAGTGCGCGGGATCAACAGCGTCGCGGTGAGCGACAGGACGTAGCACGCGGCGGCCAGCAGCAGGGCGGCGGTGATGGAGCTGTCCGCCACGCGCGCACCCACCACCGTGCCGAGGATGATGGCGACGATGGTCGAGCCCTCGATCCAGCCGTTGGCTTGCACCAAGCGGGTGTGAGCCACCATCTCGGGGAGGATGCCGTACTTCGCCGGGCCGTACACGGCGGCGCCGACGCCGACCAGCGCGTAGGCGGCGATCGGGTCCACGCCCGCCAGCATCAGGGCGACGCCCGCCCCCTTGAGCACGTTGCCGATCAGCAGCACCTGGGCCTTGGGGCGGCTGTCCGCGAACGCCCCCACCCACGGCGCGAGCGCCACGAAGGCCACCAGGAAGGCCGCCTGCATGGCGGGTACGTACCACGGCGCGGTGTCCGCCGTGTGCAGCACCATCGCGATGGCGGTGAACAGGATCGCGTTGTCGGCGAAGGCCGTGAGGAACTGCGCCACGAGCAGCGCGTACACCCCGCGGTTCATGCGACCGCCTCCTCGGCGAGCGTCTGGAGCTTGGCGTAGTCCGTCTTGCCGCTGCCGAGCACCGGGATGGTCGGTACCACGACCACGCGTTTGGGCACGTTGATCTCGCCCAGGCTGTCGCGCTGCGCCCGCGCCACGAGCTCGGCGCGCGCGGCATCGGGCTGGCTGGTGTAGAGCACCAGGCGCTCGCCCTTGTTCGCGTCGGGCACGCTCACCACCGCGTGCTGCGCCTGCGGCCAGGTGCGCGCGGCGAGTTCCTCGGCCGTGGTCAACGAGACCATCTCGCCGCCGATCTTGGCGAAGCGCTTGGCACGGCCGCGGATATGGACGAAACCGCGTTCGTCGACGCTCACGATGTCGCCCAGGTCATACCAGCCGGGACCCTGCGCGGTGGCCGGCGGCACCAGCTCGCCCGGCCGCTCGGGCAGCAGGTGGCCGAGCATGACGTTGGGCCCGCGCACCGCGAGGCGCCCGCCCTCGCTCACGCCGGGTACCGGCTCCAGGCGCCACTCGATGCCGGGCAGCAGCCGGCCGGTGGAACCGGCGAGGAAATCCATGGGCGTGTTCATGCTGAGCACCGGGCTGGTCTCGGTTGCGCCGTAGCCCTCGAACACGCGGATGCCGAACTTCTCGGCCCACACGCGCCGCGTCTCATCCTGCAACTTCTCCGCGCCCGCGAACACGTAGCGAATGCTGTAGAAGTCGTAGGGATGGGCGTGGCGCGCGTAGCCCTTCAGGAAGGTGTTGGTGCCGAACAGCACCGTCGCGTTGATGTCGTAGGCCACCTCGGGGACGATGCGGTAGTGCAGCGGCGAGGGATAGAAGAAGGTGCGCATGCCGGACAGCAGCGGCAGCAGCGTGCCGGCCGTGAGGCCGAAGGAGTGGAACACGGGCAGGGCGTTCAGGATCACGTCCTGCGCACTGAAGGCGATGCGCGCGGCGATCTGCTCGCGGTTGGCGAGCAGATTGGCGTGCGAGAGCACCACCCCCTTGGGCGCGCCTTCGGAGCCGGACGTGAACAGCACGACCGCGGGATCGTCCGGACGCGCGCGACGCTTGTGCCAGCGGGCGTGGTAGGGGAACAGCGCGGCACGCAGCTTGTCGAGCGGGTCGAGGCGCGCGGCGAGGTCTTCCAGATAGATGACGGTGGTGTGCGCCGCCAGCGCCTGCACCGCGGCGTCGAGCTTGGCCGCGGCGACGAAGCGCCGGGAGGTGTACACGACCTCAACGCGCGCGGTGCGGCAGGTGGAGGCGAGCGCGCGGGCGCCGAGGGTGTAGTTGAGCATGGCGGGCACGCGGCCCTGTATGTGCAGCGCGAAGAAGGCGACCGCGGCGGCGGTCGCATTGGGCAACATCAGGCCGACGGTGTCCCCCGGTCGGGCGTCGGGCGCCATCGCGCGGCCGAGAGCGTACGCGCGGGCGAGCACGGCGTTGTAGCTCAGCGGGCGGCGCTGGATGTCCTCCACCACGCGTTTGCGCCCGCCGTGCACGCGCCGGGCGTCCAGCAGCGCCTCGAGCAGCGTGCGGCGGTAGTCGGAACTGGCGAACATCATCTGGGTCATCACGTCCGCCAGCGCGGCGCCCGCGTGGTGGCGCCGCGCGCGGCCGCGCACCTCTTCCGGGACCTCGAGGCGCACGGGCGGCTGGATGGCGAGGCGGATGCGCGGGAACCAGCGCAGCCGCACCCGCCCGCGCAGGCGCGAGAAGGGCGTGTACTGCGCGCCGTCGATACGCACCGGCAGCAAGGTCGCGCCGGACTTGTCGGCCACCATGCCGGTGCCGTCGTAGATCTTCATCAGCGAGCCGGTGACCGTGATGCGCCCCTCCGGAAAGATGACGGCGCGGCGGTCCTCCTGCAGATAGCGGATCAGCGCGCGGGTCGCGTAGGGGCTGGTGGGGTCCATGGGAAAGGCGTCGACTAGGCGGATCAGCGGGCGCAGCCACCAGCGTGCGGCGACGTGCGTGTTGACGGCGAAGGTGAGCCGGTCGGGGAGGAACACCGCGAGCAGCAGGGCGTCCAGGAAGGAGGTGTGATTGGCGACCACCAATACTCGCTTGCCCGCCGCGTGATAGTGCTCCATGCCGCTCAGTTCGACGCGGTAGAGGCGGGTCAGCAGTAGGCGCAACAGCCATTTGAGCGCATTCATCGGGAGTTCCCCCTTTTCTTGTTGTTGTACGGCTTCTCGTTGTTGTACGGCGGCGTCGATCAGGCGCGCGCGGTGTAGCCGCGCAGATAGTTCGTTACCAGCGAGTCGATCAACTCATGCGCGGCCGGCGCGTCCGGCGTGTCGAGGCGCTCGGTCATGGCGAGCACGGTCAC
This sequence comes from Ectothiorhodospiraceae bacterium 2226, assembly GCA_013348725.1. Classification (NCBI taxonomy): domain Bacteria; kingdom Pseudomonadati; phylum Pseudomonadota; class Gammaproteobacteria; order Chromatiales; family Ectothiorhodospiraceae; species Ectothiorhodospiraceae bacterium 2226. Next base: position 2,529,897 of record CP054689.1, read on the forward strand.
TCCATGCACGCCGCTCCACAGGGCACGCGCCGCGGCGGCGAGTTCCTCGGCGGGGCGGTCCGGGCAAATGTCGCGCAGTAGCCGTTCCACGACGGCGAACATGCGCTCCACCTTGACCTGAAACCACGCGGGGCGCGGCGTCGGCAACGGGTGTTCGAACACAAGGCGCCACAGGGAGGCGTTGCGCCGCGCGAACTGCGCGTACGCGCGGGCGAGCGCCAACAGGCGCGCGGCGGGGTCGCCCTCGCGTGCATCGACCTGCTGTAACGCCTGGTCGAGCGCATCCAAGGTGTCGGCGTTGATGTGCAGCACGAGGTCGTCGAGGTTATCGAAGACGAGGTAGAGGCTGCCGACGGTGTAGCCGATGGCCGCCGCCACCTTCCGCGTGGTGAGGGCTCGATAGCCGTGGTCGGCGACGATGCCCTTGGCCGCGGCGAGCGCCATGGCCTTGATCTCGTCCCGGGTGTGGTCACTGCGTCGTGCCATAGGGTCCCACTTGTTCTTCTTGGCGCCGCTTCATGGTGAAGCGGGGAAACTAAACGGTGTTCAGAATGCTAGCACTTAGTTGAACGGTGTTCAATAACTAGGAAAACAAGCCGGGGTCGGGCCCAGGGCGCGGAATCAGCGTGTTCCGCTAGTCGCTCAGCCCGTGTTGCGCATGCCCGCGGCGATGGCGTTGATGGAGCGCAGCAGCGGGTCGAGCCACTGCTCGCGCTCTTCCTGGGATAGCGATTCGTCGCGGTAGCGGCGCAGCAGCGTGATCTGGATGTGGTTGAGCGGGTCCAGGTACGGGTTGCGGCGCGACAGCGACAGCGCCAGGGTGGGGGTCTCCTCGAGCAGGCCGTGGATCTGCGCGACCTCCAAAACGTGGTGCACGCTGCGCTCATGCTCTTCGCGTACGGCGTGGTAGATGGCGTGGCGGCGCTCTTGGTCGGGACACAGCCGGGCGTATTCGGCCGCGATGCCCATGTCGGCCTTGAACAGCGCCATCTGGCTGTTGCCGAGCAGGGCGCGGAAGAACGGCCAGTCGCGGTACATCGCGCGCAGTTGTTGGCGCCGCTGGGGATCGCCCTGCTGCCACGTCTCCAGGGCGCCGCCGATGCCGTACCAGGCGGGCAGCGTGTGGCGCGACTGCGCCCAACCGAACACCCAGGCGATGGCGCGCACCGAGGCCTTGGAGCGGTCGCCCGGTTTACGGTGCGAGGGGCGCGAGCCGATGTTGAGCAGGCCGATCTCGGTGACCGGGGTGGCCTCGTAGAAGTAGTCGAGGAAGCCAGGCGTGCGGTCGGTCAGGTCGCGGTAGCGCTCCTCGCCGATGCGCGCGAGCTCGTCCATGATCGCCAGGTGCTGGGGGTCGTCCTCGTGCGGCGGCTCGACTAGGCAGGTGCTGGCCTTCAGCAGCCCGGTGGCGCCCATGGTGAGTTCGTACACCGCGGTCTCGATGTTGCTGTACTTGTAGGACAGCACCTCGCCCTGCTCGGTGAACTTGATCTCGCCGTGCACCGTGCCGCGCGGCTGCGAGACGATGGACTCGTGGGTGGGGCCGCCGCCGCGGCCGATGGTGCCGCCGCGGCCGTGGAACAGGCGGCAGTGGATGCCGCGGTCGGTGGCCATGCGCGTGATGACCTTCTGCGCTTGGTAGAGGCTCCAGGTCGAGGAGAGGATCCCCCCGTCCTTACAGGAATCGGAGTAGCCGAGCATCACCTCCTGGGTGTTGCCCGCGGCCTTCAGCAGCCCGGCGTAGGTCGGATTGTCCAGCAGGGCAGCCATGACCGGCTCGACGTGGTCCAGGTCCTCGATGGTCTCGAACAAGGGCGCGACGCTCAGTCGACAGTACAGCCCGTCCGCATCCCGCCCCACGAGCCCCGCCAGGCGGGCGAGGAACATCACCTCCATGACGTGGCTGGCGGTATGGGTCATCGACACCACATAGCTGCCGAAGGTGCGCGGGCTGATCTCCCGGCGCATGGCGGCCATGACGTCGAACACCTCCAGGGTCTCGCGCGTCGCGTCGCTGACTCCCTCGCGCGCGAGTTCGATATCGTCCCGCTCGATCAGCCGCGCCAAACGTTCCAGGCGCTCGGCCTCGTCCCACTGCGCATAATCGCCCTCGCCCAGGGCGCGCACGATCTCCGTCACGGCTTCGCTGTGTCGGGTGGATTCCTGGCGCAGGTCCAGGTGGACCAGGGAGAAACCGAAGGTCTCCACCAGGCGGATCAGGTCCTTTAAGGACCCCTCGGCGATGTTGCGGTCGCCGTGCGCGATCAGCGAATCGCGGATCAGGTACAGGTCCGCCAGCAGTTCCGCTTCGTTGGGGTAGGCGGCGCGCCCGTCCACCGGCTCGGCGCCGTTCAGGCGCGCGTCGATGCAGTGCAGCGAGGCGCGCAGGCGGTGGCGCATGAAGTACAGCTTGCGCCGGTAGGGCTCGCGCCGAAACCGCTCGGGGCGCTCGGTGAAAGGCTCGGGGAAGCGCCGCTCGTAATCCTCGAGGTCGGCGAGGAATTCCTCGGTGGGCGAGCAGAGCTGGCTGGAGTGGGTAAGGACGCGCGCCAGCGCACACACCCGGTCGAGATACTCGCGCACCACTTCGCGCGCCTGCATGCGCACCGCTTGGGCGGTGGTTTCGGGCTTCACGTACGGGTTGCCGTCGCGGTCGCCGCCGATCCAGGAGCCGAAGCTCAAGAAGCTGGGGATGGTCAGCGGCGTCTCGTCGGGGCCGGTGGGGTAGATGCGCTCCAGCGCCTTCTCGAAATTGCGGTAGGTGTCGGGCACCGCGCGGAACAGGCTCTCGCGAAAATAGAACAGGCCGTTCTTGATCTCGTCACGCACCTGCGGGCGGTGCGCGCGCACTTCGTCGGTCTTCCACAGGACCTGAATCTCGGCCTCGAGCTCGCGGATGATCGCGTTGCGCTGCTCCTTTCCGAGCCGGGTATCCGACAGCTGCTCGCTGGTGACGAAGATGCGGCGCAAGGCCTCCATCACCGTGCGGCGCTTGGATTCGGTGGGATGTGCGGTGAAGACCGGCGTGTAGCGCAGCTTGTCGAGCAGGAACTGGAGCTGCTCGCGGTCGACGCCGCGCTCCTTGAGCTCGCGCAGCGTCGCATCGAACGAGCCCGTCCACAGCGGCCCGCCGATGCGGATCTGGCGCCGGCGCTGGTGGTGCTGGTAGGCCTCTTCGGCGATGTTGACCAGGCTGAAGTAGGTGCTGAAGGCGCGCGCCACGTGGGTGAGGGTGGTGCCGTCCAGGCGCTCGATGAGCTTGCTCAGCCGCGCGCGCTTGTCGGCGTTGTCCTGCTTGCGCAGGCTGATGTAGCCCTTGCGCAGGGTCTCCACCGAGGCAAGCACGTGCTCTCCGGCCTGCGTGTACAGCACCCTGCCGAGGAGGTTGCCGAACAGGCGGACGCGGGTACGCAATGGTTTGTCGCTGGGCATGCTTGTCATGGTTTGCGAGGGGCGCGTGAGGGGCGCCGAGCGGCTGCAAGGGTGCGCATTATAACCGCAACCGGTTGAGGGTCCGCCACCCGGGGCGGCGCCGGCGCCAAGCGGCAAGCGTAACAACCCGTCATGTGGCGGGTTCAGCCGACCGCCCGCTGGTACAGTTCGAGGTAGTGTTGGGCGCTGTTCTGCCAGCTGTAGTCCTGCGCCATGGCGGTGGTGCGCACCCGCCCCCAGGCGCGCGCCTGCTCGGCGCGCAGCCGCAGCGCGCGGTCGATCGCCTCCTGGAAGCCCGCTGCGCTCGCCGCGTCGAACACGAAGCCGGTGGCTTCGCCCGCCTTTACCGCGGCGGGGGTTGCGTCGACCACCGTGTCGGCCAGCCCGCCGGTGCGGCGCACCACCGGCGGTGTGCCGTAACGCAGGCTGTAGATCTGGTTGAGGCCGCAGGGCTCGAAGCGCGAGGGCATCAGGAACAGGTCGGCGCCGGCCTCGATGAGGTGCGCGAACTGTTCGTCGTAGCCGATCTCTACCCCCACACGCCCAGGGTAGCGCTGGGCGGCGGCGCGCAGCGCCTCCTCGAAGGGCGGATGGCCGGTGCCGAGCACCGCGAGCTGCGCCTCGCGCGCCATCAGCCAGTCGATGCTCTCGAGCAACAGATCGACCCCTTTTTGTTCCACCAGCCGACTCACCATGCCGAGCAGTGCGGGCTTGCTCTCCTTGGCGAGGCCGAGCTTGGCCTGCAGCGCGCGCTTGTTGGCGGCCTTGTTGCGCAGGCTGCGCGCGTCGTAGGCGCGCGCGATGTGCGGGTCGTGCGCGGGGTCCCAAACGGCGTAGTCCACGCCGTTCAGGATGCCGACCAGCCGGTCGGCGCGGAAGTTGAGCAGCCCGTCGAGGCCGCAGCCGAACTCGGGGGTGCGGATCTCTTGCGCGTAGGTCGGGCTGACGGTGGTGATCCAGTCGGCGAACACCAGCCCGCCCTTGATGAAGGAGAACTGGTTGTAGAACTCCATGGCATGCATGGACCAAAGCTCGAAGGGCAGTTGCAGCGCCGCGAAGGTCTCCCACGGGAACAGTCCGTGGTAGGCAAGGTTGTGCACCGTGAAGATGGTGGCCGGACGCTGCGGCTCGGGGGCGAGCAGCGCGGGCACCAGGCCGCTCTGCCAGTCGTTGCAATGCACCACGTCGGGATGCCAGCCGCCGATCCGTCCAAGTGCGGCGAGCGTCACCGCGCGCCCGAACACCGCAAAGCGCTGGGCGTTGTCCGGCCAGTCCACCCCGTCGGGACCGGCGTACGGTCCGCCGGGGCGGTCGTAATGATAGGGCGAGTCCACCAGCCACAGCCGCACGTCGTCCAAGCGTCCCTCCAGCAGGCGCACCGGTTCGGCCGATCCGGGCACCGTGAAGCTGGTGACCTCCTTCAACTCGCCGGCGCGCTCCACCGCCGCGCGGTAGGCGGGCATCATCAGCGTTACCTGCAGGCCGATCTGCTGCAACGCGCCCGGCAGGCTGCCGGCCACGTCACCGAGGCCGCCGGTCTTGATCAGGGGGTGCGCCTCACTGGTGGCGAACAGGATGTCGTACATGCAGTTCCCTTTTTCATTCTTGCGACGTCCGTGACTCGCCGCGTTCTGGGGGCGACGCCGGCGGGACCCGCGCCCGGGCCCGACCGGCGGTTTGCGGGTCGGCGTAAAGTCTATACTGTAGCCCGACTCGCGCTACGCGTCCGCGCGCGCCGCGACTCGCATACGCATCACCTCGGGGGTACTCAAGCACATGAGATTGGCGTTGTTCGGGCTGGGCCGCATGGGGGCCAACATGGCGCGGCGGCTGCTGCGCGGCGGTATCGAAGTGGTCGGTTACAACCGTTCGCAGGAGATCGTCCAGCGGCTCGCGCAGGAGGACGGTATGCGCCCCGCGACGACCATGGAAGAGGCCGTGGCTCAGCTCGAGGCGCCGCGCATCGTGTGGTTGATGCTGCCGAGCGGCGAGCCCACCGCCCAGGCGCTGACGCGGCTCGGCGACCTGCTGGAGGCGGGCGACGTGGTGGTCGACGGCGGCAACTCGAACTACCACCAGAGCCAACGCCATGCCGAGGCGCTCGCCGCGCGCGGCATCGGCTTCGTGGATGCCGGCACCTCCGGCGGGGTGTGGGGTCTGGACAAGGGCTACTGCCTGATGGTGGGGGGCGAGGCGGCGCATGTGGAGCGGCTCACCCCGGCGCTCAAGGTGCTCGCGCCGGCGCCCGATCAGGGCTGGGGCCATGTCGGCCCCGCCGGCGCCGGGCACTTCGCGAAGATGATCCACAACGGGATCGAGTACGGCATGATGCAGGCCTTCGCCGAGGGCTTGTCGCTGATGCGCGGCAAGCGCGAATTCGATTACGATCTCGCCCAAGTCACCGAGATGTGGCGCCATGGCTCGGTGGTGCGCAGCTGGCTGCTCGACCTCACCGCGGAGGCGCTGGCGCAGGATCAGCAGCTGGCCGACGTCCAGCCATATGTGGCCGATTCCGGCGAGGGTCGCTGGACCGCCGTCGAGGCCGTGGACCAGGGGGTGGCGGCGCCCGTGATGACGTTGGCGCTGCAGATGCGCTTTGCGAGTCAGGACGCCGAGGGTTACGGTAACCGCTTGTTGTCGATGATGCGCAACGCCTTCGGCGGTCACGTCGTCAAGCGCTCCTGAGCGGCGCCGCCGCGCTCCCGGTCCGCCCGCAACCCGTCTTCTCCAGGGAGTCAACATGCAGCCTATCGCGCAGCAGCAGTTCTCCAGCAAGGGACGCAACGTGACCGAGCCGTGTACGTTCGTGATCTTCGGCGCCACCGGCAACCTCGCGCAGAACAAGCTCCTGCCCGCCCTGTATCACCTGGAGGTGGCGGGGCGCCTGCCGCACGGCTTGGTGATCCTCGGGTTCGGGCGCCGCGACTGGGACCACGAGCAGTGGCGCGAGCAGGTCGCCGAGAGCATCGGCGGCAAGCTGCGCGGCGGTTGCGATCCGGCGCTGTTCGCGCGCTTCGCCGACCGCCTGTTTTTCTTTCGCGGCGACCTCGACAAGCCCGACGACTACACGCGCCTCGCGCGCGAGCTCGGCTCCACCTCCCATTACCCGGACAACACCGTGTTCTACATGGCGATCCGCCCGCAGGAGATCGGCCCGGTGGCGGATCAACTGGTGGCGGCAGGGCTCAATAGCGAGGACTCCGGTTGGAAGCGCCTGGTGGTCGAGAAGCCGTTCGGTTTCGACCTGGACAGCGCCGAGAGCCTGGACCGGCGCCTGCACCGCGACTTTCACGAAAACCAGATCTTTCGCATCGACCACTACCTCGGCAAGGGCACGGTGCAGAACGTGCTGGTGTTCCGCTTCGCCAACCTGATGATGGAACCGTTGTGGAACCGCAACTTCATCGACCACGTGCAGATCACGCACGCCGAGTCGCAGGGCATCTTCGGGCGCGCCGAGTATTACGAGGACGCCGGTGCCCTGCGCGACATGATCCAGAGCCATTTGCTGCAGATGCTCACGCTAGTGGCGATGGAGCCGCCCGCCAACCTCGACGCCGAGTCGCTGCGCGACGAGAAGGTCAAGGTGCTGAAGTCGATCCGCCCGATCCCGCCGAGCGCGGTGCACGCGCACGCCTTCCGCGCCCAATACCGACACGGCATGGTGGACGGCGAGAAGGTCGCCGGCTACATCGACGAGCACGGCGTCGCGCCCAACAGCACGACCGAGACCTACGCCGCGCTCAAGTTGTACGTCGACAACTGGCGCTGGCGCGGGGTGCCGTTCTACATCCGCACCGGCAAGCGCTTGAAGGCCAACAGTTCGATGATCTGCATCCGTTTCCGGCATCCGCCGCAACAGCTGTTTCGCGAGACGCAGCTCGAGCAGGTAAAGCCGAACTGGCTGCTGCTTGCCATCCAGCCCGAGGAGTGTCTGCGCGCCGAGTTGCAGGTGAAGCTGCCCGGGCTGGAGATGCGCACGCGCACCACCACACTGGACGCCACCATCGCCGGGGGCGAGCACGAGCGCCTGGATGCCTACGAGGCCTTGCTGCTCGACGTGGTGGAGGGCGACCGTTCCCTGTTTCTGCGCTATGACGAAGTGAACTGGGCGTGGCGCATCGTCGATCCGGTGCTGAAGGTGTGGTCGATGGAGCGCGATTACATCCACACCTATCCGGCGGGGACCTGGGGGCCGGTGGAGAGCCAGCGCCTGTTCGACCACGAAGACCACGTGTGGCGCAATTCGATTCAACCCGAGGACGGGTAGCGCGGACAGGCGCGGCCCGACAGGCGCGCTGCCAACACCTCTGTGGAGGCGCGCTGACAACACGGAGTAGCTATGCACAATAACAATGACCGACCAGCCTCACTGACGCAGCGACCCGCTTGGCAGGCCCTGCAGGACCACTACCGCGAGTTGTGCGAGATGCACATGCGCGAGCTCTTCGCGCGCGACCCGGAGCGGTTCGCGCGCTTCTCCCTGCGTCTGGACGACCTGCTGCTCGACTATTCCAAGAACCGCATCACCGAGCACACCCTGACCTTGTTGCTGCGCCTCGCCGAGGAGTGCGAACTGCCGCGCTGGGTCGAGCGCATGTTCGCGGGTGAGCGCATCAACACCACGGAGGATCGCGCGGTGCTGCACGTGGCGCTGCGCAACCGCGCCGGCACGCCGATGCGGGTCGACGGCGAGGACGTGATGCCCGAGGTCAACGCCGTGCTGGCGCAGATGCGCCGGTTCTCGGAAGAGGTGCGCAGCGGCGCCTGGCGCGGCTACAGCGGCAAGGCGATCACCGACGTGGTGAACATCGGTATCGGCGGCTCCGACCTCGGCCCGGTGATGGTTACCGAGGCGCTCAAGCCCTATGCGCGTGCGGGGCTGCGCGCGCATTACGTCTCCAACGTGGACGGCAGCCATCTGGCCGATGTGCTCGAGGCGGTCGATCCCGAAACGACGCTGTTCATCGTCGCCTCCAAGACCTTCACCACCCAGGAGACGCTCGCCAACGCCGAGGCCGCCAAGGCGTGGCTGCTGCGCCACGCGCCGGAGGCCTCCAGCGTCGCCAAGCACTTCGTGGCGCTGTCGACCAATGCCGAGGCGGTGCGTGCATTCGGCATCGACACGCGCAACATGTTCGCGTTCTGGGATTGGGTCGGGGGGCGCTACTCGCTGTGGTCGGCGATCGGCCTGTCCATCGCCGTCACGCTCGGCATGGACCACTTCGAGGACCTGCTCGCCGGCGCGCATGCCATGGACGAGCACTTTCGTCACGCGCCGCTGGAGCAGAACATGCCGGTCATCCTGGCGCTGCTCGGGGTCTGGTATCACAACTTCTTCGGCGCCCAGAGCCACGGGGTGTTTCCGTATATTCAGCACCTGCACCGCTTGCCGGCCTATCTGCAGCAGGCCGACATGGAGAGCAACGGCAAGCGCGTGACCCGCGATGGACAGTATGTGGACTACACCACAGGCCCGGTGCTGTGGGGCGAGCCGGGCACCAACGGCCAGCACGCCTTCTTCCAGTTGCTGCACCAGGGCACGCGCCTGGTGCCGGGGGATTTCATCGCCGCGTTGGATCCGCACCACGCCTTGCAAGAGCATCATGCCATCCTGCTCGCCAACTGTTTTGCGCAGACCGAGGCGCTGCTCAAGGGCAAGACCGAGGAGGAGGCGCGGCGCGAACTGGAGGCCGAGGGGCTGAGCGGCGCGGCGCTCGCGCGCCTGCTGCCGCACAAGGTGTTTCCCGGCAACCGCCCGACGAACACCCTGTTGTTCGACAAGCTCACGCCTTACGCGCTGGGCCGCCTGATCGCGCTCTATGAGCACAAGATCTTCGTGCAGGGGGTGATCTGGAACGTGAACTCCTACGACCAGTGGGGCGTGGAACTCGGCAAGCAACTGGCCAAGCCCATCCTCGCGGAGTTGCGCGGCGCGGGGGGTGTCTCCGCCCACGACGGCTCCACGCACGCGCTCATCGAGTACACCCGCGCGCGCCGCGCACAGGAGCAGCCGTAACCGCGCCAGACGACGCGCCCCGGGCCTACTCGCCGGTGTGCACGAACACCACCGCCGCGAGCGGCGGCAGGGTGATCTCCATGGAGTGTTCGCGCCCCATCCAGGGCACCGCGCTCGCCATCACGCCGCCGCCGTTACCCACGTCGCTGCCGCCGTAATGGGCCGAGTCGGTGTTCATCACCTCGCGGTAGAAGCCGGCGTGCGGCACGCCGATGCGATAACCTTTGCGGGGCAGGGGGGTGAAGTTGAGCGCGACCACGATGGTGGCGCCGTGCTCGTCCTTGCGCACGTAACTCAATGTCGACTGCGCGGTGTCGTGGCAGTCGATCCACTCGAAACCGCGCTCGTCGAAGTCCAGCCGGTGCAGCGCGGGCTGCTCGCGGTACAGGCGGTTCAGGTCCGCCACCAGGCGCTGGATGCCCTGGTGCTGCGGGCGCTCGAGCAACTCCCAGTCGAGCGCGCGGTCGTGGCTCCACTCGCGGCCCTGCGCGAACTCGCAGCCCATGAACAGCAGCTTCTTGCCCGGCTGGGTGTACAGGTAGGCGTACAGCAGGCGCAGGTTGGCAAAGCGCTGCCAGGGGTCGCCCGGCATCTTGTCGATCATGGAGCCTTTGCCGTGCACCACCTCGTCGTGCGAGAAGGGCAGCACGAAGTTCTCGGTGAAGGCGTACAGCAGCCCGAAGGTGAGCCGGTCGTGGTGGTACTGGCGGTGGATGGGGTCCTTGCTGATGTAGTTGAGCGTGTCGTGCATCCACCCCATGTTCCACTTCATGCTGAAGCCGAGCCCGCCCAGCCACACCGGGCGCGACACCATGGGCCAGGCGGTGGACTCCTCGGCCACCACCAGCGCGCCGGGATGCAGCTGGTGCACCACCGTGTTCAATTCGCGCAGGAAGCTGATCGCCTCCAGGTTCTCGTTGCCGCCGTAGATATTGGGCAGCCAGTCGCCTTCCTCGCGTGAGTAATCGAGGTACAGCAGCGAGGCCACGGCGTCCACCCGCAGGCCGTCGAAGTGGAACTCCTCCAGCCAGTAAATGGCGTTGGAGAGCAGGAAGTTACGCACCTCGTTGCGCCCGTAGTTGAAGATCAGCGTGCCCCAGTCGCGGTGCTCGCCGCGGCGCGGATCCTCGTGCTCGTACAGCGCGCTGCCGTCGTAGCGCGCCAGGCCGTGGGCGTCCTTGGGAAAGTGCGCGGGCACCCAGTCGAGCAGCACGCCGATGCCGTGGCGGTGGCAATGGTCCACCAGGTAGCGCAGGCCGTTGGGGTCGCCGAAGCGGCTGGTGGGGGCGTAGTAACCCACGGTCTGATAGCCCCAGGAGGCGTCCAGCGGGTGTTCGCTGACCGGCAGCAGCTCGATGTGCGTGAAACCCTGCGCCAGGACGTAATCGACCAGCCGGTGCGCCAGCGTGCGGTAGTCCAGAAACCCGCCGTCCTCGCTGCGTTGCCAGGAACCGAGGTGGACCTCGTAGGTGGCCATGGGCCGGTGCAGCCAGGCGTCCTGCTCGCGGCGGCCCGCCATCCAGTCGTCGTCGCCCCACTGGTAGGGTTCGGCGGCCTCCACGCGGGACGAGGTGGCCGGGCGCGGCTCGAAGCTGCGCCCGTAGGGATCCGACTTGAGGTGCAGGGTGGCGTTGTCGCGATTGAGCAGTTCGAACTTGTACAGGTCGCCCGGCTGCAGCCCCGGCACGAACAGCTCCCACACGCCGCTCGAGCCGCGCAGGCGCATCGGGTGGCGGCGCCCGTCCCAGGCGTTGAAGTTGCCCACCACGCTCACGCGCGCCGCGCTGGGTGCCCAGGTGGCGAACACCACGCCGTCGATGCCCTCCACCGTGTGCCGGTGTGCGCCGAGGAAGCGGTAGGCGTGCCAGTGCTTGCCCTCGCCGAACAGGTACAGGTCGTAATCGGGCAGCTGCGGCGCGAAGCAGTAGGGGTCGTGGGCGCGCCACTGGTGGCCGTCGCCGTCGCGGTAGGCCACTTGATAATGGGTCGGCAGGCGCTCGGCCGGGCCGTGCCATTCGAACAAGTCGGTCTCGGCCAGGCGCTGCATGGGGAGCGCCTCGCCGCCTTGGCCGATCAACTCGGCCTGCACCACGCCGGGGGCGAACACGCGCACCCGCACGCCCGCCGGGCCGGGGTGGCGGCCGAGCACCTCGAAGGGATCGTGATGGCGCGCCTCCAGGACGCGGCGCACGGGCGCGGGCAGTTCGGTCAGTTGCTCGTTCACGGTACCTCGGGATCGGTGAATGCACTCGGCTGACGGAGCGGCCGGGGCGTGGGCCGTACGTCGTCCTCCGCCGCACGCGTCTGACACAGCATAGACAACCGTCGGCGGCGCTCAGTCGGCCTGCAACTGGGTCGCCGACACCTCATGCGTTTGGATCGAATATCCGCGATCACGGTAGAAACGAAAGCGTGCGCGCGCCGCGGCACGCTGGCGCTCGTCGCCCGCCACCAGCTCCACGACGCGCGGAAAGTGGCTGAAGAAGAGCGGAACTTCGTCGGTGAGAGTGACCAGTACCGCGTCCTCGGCCTGCGCCGCCAGCGCCCGTGAAGGTTCCTCGCCGTCGGCCAGCCCCTCCCAGGCGACGATCACCGGCGGCTCGCCCGCCGGCGCGGCGGCCTCGTCGCCGGCCAGGCGGTGCGGCACGAAGCTGCCCGCGCGGAAGGTCCACAGCAGGCCGTCGAGCCGCGCCGCCTCGGCCGCGTCGGCCGCCTGCAGGTAGACCGCATGGCCGTGGCTGTACGCCTTCTCGGTGATGCGGCAGGCGAACCACTCGCGCCGGTCTTCACCCTCGGGCAGTACGTAGAAGTCGATGCGCGTCACCCGCTAGCGCCCCTTGGCGGCGACGCGGTTCAGCAGGTACTGGGTCAGCAGGGGCACGGGACGGCCGGTGGCGCCTTTCTTGGCGCCCGACTCCCACGCCACGCCGGCGATGTCGAGATGCGCCCAGTGGAGCTTCTTGGTGAAGTTCGACAGGAAGCAGGCCGCGGTGATGGTGCCGCCCTCGCGCCCGCCGATGTTGGCCATGTCCGCGAAGTTGCTCTTGAGCTGTTCGCGGTACTCGTCCCACAGCGGCAGCTCCCAGCCGCGGTCGCTGGCGTAGCGGCCGGCGCTCAGCAGGTCGTTGGCCAGCGGCGGGTGGTTACTGAGCACGCCGGTGGCGTGCTTGCCGAGCGCGATCACGCAGGCGCCGGTGAGGGTGGCCACGTCGATCACGGCGTCCGGCTCGAAGCGCGCGCTGTAGGTGAGCGCGTCGCACAGCACCAGCCGGCCCTCGGCGTCGGTGTTCAGAATCTCCACCGTCTGCCCGGACATGGTAGTGACGATGTCGCCCGGCTTGCTCGCGTTGCCGTCGGGCAGATTCTCCGAGGCCGGAATCAGCGCCACCACGTTGAGCGGCAGGCCGAGTTCGCATACCGCGGTCATGGTGCCGAGCACGCCGGCGGCGCCGCACATGTCGAACTTCATCTCGTCCATGGCGGCGCCGGGTTTGATCGAGATGCCGCCCGAGTCGAAGGTGATGCCCTTGCCGACCAGCGCGATCGGCTTCTCGTCCTGCGCGCCGCCGCGGTAGTGCATCACGATGAGCTTGGCGGGCTGGCGCGTGCCGCGCGCCACCGAGAGCAGGGCGCCCATGCCCAGCTTCTCCATGTCCGCCTCCTCCAGCACCTCGACCTCGAGCTTCTCGAACACCTTGCTCATGGACAGCGCATGCTCGGCGAGGTAGCTGGGCGTGCACACGTTGCCGGGCAGGTTGCCGAGGTCGCGCGCGAGGCTCACGCCGTCGGCGATCGCGGTGCCGACACGCACCGCCTGCTCGCCGTCGTTCAGTTCGCGGCGGTTGGGTACGCTCAGGATCAACTTGCGCAGCGGCCGGCGCGTGGAGTCCTTCTTGCTCTTGAACTGCTCGAAGCGGTACAGGGTGTGGCGCGTGGCCTCCACCGCCTGGCGTACCTTCCACGCCGTGTCGCGCCCCTTGACCGGGATCTCGGTCAGGTAGCACGCGGCGTCCATGGCGCCGATGTCGTTGAGGGTGTTGACCGCGCTGGCGATGATCTTGCGATACTGCGCATCGGTGAGGTCGCGCTCGCGCCCGCAGCCGACCAGCAGCACCCGGTTGCTCAGGGTATTGTCGAGGTTGTGCAGCAGCAGGGTCTGGCCGAGTCGGCCCTCGATGTCGCCGCGGCGCAGCAGCGAGGCGATGTAGCCGCCACTCGCCTTGTCGACCGCATGCGCGGCCGCCGACAGGCGGCGCGGCTCGAACACGCCGACCACCACGCAGGCATTGCGCTGTTTTTCAGGATCACCACTCTTTACACTGAACTCCATATCCGCTCCCTTGTTCTGCGGGGTGGCTCGGGCGACCCATGCCGAGCGCGCGCGTCGCCCACGCGGCCTGCTGCCGGGGTGGTCGCGCGAGCGGCTGCTCGGCTGGAAGTGGGGCGGCCGTGCTGGTTTCCGCGCCTCGTGGGGCGCGCGCCCGGGCGCCGGGCCGGGCCGCCGAGTTGGCGCTCCGTAGTTTACTTAAGTCGTATCGAAATTCTAGATCATTATCGAAACATTCCGGCGGTAAGACGGCTTGATTATTAATAAATATCTGTTCCGCGAAGTGCTGTTCACCCTGCTCGCGGTGACCCTGGTGCTGATGCTGATATTCCTCAGCGGGCGCTTCCTGCGCTTCCTGATGGACGTGGCGGCCGGCGCCCTGCCGATGAGCGAGGTGCTGGGGCTGGTGCTGCTCAAGAGCACCGCCAGCCTGGCGATCGTGGTGCCGTTGGCGCTGTACATCGCGGTGCTGCTCGGCCTCAGCCGGCTGTACAAGGACAACGAGATGACGGCGCTGGCGGCCTGCGGGGTGGGCGTGGACCGCGTGATGAAGACGGTCGGGGTGTTCGCGCTGGTGGTCGCGGTGCCGGTGGCGCTGCTGTCCCTGTGGATCGCCCCCTGGGCGGAGGCCGCCAGCCGCGGGATGATCGAGCGCGCGCAGGCCACGGTGGATATCGAGGCCTTCGGCGCCGGGCGTTTCCATGAGGTGCGCGGCAGCGACGCGGTGTTCTACGTCGAGCGGGTGGAGCCGGGCAGCCGCATGGGGCGGGTGTTCGTGATGGCGCGCGTCGACGGCCGCGAGGACATGGTGGTGGCCGAACGGGCCTACCAGCAGGCGGACCCGGCCACCGGCGAGCGGGTGCTGGTGCTGGAGAACGGCTACCGCTACGAAGGCGCTCCGGGCAGCGCCGACTACCGCATGCTGGAGTTCCAGCGCCATACGGTGCGCCTGCGCGAGCCGGAGGTGGAGGTGGCCCACCGGCGCCTGCGCGAACTGCCGACCACGGCGCTGCTCGGCTCGCAGGACCGGGAGGAACGCGCCGAACTGCAGTGGCGCCTCGCGGCGCCGGTGTCGGCGGTGCTGATGGCACTGCTGGCGGTGCTGTTGTCGCGTACCTCTCCGCGTCAGGGACGCTACGGCAAGCTGTTCGTCGCCATCTTGGTGTACGTGATCTACAACAACCTGCTGAACGTGGCGCGCACCTGGCTGGAGCGCGGCGTGGTGCCGGAGGTGGTGGGGATGTGGTGGGTCCATGGCGCCCTGGCGCTGATCGTCGCGGTGGCACTGGCGCGCGAGCTCGGTTACCTGCGCGGCGCCCGCGCGGCGAGGGCCGCGGCATGATGACCATCCTCGATCGCTACGTGGGCGGCGCGGTCGCGAGCAGCACCGCGGTGGTGATGCTGGTGCTGCTCGCGCTGTATGCCTTCATCACCCTCACCGGCGAGATGGGGAGCGTGGGGCGCGGCACCTACACCGTGTGGAGTGCCACGCAGTACACGCTGCTCACCACGCCCGGACGGGCGTACGAGTTGTTTCCGCTCACCGCGCTGCTGGGTGCGCTGCTCGGCCTCGGTACGCTGGCGGGCAACAGCGAGTTGACGGTGATGCGCGCCGCGGGGGTGTCGCTGTGGCGCATCATCTGGAGCGTCATGAAGACCGGCCTGGTGCTGGTGCTGCTGGCGCTGGTGGTGGGCGAGGCGGTGGCCCCGCCGGCCGAGCGCTATGCCACCGAGATGCGCATGGAGCGCCTGGCGCAGAACGTCAGCGTCAACACGCGCCAGGGGCTGTGGGCGCGCGATGGCGATACCTTCATCAACGTGCGGCGGGTGCAGCCCGACGGGCGGCTGGTGGGGGTCTCGCTGTACGAGCTGGACGCCGAGCGGCGCCTGCGGCGCACCACCACCGCGCTCAGTGCGGAGTACCGCGATGCCCAATGGCTGCTGCGCGACGTGCGCCGCACACACTTCAGCTACCCAGGGGCCGACCAGGCGGGTCTGGCGACGCAGGTGGAGCGCCTGCCGAGCATGCCCTGGCGCAGCCTGCTGACCCCGGAGTTGGTGCAGGTGGTGTCGGTGAGCCCGGAGATGCTAGCGATCTGGGATCTGCACAGTTACGTCAACTACTTACGCGCCAACGAGTTGGATGCCGGCCGCTATGAGCTTGCGCTGTGGACCAAGGTGGCGGCGCCGATCGCCACCGGGGTGATGGTGTTGCTCGCGGTGCCCTTCGTGTTCGGCTCCATGCGCGCGGTGGGCGTGGGCCAGCGCATCCTGGTAGGTACGCTGCTGGGCATCGGTTTCTACCTGTTCAACCAGCTGGTGGGGCGTGCGGGCCTGGTGTGGGGCATCAGCCCGGCGCTGGCGGCCACGCTGCCGACGCTGCTGATGCTGGCCTTGGCGGTGTGGCTGGTGCGGCGCGTGCGCTAGAAGGGCAGGCCGGATCAATCGGTGGCGACGGGCGTGTCGGGCGCGTTGCCCCAGTCGGACCACGATCCGGGATAGCCCTTGACCTGCGCGTAGCCCAGCCACTTCAAGGCGATGTAACTGTGGGCCGAGCGGTAGTGCGTCTGGCAGTGGGTGACGATGGTCTTGTCGGGCGTGATGCCGCGGCCCTCGTACAGGGCGCGCACGGCCTCAGCCGGCTTGAGGCGTAGGTTGCGACCCTGGTCCAGGGTCTCGGTCCAGTCGACGTTCACCGCGCCGGGGATGTGGCCGCCGCGCGCCGCCATGACCTTCATACCGCGGTACTCCTCCGGGCTGCGTGCGTCGAGGACCACCACCGCGTCGTCGTCCAGGTGCGCGGCCACGTAATCGCGCTCCGCGAGCGGGGCGTCGCTGCGCCGCAGCGTGAGCGTGCGTGGGGTGGGGCGGCCGGGTTCGGCGGTCGTCGGATGGCCCTCGTTGGCCCAGGCGTGCAAGCCGCCGTTCAGCAGCCCGTGGCGGGTATGGCCCAGCACATCCAAGGTCCATAGCAGGCGTGCGGCGCGCGGGCCGCCCTCGTCATCGTAGGCGACCACATAGCTGTCGTCGCCGATGCCCAGGGCGCCGAGCTGCTGCGCCAGGGCATCGAGCGGCGGCAACAGGCCCATCACCGGCGGCTGGCCGGTCATCAACACGCCCACGTCCAGATGCACCGCGCCCGGCACGTGCAGTTGCGCGTAGGTCTCCGGCTTGCCGACGTCCACCACCACCAGGTCGGGCTCGCCGAGCCGGGCTTCCAGGGCGTCGGGTTCGATGATCAACGGCGATGCGGTGTCGTTCATGGTGTCTCTCTCGTGGTCGAACGCAGGGCGTACCCCATCGAGTTATCCCCATCGCGTTATACCCATCGAGTTATACTAGGGGACCCCCGAAGAATTTCGAGTTCCCCGCGACATGGGCGGGGAGCCTCCTCGGGCACGTCGATTTAGAATGGGCAACACGGCAGGGACAGCATGAGTGCAGCAGGCGCGGGTGATCATCCCGTGGAACCGATCCGGTTCTACACCGAAGAAGAGCTCGACGCGATCGAGGAGACCGATCCCGATCGCGCCTACCGTATCGCGCGCACGCAGGCCCTCGCGGCGCGCGGCGGCGTCGAGCGTAATCCAGAACAACACCCTCTGCCCGAGCCGCAGCAGGTCCGCGAGGCGCTGGACGACGTGCGCCAGATCCTCATGCAGGACGGCGGCGACATCGAACTGGTCGCGGTCGAAGGGCGGGAGGTCCGCGTGCGCATGAAGGGCGCCTGTACGGGCTGCCCCAACGCGCCGCTCGATCTCAAGAACGTCGTGGAACGCGTGCTGTTCAACGCCGTCCCGGGCATCGCCAAGATCTCCAACACGTTCTGACAACCAGCGCGCGCGGCGTCGCGCCGCGCAGCCCGCCATTGCCCCGGGCCGACGGGCGGTGGTCGCGTGCCCGTCCTTTGACTCAAGGAGTGCTGCGCACTCCCGCAACACAAGGCCGCCTATGAACCTCTTGACCACCGCCGTACGCCTCGATGCCGCCGCCAGCGCCGATCTCGCCGCGTGGGCGCAGACGATCGAGCAGGACAGCACGACGCCGTTCGCCGCCGCGCAGCAGATCGTGCGTCGCCTCGGCGCACACTGCCGCGCCGACGGGCGTGCCGAAATCGGGTTCTGGTGCCCGGGCCTGTTCGCCGCGGGCATCGCCGAGCACGACATCTTCCTCGAGGTGCTGACGCCCCTGGAGGCGGTGGACCTGCAGGCCGACCGCCAGCAGCTCCAGTTCCAGCGCGCCTTGCTGAACATGCAGCGCGCCGGCGATTACCTCTGGGCGGTGGTGGAGGGCATGCAGGCGGGCAGCCGCGATACGGTGGGCTCGTTCTACTGGCTGAAGTACCGCACCGCCGACGGCGGCTGGCGTACGCTGCCCGACGTGCTGGCCCATTCCATGCCGTTCGGCGCGTTCGCGCCCAGCGAGTACTACGACATCGCGCGCATGCAGCAGGAACGCGCGGATCGGGCCTACTTCCAGGCGCTGGCGCGCGAGGGCGAGGTGGTGCGGCTTGGGCCGCCGACCAACATTCTGCAGATGCACATCAACACCGCTTCGGCCGCGGCGACCCTGGCCGGACTTACGCGGACGTTTCAGGCGCTGGCCGAGAAGGTGCAGGACGGCCTGCCGCTGACCGCGGTGGAGGAGTGCTACTACGGCTACGACGCGATCCAGTTGCTGCCTATCGAGCCCATCATCGCGCGCGAGGCGGGGCCGGCCAATTGGGAAGGCGTGGAGGATCACGATCCTTTCTCGGCCGACGTGATCTTCGACATGCGGCGCCCGACCGCCACCAACTGGGGCTATGACGTGGTCATCGCCGGTTCCTCGGCGATCAACCCGGGCGTGCTGGAGTCGCGTCGCCCGGACGAACTGGTCGACTTCATCGCCACGCTGCACAACTTCCCCGGCAAGCCGATCAAGGTGATCTTCGACGTGGTGTTCGGCCACGCGGACAACCAGGCCCTGGAGGTGCTCGACTCGACCTTCTTCACCGGCCCCAACATGTACGGGCAGGACCTCAACCACCGCCATCCCACGGTGCGTGCCATCCTGCTGGAGATGCAGCGACGCAAGGCCGATTTCGGCGCCGACGGGCTGCGCGTGGACGGCGCGCAGGACTTCCGCTACTGGAACCCGCAGACCGAGGAACTGCTGCACGACGACGAATACCTCCAGTCCATGAGCGACGTGGTGCAGGAGGTGGCGGACTGTCGGTATCGGCCCTGGATGATCTTCGAGGACGGCCGCCCCTGGCCGCGCGACGACTGGGAACTGGCCTCCACCTACCGCGCGGTGATCGAGGAACAGCCCGACACGTTTCAGTGGGGCCCGCTCACCTTCGCGCACAACACGCCCTTCCTGTTCACCTTCTGGGTCAGCAAGTGGTGGCGCCTGGAGGAGATCGTGCAGCGCGGCAGCAACTGGATCAACGGCTGCGCCAACCACGACACGCTGCGCCGCGGCACACAGGTG
Source organism: Ectothiorhodospiraceae bacterium 2226 (assembly GCA_013348725.1). Taxonomy (NCBI): domain Bacteria; kingdom Pseudomonadati; phylum Pseudomonadota; class Gammaproteobacteria; order Chromatiales; family Ectothiorhodospiraceae; species Ectothiorhodospiraceae bacterium 2226. The sequence continues at coordinate 2,549,150 of CP054689.1, forward strand.
GACCCCGATCGCGCGCGCATCAACACGCGCCTCGGCGCCACGCGGCTGGAGATCCTGGACAAGGCCTACGACAACCCGGCGGCCAATCTGCTCACCTACAGCTGCCTGCCGGGCGTGCCCATGGATTTCATCAACGCCTCGATGCGCGCCTCCTGGGGCTTCATCCGCAACACCGACGAGCGTTACGGGGTGAAGGTGTTGTCGGAGGAGACCGGTTTTCTCACCTGGCAGGTCGATGCGGCGCACTTCGACCGCCCCGGCAACTTCGTGCGCCTGAAGGCCTTCGGCTTCGACGACCTCGAGGAATTCCGGCGCTTCATGCGCATGCTCAGCACGGCCGTGGTGATCACCGATGACGATATCGCCGCCATCGTGAAGCTGCTGCAGGCGGCCGAGCCGCCGCTGGCCGGTCCCGAGCTGTCGCCCGAGGTCCTGAAGGCCATCGTGCAGGCCTGGATGGACGATGCGCACGAGTACTGCAACGTCGCCTACTACCGCCACGAGCTGGATCCCGAGTTCACGCGCTTCAATCTCGCGGTGCGCGAGTTCCGCCGCAGCCGTCCCTGGTTGCGCGCGAACCTCGGCGCGGGGGAGCACTTCGCCCGGCGCCAGCCCTGTGACGGCACGGTGCTGTTCTACGGACTGCGCCAGGCCCCCGACGGCGGCGAGCAGGTGCTGTTCGTGGCCAATATGGAGGGTGCGCCGCTGTCGGTACGCCCGCCCGAATTGCCGATTCCGGGGCTGGCGCGCGAGGGCTGGCGCATCGCTCTCAAGGCGCCGGGGCTGGTTTGCGAGGCGGCCGAGGACGAGATCTGCATGGAGGACAGCCAGGGTCTCGTCCTGGTGCGCGACGCCCGCTGAGCCGCGCGCCCCATGCCCGCCCGGCGAGGATTTCCGGGAAGGCGTCACACTTTTCCATTTTTGATTAAGTGGCAGCCCGGGTGCAATAAAAGGTGCCCCGGCAAGGCCCGGATTGACCTCGCCGGCGATGTCCGTATAATGGCCGCCAACGCACATAATCAATCAGTTCCAATCTATAACTGCGTCTGGATGCGCAAAATCGGATAAATATGCCAACGAATGCCATTTCCTCGGATGGTCGGCTCGTGCTGGCGACCGACCTGGACGGTACCTTCCTGGGGGGCTCGGACGCGCAACGCGCCGCCTTCTACGAGCACATCAACACCTTCCGCGACCGTGTGCTGCTGGTCTTCGTGACCGGCCGCGACCTCGGCTTCATCCGCGAGCTGTGCGCCCAGCCCGGCATGCCGCAGCCCGATTACATCATCGGCGACGTGGGCACAACGGTGGTGCACGGCGCGACCCACGAACCGCTGCACGAGCTGCACACCTGGATCGAGTCGCGCTGGAACGGCGCGGGCGACCGGGTGCGCGCGATGCTCGCCGACGAACCGGGCATCGAGTTGCAGCCCACGCCGTTCGAACGCCGCGTGTCGTACTACTACCGCCCGGACGAGCTGCGCGAGGAGACCTTGCGCAAGATCGAGGCCGCCGGGCTCGACTGGATTCTGTCAGCCGACGTGTACCTGGACGTGATGCCGCGCGGCATCGCCAAGGGACCGACGCTGCTGAAGTTTGTAGAGGCCCTGGGGATCGATCCCGAGGACGTGGTGGCCTGTGGGGACACCTTGAACGACCTGTCGCTGTTCGAGACGGGGCTCAAGGGCGTCGCCGTCGGCAACTCCGAACCGCGCCTCGTGGAGCACATACGACACATGGACAACGTGTACCACAGCCCGCACCCAGGGGTGGTCGGCATTCACGACGGGCTGCAGGTATTCGGCAAACAACTGGAGGTGCCGCTTGAAGCCACATAAATCATCCCTCGTCATCGTCTATCACCGCGCCCCGTACCAAGAAGTCGTCGAGAACGGAAAAACCTACTACCGCGACCACAAAAGCCCGAACGGGATCCTGCCGACGCTGAAAGGGTTCTTCGATCATGTGGACCGGGGCACCTGGGTCGCGACCAAGCAGGTCAGCCCGAAGCAGAAGGAACGCCACGACCCGCACGTGACCGTGGACGACGGCACCCACAGCTACCACGTGCGTCAGGTGCCGCTCACGGCGGACGAGATCAAGCAGTTCTACCACATCACCTCGAAGGAGGCCTTCTGGCCGATCCTTCACTCCTTCCCCAACCAGTTCAAATACGACGGCATCGACTGGGACACCTTCGTCGAGGTCAACAAGAAGTTCGCCGACGCGGCCTGCGACGAGGCGGCCGACGACGCGATGATCTGGATCCACGATTACAACCTGTGGTTGGTGCCGTACTTCGTGCGCGAGCGTATGCCGAACGCCCGCATCGGCTTTTTTCACCACACGCCGTTTCCTGCGGCGGACGTGTTCAACATCCTGCCCTGGCGCGAGCAGATCGTGGAGAGCCTGCTGTCCTGCGACATCGTGGGCTTTCACATTCCGCGCTATGCCGAGAACTTCGTGGGTGTGGCGCGCAGCCTGCGCGCGGCCGAGATCGTGCGCCGCGTCCCGGTGGACAGCAACCAGGCGAGCGGCAAGGCGCTGTCCGAGTCGGAGGTGACGCGGCAGATCCGCTACAAGGACCGCATCGTCAACATCGACACCTATTCGGTCGGCACCAATCCCGAACAGATCCGCGACGTGCTGCATCGCGACGAGAGCGAGGCGCTGGAGCAGGAGATCCGTGAGGAGATCGCCGGGCGCAAGCTCATCGTCTCGGTCAGCCGCGTCGATTATGTGAAGGGCACGCGCGAGATGCTGGAGAGCTTCGGCCGCGTGCTGGAGCGCCGCCCCGACCTGCACGGCAAGGTGCAGCTCCTGGTCACCGCCGTGTCGGCCGCCTCGGGCATGCGCGCCTACCGCACCGCTCAGCAGCAGATCGAGCAGTTGGTGGGGCGCATCAACGGGCGCTTCGCCAAGCTGAACTGGACGCCGATCTTCCTGTACACGCAGCCCATCCCGTTCGAAAAGCTGCTGTGCTACTACCGCGTGGCGGATGTGTGCTGGGTGCCGCCGCTGCGTGACGGCCTGAACCTGGTGGCCAAGGAGTACGTGGCCGCCCACGCGGGCCGCGACGGCGTGCTGCTGCTGTCGGAGTTTGTCGGCGCCGCGGTGGACCTGCCCGACGCCGTGTTCGTCAATCCGTACTCCGACGACAGCATGGACAAGGGCCTGGAGGCGGCGCTCGAGATGCCGCGCGAAGAGCAGGGCCGACGCATGACCAAGCTGTACCGCGCGGTGGTCAACAACAGCATCACCCACTGGGCGGATCACACCCTGCAGCAGTTCCGCGCCCTGCAGGCGCAGCCCGACACCGAGCGCAAGGCGGGTTGAGCGGCGCCCGGGCGGCGGTCCCTGCCGGGGCCGCCGCCTGGACTTTTTGCCGCCACGGGACCAAAATCCTCCGTTTTCCGGGCGTGGGCGCGCCCGTCGACACCGCCCGCTACTTTTCCACAACCCCTTTAGGAAACCGAACGTTATGGCGCCGCAGATCAAGTCCTTCCATCCCCCGCGTCGCGTCTTGATGGGCCCCGGGCCGTCCGACGTGAGCGATCGCGTGCTGCAGGCCATGGCCCGGCCGACCGTCGGTCATCTGGATCCGGTCTTCGCCGGCATGATGGAGGAGGCCAAGACGCTGCTGCGCTACGCCTTCCAGACCGACAACGCGCTGACCTTTCCCGTCTCCGCCCCGGGCTCGGCCGGCATGGAGATGTGCTTCGTCAATCTGGTGGAGCCGGGCGACAAGGTGATCGTGTGCCGTAACGGCGTGTTCGGCGGGCGCATGAAGGAGAACGTCGAGCGCTGCGGCGGCACCGCGGTGATGGTCGACGATGCCTGGGGCGCGCCGGTCGACCCCGCCAAGCTGGAGGACGCCCTCAAGGCCAACCCCGACGCCAAGATCGTCGCCTTCGTGCACGCCGAGACCTCCACCGGCGCGCTGTCCGATGCGCAGACCATCGCCGCCCTCGCGCACCGCTACGGTTGTTTGGTGATCGCCGACACGGTGACCTCCTTGGGCGGCTCGCCGCTCAAGGTCGACGCGTGGGAACTCGACGCCGTGTACTCCGGCACCCAGAAGTGCCTGTCGGCCCCGCCGGGGCTGTCGCCGGTAACCTTCGGCGAGCGCGCCGTGCAGAAGATCAAGGCCCGCCAGAGCCGGGTGCAGAGCTGGTTCCTCGACCTCAATCTGGTGATGGGCTACTGGGGCGGCGAGGGCAAGCGGGTCTATCACCACACCGCGCCGGTCAACAGCCTGTACGCCCTGCACGAGGCGCTGGTGATCCTGGCCGAAGAGGGCCTGGAAGCGGCCTGGGAGCGCCATGCGCGCAACCACCGCATGCTGCGCGCCGGGCTCGAGGCGCTCGGCATGCGCTTCGTGGTGGAGGAGGCGTATCGCCTGCCGCAGCTGAACGCGGTCACGATCCCCGCGGGGGTGGACGACGCGGCGGTCCGCAACGCGCTGCTGAACGAGCACAACCTGGAGATCGGCGCGGGCCTCGGCGATCTCGCCGGCAAGGTGTGGCGTATCGGCCTGATGGGGCACGCCTCCAACCCGCGCAACGTCGAGTACTGCCTGAACGCGTTGGAACAGGTGCTCGGCGCGCAGGGGCACCCGGTCGAACAGGGCAAGGCCGCCGAGGCGGCGCGCGCGGCGGCGCAGGCCGCCTGACATGGAGCCCGCGGCCACACCCGATCTGGAGCTGCGCCAACGGCGCATGGCGCACATCGTCTACGGGCTGCAGGCCCTGAGCGTGTTCATCGGCCTGATCGGCATCGTGGCGGTGGTGCTGGCCTACCTGCGCCGTCGTCAAGGCGGCGGTTCGGTGACCACGCACTTCACCTGGCAGATCCGCAGCTTCTGGGGGTTTTTTATCGCCTCGGCGCTCGGCTCCATCATGGTGGTGGCCTTTCAGGGCTTCGGGGCCGGCCAGCTCGGCCTGCTGCTGGTGGTCGCGGCCGCGATATGGCTGATCTATCGCGTGATCCGCGGCTGGCTCGGCCTGTATGACGGCCGGCCGATGTACGACATCTATCCGCCTCCCCCCGCGGCCTAGCGGCGCGCGAACCGCCCGCCGCAGCCGCGGGCGGTTCGTACCTTATGAACCCTTGGATCCTCATCGACAGCGCGGTCCCCGCCGATGGCGGCCCGCCCTTGCGCCTGTATCGGCGCGGGGCGGAGTTCTCCATCAAGGTGGGCCGCATCGAGCTCATGAGCAGCCGAGTCCATGGCTCCGAGGAGGCGCTGGCGCAGCTGGCCTGCGCCCGCCTTGCGGACCCGGCGCGCGCGCACGTGCTGGTCGGTGGGCTGGGGATGGGCTATACGCTGGCGGCGGCGCTGCGCCTGCTCGGCCCCGCCGCGCACGTGACGGTGGCCGAGCGTGCCCCGGCCGTGGTGGCCTGGAACCGCGGCCCGCTCGCCGAGCTTGCCGGGCGCCCGCTCGCGGACCCGCGCGTGGCGGTGCACGAAGGCGATGTGGCCGAGGCCCTGCGCCCGTCCGAACGCTATGACGCCATCCTGCTGGACGTGGACAACGGGCCGGAGGCGCTGAGCCACGCGGACAACCAGTGGCTGTACGGCGCCGCCGGGCTGGCGGCCGCACGGGCCGCGCTGCGTCCGGCCGGCGTGCTGGCGGTGTGGTCGGTGAGTCCCGATACCGGCTTCACCCGGCGCCTGCGCCAGGCGGGGTTCGCGGTGGAGGAGTGCCCGGTGCGGGCGCGCGGCGGGCGGCGCGGCGCGCGTCATTGGATCTGGTTGGCCACGCGCCCCGCTTGAGTCGCCGCGCCCTTGCGGGCGCGCCGCTGTCCCTGCCCGACGCCGCGCCCTTCGCGAGGCCCCACATCTGCGCCCCATCCCCCGTTCAGCCGCGTTTCCTATAGTTGTTGTAGCGTGCTGCCGACGCCGCCGGGGTCAAGCTATCGCCTCGGGGTTGCGCGTCGCGGTATCCCCGAATCGAGAAAGGAATCGTGTATGGCGAGAACGGAAGTCGCCCCCGAGGAGCGGGCGCGAAAACGCGTGCTGACGCTTTACGGCGTACTGGCGCTGGGGATGTTGCTCAACATCTTGTGGATCGTGGCGGCCATGGTGGCGGCGCAGTGGCGCGGCGAGATGCCGCCCTGGCTGGACTCCCATCTGCGCTGGCAGATCAACACCGTGTGGGTGGGGCTCGGCGCGGTGTTCATCGGCGTGCTGACCTTCATCGTGTTTCCATGGCGCGAGATCGCGCTCGCCGGGGCCGCGCTGGCCGCGTTCGGCTGGCTGTGGCTGTTGGTGCGCACCGCTTGGGGCTGGTTCAGCCTCACGCGGCGCCGTCCCATGTACCAGGTCTGAATCCATCCATCTTGGATGGCTCAGACCACGCGAAGCGAAAAGCGTGGTTGTCGCTTCGCTTCGTGATCGACGGCTGGCCGCCATCGATCACGGCGGCACATCCGTGTGCCGCGTGTGCCGCGTATGCCGCGGGCTTTCTGGTGCTCAGGGGCTGCGCGGCTCCACCACGAGTTCGGTCTCGGAGTAGCGGTCGTGCCAGGTGAGCCCCTCCTTGTCCACCAACGCCCAAAGAAAGCCGAGCCCGAGCGCCAGCCACGAGCCGATGGCCACCATGAAGCGCAACAGCACGTGGTACAAGGTGAGCGGGCCGCCGTCGCGCCGCCGCAGGCGCACCCGCCAGGCGCGCATGCCGAGCGTCTGGCCGCCGTGCATCCAGAACCAGGCGAAGAACGCGAACGTCACCAGCAGCAGATAGGTCTGGAACAGCGGGTTGCCCGGCGACACTGCGCCGCCGGTGAAGGCAAGCACCAGCGCCGCGGCGCCCATCCAGACCGCGATCAGCAGCAGGGCGTCGTAGAAGATCGCCGCGAAGCGGCGCAGCAGGCCGGCACGCGGCAGCGTGGGGGCGGCGACGGGAGTAGCGGTGGTTTTGGCCATGGGCGCGCATGATACCAGAGGCGTACCCACGCCTCAGCCGGCGCGGTCGGACCGGCGGCGGTCGCGCCCTGGGCGAGGCGGGACGCTGTGATATCATTGCGCGTTTTCCCGAGCCTGGCCTAGAGGCGCGTCCATGCTACAAATTCCCGGCGGTCCCGCGCTGTCCGACTTCCGGCGCGCAAAACTTCTCGCTCAGCTCCGGGCGGCGGTGCCCGGCGTCACCGACCTCAGCACCCAATACATTCATTTTGCCGACCTCGAGCGCAGCCTGAGGCGTGACGAACAGGCGCGCCTGGAGGCCCTGTTGCTGGACGGCCCGGCGGCGGCCGCGCCCGCCGCGGGCCTGTTGCTGCTGGTGGTGCCGCGCCCCGGCGTGGTGTCGCCGTGGGGTTCGAAGGCGAGCGAGATTGCCCGGGTCTGCGGATTGCCCATGGTGCGGCGCCTGGAACGCGGGCGGGTGTATTACGTGCAGAGCGCCGCGCCGCTCGGCGCGGCCGAAGTCGCGGTGCTGGCGGCGCTGATGCACGACCGCATGACCGAGGCGGTGTTCGAGAGCCTGGACGAGGGCGAGCGGTTGTTCCGCCAGGTCGAGCCGCGCCCGATGACCCAGGTCGATGTGCTGGGCGCGGGGCGCGATGCCCTGGTCGCGGCCAATCGGGACCTCGGTCTCGCGCTTGCCGAGGACGAGATCGACTACCTGCTGGAGAACTTCACCGCGCTGGGGCGCAACCCGAGCGACGTCGAACTGATGATGTTCGCGCAGGCCAATTCGGAGCACTGCCGCCACAAGATCTTCAACGCCGACTGGGTGATCGACGGCGAGGCGCAGGACAAGTCGCTGTTCGCCATGATCCGCAACACCCATCGCGTGAGTCCCGAGGGCGTGCTCTCGGCCTACAAGGACAATGCCGCGGTGTTGGCGGGCTCGCCCGGGCAGCGCTTCTATCCCGACCCCGCCAGCGGTCGCTATCTGCGCCGCCAGGAGCCGGTGCATCTGCTGTGCAAGGTCGAGACGCACAATCACCCCACCGCCATCTCGCCCGATCCGGGCGCCGCCACCGGCGCCGGCGGTGAGATTCGTGACGAGGGCGCCACCGGCCGCGGCTCCAAGCCCAAGGCGGGCTTGACCGGCTTCTCGGTCTCCAACCTGCGCATCCCCGGCGCCGAGCAGCCGTGGGAGAGCGACCACGGCCGCCCGGGGCGCATCGCCTCGGCGCTGGACATCATGTTGGAAGGCCCGATCGGCGCGGCGGCGTTCAACAACGAGTTCGGCCGCCCGGCCATCGCCGGCTATTTCCGCACCTTCGAGGAGCGCGTGCCGGGACCCGCCGGGGTGGAGGTACGCGGCTACCACAAGCCCATCATGCTGGCGGGCGGTGTGGGTAACATCCGCGCCGAGGACGTGGAGAAGGGCGACATCCCGCCGGGCGCGCAGTTGGTGGTGCTGGGCGGGCCGGCCATGTTGATCGGTCTGGGCGGCGGCGCCGCCTCGTCCGTCTCCAGCGGGGCGAGCAGCGAAGACCTCGACTTCGCCTCGGTGCAGCGCGGCAATCCCGAGATGCAACGCCGTTGTCAGGAGGTCATCGACCGCTGCTGGCAGCAGGGCGAGAACAATCCCGTCATCTCCATTCACGACGTGGGCGCGGGCGGTCTGTCCAATGCGCTGCCCGAGCTGGTGCACGACAGCGGCCGCGGCGCGCGCTTCGAACTGCGCACCATTCCCACCGATGATCCGGGCATGTCGCCCATGGAGCTGTGGTGCAACGAGGCCCAGGAGCGCTACGTGCTGGCCATCGCGCCCGAACGCTTGGACGCCTTCCAGGCCCTGTGCGAACGCGAGCGCTGCCCCTATGCGGTGGTGGGCGAGGCGAGCGCCGAGCCCCAGCTGGTGCTCGGCGACGGGCACTTCGAAAACACGCCTATCGACATGCCGATGGAGGTGTTGCTCGGCAAACCGCCCAAGATGCTGCGCCGCGCGCAGCACCACCCGTTCCATAAAGAGCCCTTCGACACCGCGGGCCTGGATCTCGCCGAGGCGGCCGGGCGCGTGCTCGCGCTGCCCACGGTGGCCGACAAGCGCTTTTTGATCACCATCGGCGACCGCACCGTCGGCGGTATGGTGGCGCGCGATCAGATGGTCGGCCCCTGGCAGGTCCCGGTGGCCGATTGCGGCGTAACCCTGACCGACTACGACGGCTACACCGGCGAGGCGATGGCCATCGGCGAGCGCACGCCGCTCGCTCTGCTGCAGCCGGCGGCCTCGGCACGCATGGCCATCGGCGAGGCGCTCACCAACATCGCCGCGGCGCGCATCGGGGCGCTGGGCGACATCAAACTGTCGGCCAACTGGATGGCGGCGGCGGGCCACCCGGGCGAAGACGCGGGTCTGTACGAGGCGGTGAAGGCGGTGGGCATGGAGCTGTGTCCCGCGCTCGGCATCGCGGTGCCGGTCGGCAAGGACTCCATGTCCATGAAGACGGTGTGGCGCGAGCAGGGCGAGGAGCGCAGCGTGACCGCGCCCTTGTCGCTGATCGTCACCGCCTTCGCGCCGGTGCTGGATGCGCGCGCCACGCTCACGCCGCAGCTGCAGCGCGGCGCGGACACCCGCTTGGTGTTGATCGACCTCGGTCGCGGCCGTAACCGCCTCGGCGGCTCGGCGCTCGCCCAGGTCTACAAGCAGGTCGGGCAGCACGCCCCCGACGTGACCGACGCGGCGACGCTGAAGCACTTCTTCGACACCGTGCAGGCGCTGAACGCCGAGGGCAAGTTGCTGGCCTACCACGACCGCTCCGACGGCGGGCTGTTCGCCACGCTATGCGAGATGGCCTTCGCGGCTCACTGCGGATTCGAGGTGGACCTGGACGGCCTGGGCGAGGACGTTGCCGCCGCCTTGTTCAATGAGGAACTGGGCGCGGTGGTGCAGGTGCGGGCCGGCGATCTCGACGCCGTGCTGGCGCGCCTGCGCCAGACCGCCCTCGCGCGCTCGGTGCACGTGCTCGGCGCCCCCGCCGACGACGACCGGCTCACCTTCCGCCGCGGCGGCGAGGTGGTGCTGGCCGAGGCACGCACCGTCTGGCAGCGCCGCTGGTCGGAAACCAGCTGGCGCATGCAGGCGCTGCGCGACAACCCTGAATGTGCGCAGCAGGAGTACGACGCGCTGCTGGAGGAGGATCCCGGCCTCGGCGTCGCGCTCAGCTACGATCCCGCCGAGGACGTGGCCGCCCCGTTCATAGCGCGCGGCGCGCGGCCGCAGGTCGCGATCCTGCGCGAGCAGGGCGTCAACGGCCAGGTGGAGATGGCGGCCGCCTTCGACCGCGCCGGCTTCGAGGCGCGCGACGTCCACATGAGCGACCTCCTCGCCGGGCGCACCAGCCTGCGCGAGTTCGCCGGCTTTGCCGCCTGCGGCGGGTTCTCCTACGGCGACGTGCTCGGGGCCGGGCGCGGCTGGGCCAATTCCATTCTGTTCAACGAGCGCGCGCGCGAGGACTTCCACGCCTTCTTCGAGCGCGGCGACACCTTCGCGCTCGGCGTGTGCAACGGCTGTCAGATGATGGCGCGCTTGCGCGATCTGATCCCCGGCGCGCAGCACTGGCCCGCCTTCGTGCGCAACCGCTCCGAGCAGTTCGAGGCGCGGCTGTCGCTGGTCGAGGTGCTGGACTCGCCGTCGATCTTCTTCGCCGGCATGGCCGGTTCGCGCATGCCGATCGCGGTGGCCCACGGCGAGGGGCGGGCCGCGCTCGATCGCGGCGCGGCCGAGGCCCTGCTGGCGGCGGGCGCGGTGCCGCTGCGCTACGTGGACAACCGCGGCGCGCCGGCCGAGCGCTATCCCGCCAACCCTAACGGGTCGCCGCTCGGCATTACCGCGCTCACCACGCCGGATGGGCGCTTCACCATCATGATGCCGCACCCCGAGCGGGTGTTCCGCACGGTGCAGCACTCCTGGCATCCCCCCGAGTGGGGCGAGGACGGCAGCTGGCTACGGCTGTTCCGCAACGCGCGGGCATGGCTAGGCTGAGCGCGGCGTAGGGCGCATTTCGCACGGGCGCGCTTTGTTACAATCGCCGCTCGCCACTTGCAGGAGACCCCATGGACCGCATCATCCAACGGCTCGCCCAAGAGCTCGTCGCGCGCGATCAGCAGGTGCTGGCCGCGGTTCGTCTGTTGGACGAGGGTGCCACGGTGCCTTTCATCGCGCGTTACCGCAAAGAGGCCACCGGCGGTCTGGACGACACCCAGCTGCGCCTGCTCGACGAGCGCCTGGGCTATCTGCGCGAGCTCGAGGAGCGGCGCGCGACGGTGCTCAAGTCCATCGGTGAACAGGGCAAGCTGACGCCCGAACTCGAGCGCGCGATCCAAGCGGCGGACACCAAGGTGCGTCTGGAGGATCTGTACCGCCCGTATGCGCCCAAGCGACGTACCAAGGCTCAGATCGCGCGCGAGGCCGGCCTGGAACCGCTCGCCATGGGCCTGCTGGAGGACCCCAGCCAGGTGCCGGCCGAGTTCGCCGCCGGGTTCGTGAACGTGGACGCGGGCGTGGCCGACGCCGCGGCGGCGCTGGAAGGCGCGCGCTTTATCCTCATGGAGCACTTCGCCGACGATGCCGAGCTCATGGGCCGACTGCGGGAGCATCTGTGGGAGGACGCGCACCTGCAGTCCAAGGTGGTGGCCGGCCAGGAAGAATCCGGCATCAAGTTCTCGGATTACTTCGACGCCAGCGAGCCCCTGCGCGCCATCCCCTCGCACCGCGCGCTGGCCTTGTTCCGTGGACGCAAGGAAGGCGTGTTGACGCTGGACCTAGTCCTGCCCGAGGACCCGCCGGCGGGGCCGTCCAGCGGCGAGCGCATGATCGTGGCGCAGTTCGGACTGGCCCCGCAGGGCCGCGCGGCTGATGATTGGTTGCAGGAGTGCGTGCGCTGGGCTTGGCGGGTGAAGATCCTGCCTCACCTCGATACCGAGTTGAAGGTGCGCCTGCGCGAGGAGGCCGAGGCCGAGGCCATCAAGGTGTTCGGGCGCAATCTGAACGCGCTGCTGCTCGCGCCGCCCGCGCGCGGTCATGCGGTGATCGGCCTCGACCCCGGCCTGCGTACCGGGGTGAAGGTCGCGGTGGTGGACGTGACCGGCAAGGTGGTGGACACCGCCACGATCTACCCGCACGCGCCGCAAAAGCGCTGGGACGAAGCACTGAGTATCTTGAGCACGCTCGCGAAGCGGCATCAGGTGTCGTTGATCGCGATCGGCAACGGCACCGCGTCGCGCGAGACCGAGCGGCTCGCGGCCGAACTGCAGCGCCGCAACGCCGAACTGAAGCTGAGCTTCGCCATGGTGTCCGAGGCCGGCGCCTCGGTGTACTCCGCCTCGGAGCTGGCGGCGCGCGAGTTTCCCGATCTGGACGTGTCGCTGCGCGGCGCGGTCTCGATCGCGCGCCGCTTGCAGGACCCGCTGGCCGAGTTGGTGAAGATCGACCCCAAGTCGATCGGCGTGGGTCAGTACCAGCACGACGTCAGCCAAGTGAAACTCGCCCGCTCGCTCGACGGGGTGGTGGAGGATTGTGTGAACGCGGTCGGGGTGGACGTGAACACCGCCTCGGTGCCGCTGCTCGCACGCGTGGCCGGACTCAGCGAGAGCGTGGCGGGCCATGTGGTCGCGTTGCGCGATGAACGCGGCGCGTTTCGCTCGCGCGCCGAGCTGCGCGAGGTGCCGCGCCTCGGCGACAAGACCTTCGAGCAGGCCGCGGGCTTTTTGCGCATCAACGACGGCGACAATCCCTTGGACGCCTCGGCGGTGCATCCCGAGGCCTACCCCGTGGTGGCGCGCATCCTGGCGCACGCCGGCCGCCCGCTGCACGCCATCATCGGCGACAGCGCCTACCTGCGCACGCTCGATCCGCGCGCCTTTGCCGACGCGCACTTCGGCGAACCGACCGTGCGCGACATCATCGCCGAACTCGAGAAGCCGGGGCGCGATCCGCGGCCCGAGTTCAAGACCGCCACCTTCCGCGAAGGGGTTGAGACGCTCAACGACCTCGAGCCCGGCATGATCCTGGAAGGCGTGGTGACCAACGTCACCAACTTCGGCGCTTTCGTGGATATCGGCGTGCACCAGGATGGTCTGGTGCACGTATCGGCGCTGGCCGATCGGTTCGTGGCCGATCCCCACGCGGTGGTCAAGACGGGGCAGGTGGTGAAGGTCAAGGTGCAGGAAGTGGACCTCAAGCGCCGTCGCATCAGCCTGACCATGCGCCTGCAGGACGCCGCAACCCAGCGCCCGCAGAAAAAGGGCGAGCAGGGCGATGCCAAGGCCAACGCCGCGCGCCCCGGCGAGCGGCCGCGCCGCGCGGCGAACAAGCAGCGCGCCGAGCCGGCGCCCGGCGGCATCATGGCCGAGGCCTTCGCGCGCCTGAAGGATCGCGCGTGAACGTACTGCTGCTGCATACCGCCGAACTCGACGCCGCGGCGCGCGCGGCCCTGGGCGCGCATCTGCCCGGCGCGGAACCCGAGCGCCGCGCCGGGCACTGGCGCGTGCATCCCGGTGAGCCGCTGTCCGCCGAACGCCTCGCCGCGTTGCGTGAGGCCGTGGCGTTCGACGTCAATCCGTTGCCGACCGATTTCGAACCGGCACGCATACGTCTGCTGATCTCGGACATGGACTCGACCCTGATCACCATCGAGTGCATAGACGAGATCGCCGATCACGCGGGGCTGAAACCGCAGGTGGCGGCGGTCACCGCGGCGGCCATGCGCGGCGAACTGGTGTTCGAGGAATCGCTGCGCCAACGGGTGGCGCTGCTCGAGGGCATCCCGCAGGATGCCTTGCAGGCGGTGTACGAGCAGCGCCTACGCTTGTCGCCGGGTGCGGAGGCGCTGATCGATTGCGTGCACGCGCACGGTGCCCGCTTCGCGCTGGTGTCGGGCGGGTTCACCTTTTTTACCGAGCGCTTACAGGCGCGCCTGGGGCTCGACTACACGCGCGCGAATACGCTGGAAATCGAGCATGGCTATCTCACCGGGCGGGTGTTGGGCGAGATCGTCGGGGCGGAGGCCAAGGCCGAGTTTCTGAACGAGCTTTGCAAGCAGCTCGGCATTGCGCCCGAGCAGAGCATTGCGGTGGGCGACGGGGCCAATGATTTGTTGATGCTGGCGCGCGCGGGGTTGTCGGTTGCCTATCGCGCGAAGCCGGCGGTGCAGGCCAAGGCGCAGGTGGTACTGAACCACAGCGGCTTGGAGGCGCTGTGCCATATTCTGGCGTAGCCGCGCATCGCAGATGCCCGGGGGCCGCGCTACACGATGCGCGGCGGCGGGGTCTGCAGGTAGTAACCGTCCTGCGCGAGGGCGGCCATCACGCGCCCGGCGTCCTGGCGCGCCAAGCGCCGCTCGGGCGTCAGGCTGAGGTCCATCACGCGCGCGAGTTCGCCCAGGTGTTCCTTCAAAGGTGCCGGGACCCGCTCCAGCCCCTCGTCCGCCGGCACGAACAGGTAATACTCCTCACGCCGCACGCTCTTGTACACCACGCAGTCCATGCACGGGCGTGTGTCCTCACTGGCCATAGCCGATCGCAATTCGTCCATCGTTGAGCACCACATAAGGCGGAATGTCGAGGTTGCGCGTCGCCTGCGGATGCCGGTAAACGCGCCCGGCCGGATCATACGGGATATCGCCACAGCGTTCCACGAACCCGCCGACCCAATCGGGTCGCGGCGGCCGTGGGACGTCGGGCGGCACGTAATCGAGCGGGCAGCCGAAGCCGGTGCCCAGGGCGAGCACCACCAGGAGTTGCGGTGTCCGGCTGCGTGTCTCGCGATCGAGGCCCTCGGGTTGGCGCGCGCGCCGTGAGCCGGGGTCCTGTAAGGCCGGCTCAAGCGCGGACAAGGCCTCGAGCATGGCCGGCGTGCGCCGCAAAACGAACACCGGTCGCCCGTCCCAGTCGACGCGCACCGCTTCGCCCGGGGCAAGGCTGCGCGGATCGAAATAGGCGACTTCGTTCGGCCGCAGGTGTTGCGGCGTGATCAGGCTGGCGAGGAGCGCGAGCACGAAAGCCAACAGGCCGCCCAGTGCCAGCGCCTTGACCAGTACCCGCAGCAAGGCGCGGCGTCGTTCGTCGGTCTGTATCGTCATGAGTCAAATGACGAAGGCCCGGCGATGCCGGGCCTTCGATTGCCGTGGTGTCCGCGCGTCAGCCGGCGGATTTCTTGGCCGCCGCGCTCTTGCGCGGACGGCCGCGGCGACGGCCGGTGCCCGCGCTCTTCTTGCGCGCCTTGGCGACCTTCGCTTCCCACTTCTTTTCGAAGCTGTCGATGGCCTTGGCGAGTGCCGCGGCCTTGGCGTTCTCCTCCTTGAGCTCACGCAGCTGCGTCTTGCTCGCGTCGTACTCCTTGCGCAGCGTCTCGGCCTCGGCCAATGCGGCCTCGTAGGCGGTCTTCGCCTTTTCGAGCTGTTGCTCGGCCGCGGCGGTGCCTTTGGCCTTGGCGCGCTTGTTGGCGGCTACGCGACGATCCTTGGCGGTCTTCTGCTTCGCGGCGGCCTTATCCAGTTTCTGCTTGACCTGTTGCACCCGCTTAGCGACCGCTTCGACGAGCTTTTCGCCAGACTGCATCAGCTGTTCCTTCACGCGCGCGATCTCTGCGCTGACGTTCGTCATCGCGTCCTGCTTCTTGGCGGTACTGGCGCGAGTACGTCCGCCGGCTTTCTTCACGGACTTCTTCGCGGCTGCCTTTCGTGGTCTTGCCATGAGCGCTTCCTTTTTTGCGGTAAAAGTCAACTCTGTCGCGAATTATCACAGCGGCGGTGGCGCTATTCAAGCGATTCAATGGTTTCGTGTTTAAAAAAATCAAGAAAAATGTGTTCGCTCCGGGTTTGCGGCGCGCGCCGGCGGCGGGTGCTAAACTTCCGCTTCGCCGTGAAACAGCACGTCCTTGCCCGTCCCCGTTGTTATTTTCGGAATCGCTCATGACCGACTGTTTATCGCTGTTTGCCACCTGCGCGCCGAGCCTGGAGGGATTGTTGGCAGACGAGTTGCGTGCCTTCGATGCACTCGAGGTACGTGAGACGCGCGGCGGCGTCTATTTTGCCGGCGACCTCGGCTGCGCCTATCGCGCCTGCCTCTGGTCGCGGGTGGCGAGCCGCGTGTTGCTGGTCCTGGGGCACGGCGCGGCGGCAGACGCCGATGCCCTGTATCGATCCGTACGCGCGGTCGAGTGGGAACGTCATATCGATCCGCGCGGAACGCTGGCGGTCGATTTCAGCGGGCGCAACGCGCACATCACGCATACGCATTTCGGCGCGCTCAAGGTCAAGGATGCCGTGGTCGACCGCTTGCGCGAGGTGAGCGGCATGCGGCCGGACGTCGACGCGCGCAATCCCGACCTGCGCGTGAACGTCCACCTCAAGGCCGACGAGGCACAGATCGCGATCGATCTGTCGGGCGAGCCGCTGCACCGGCGCGGTTACCGCAGCGAGGCGGGCGGCGCGCCGCTCAAAGAGAATCTCGCCGCGGCCATCTTGCTGCGCGCCGGCTGGCCGGAGTTGGCGACTGCGGGGCGTCCATTTCTTGATCCGATGTGTGGCGCGGGAACCTTGCCGATCGAGGCCGCGCTCATTGCGGCCGATATTGCGCCCGGCCTTGGTCGCGGTGGATACGGCTTTCTCGGCTGGCGCGGGCACGCGCCCGAGCTGTGGGCGCAGTTGGTGGACGAAGCGCGCGCCCGTCGCGCTACCGGTTTGGCGCAGTTGCCGCCTATCGTCGGTTACGACAGCGACCCGCAGGTGGTGCGCATCGCGCGCCAAAACATCGGGCGCGCCGAGCTCACCGGCTACGTGCACGTGGAGCGGCGCGCGCTGGCCGATGCCACGCCGCCGGAGGGGCCGCCCGGTTTGGTGGCGGTCAATCCGCCCTATGGCGAACGCCTCGGGCAGAAGGTGGCGCTCGGGTCCTTGTATCGCGAGCTCGGCAGCACCTTGAAGAGCCAGTTTGGCGATTGGCGGGTGGCGATGCTCACGGCGGCGCCGGAGCTCGGCAAGTACATGGGCCTGCGCGCGCAGCGTTATCACAACCTGTATAACGGCCCGCTCGCCTGTCGTCTGCTGCATTTCACGGTCGCGCCGGAGTGGTACGTGGAGGGAGGACCGGCGCAAAGTGAGGGGGCGCGCATGTTTGCCAACCGGCTGGCCAAGAATGCGCGCCATCTCGCCCGCTGGGCGCGGCGCGAGGGTGTGGAGTGCTACCGCGTCTACGATGCCGACCTGCCGGAGTATGCCTTTGCGATCGACCTCTACCGCGTGCACCGTCCCGGCAGCCCGGCGGTGCACGCGCACGTGCAGGAGTATCGGCCGCCCGCGCAGATCGATGCGGACAAGGCGCGCGCGCGTCGCGAGGAGGCCCTGGAGGTGCTGGTCGAGGTCCTCGAGGTGGCGCCGACCGATATCCACGTCAAGGTGCGCGAGCGACAAAAGGGCGCCGCGCAGTATCAGCGCCAGGCGGCGCAGGGGCGTTTCTACGAGGTGCACGAGGCGGGCCTGCGGTTCTGGGTGAACCTCGACGAGTACCTCGACACCGGCCTGTTCCTCGATCATCGCATCACGCGCGGACTGCTGCGCGAGGCGGCCGCGGGTCGCGACTTTCTCAATCTGTTCGCGTACACAGCCACGGCGAGCGTGCATGCCGCGGCGGGGGGCGCGCGCAGCACCACCTCGGTGGACCTCTCGCGCACCTACCTCGACTGGGCGCAGCGCAATCTGTCGCTGAACGGGTACACGGGCGAGGCCCATCGCGTGGTGCAGGGCGACTGTCTGCAATGGCTGCGCGCAGCCGCGCGCGCCAAAGCGCGCTACGGGCTGATCTTTCTCGATCCGCCGACTTTTTCGAACTCCAAGCGCATGCGCGCCGAGTTCGACGTACAGCGCGACCACGTGGCGCTGATCCACGCTGCGGCCGCGCTGCTCACGCCCGACGGCGAGCTGGTGTTCTCCACCAACCGGCGCCACTTCAAGCTGGATGCCGAGGCGCTGGGAGCATTCGATCTCGCCGATCTCAGCGCCCGCACCCTGCCGGAGGACTTCAAGCGCAACCCGCACATCCACCGTTGTTGGCGCCTGCGTGCGCGGGGGTGAGCCGGGGCCGCGACGGGTCTACCTTTAACTCCCGTCCAGAATGGCCGAGAATATTCGGTCTACCGTGCATGCCGTGACGCTGCACTACCGTGAGGTGTGAATGAAGACCATCAAGATGACCGACCTCGGTACGCTCAAGAACGAGCTCAACAAGTACCGCAAGGGCAAGAAGTTCGACATCAATCAGTTCAACCAGATCGCGCGCCTGGCCTGGCTGGGTAAGATTGTCATGCAACCGCTCGATCCGCTCGCCGAGGACGTGAAGTCGTACCTGCTGTACGCCGACTTTCCCGATCCGGTCAACGATCAGGTGCTGGCCACCGACGAGGATCTGATCGGCCGTATGCATATCGTGGACGCGGAGCAGGGCGAGGCGCTCGCGAAGATACTCGAAGAGGGTTTCAAGGAGCGCTTGGCGCTGGCGCAGGCGCTGCGCGCGCGCGACTTTTATTTCAGCAAGTTCTACGGCAAGAAGGACAAGGCGCGCGGCGACGAGGGCGAATGAGTCGCCAGGCGCGCTGGCTCGATCTCGGTGAGCTCGACGCCGCGGCCCTGCACGGGGCCTACGCCGGACTCGCCGAGGCGCAGGCACCGGACGCGCCGCCGTTGCTCGTTTGGGCGCGTTGCCGCGAGCCGCATCTTTGTCTCGGCGCGAGCCAAGGGCTGAGCGCCGAGATCGACGCGCAGGCGTGCCGCGCAGAGCAGGTCCCGGTGCTGCGCCGTCCGCTCGGCGGCGGCACCGTGTGGGTGGATCACGACCAATGCTGCGTGTTCATGATCTGGCCCAAGCACGTTGCCCCGGCCCGTCACGGTGAGTTGTTCGAGCGTGCGCTGGCGCCCATGCGCGCCGTGTTCCACGCCTACGGCCTGGCGGCCGAGCGGGTGGGGGTCAGCGACCTGTGGCTCGGCGAACGCAAGCTGCTCGGTAGCGGCGCGGCGACGCTGGGCGGCTCCATGGTGTTCGGCAGCAGCTTCTTATTGGACTTTCCCGTCGCGCGTTTCGCCCGCCTGATGCGCGCGCCTTCCGAGACCTATCGGGCCTGGCTCGCCGAGGAACTGGCGCGGGGCATGACGACCTGGTCGGCCCACGCGCCTGCGCCCGCGGCGAGCGACCTCGCGCAGTGCCTACGCACCGAGGTCGAGCGCGCCCTGGGATGGACATCGGTCTCCGACCAGCCGACGGCCGCCGAGCGGATCGCCATGCAGGAAGCCGCTGCCGAGGCCGT
Source organism: Ectothiorhodospiraceae bacterium 2226 (assembly GCA_013348725.1). Lineage (NCBI taxonomy): Bacteria > Pseudomonadati > Pseudomonadota > Gammaproteobacteria > Chromatiales > Ectothiorhodospiraceae > Ectothiorhodospiraceae bacterium 2226. The sequence goes on from CP054689.1 coordinate 2,568,406, forward strand.
GGAAGACCTTGAACAGGGCGCGGCGCTGGTGGAGAACGGCATCAAGATCAATCATCATTCCTATTTGATCGAGACCCGCGACGCGGCCGGCGCCTTGCGCCTGGTGCTACGCCACGGCCGCATCGCGCGCTTGGCGTGCGAGCCGCGTGCCGCGGAGGTGGAGCGCGCGGCACTGGCGTGTGTGCCCGAACATGAGCGGCTCGTCGCGGCAATGGCGTCACTCGGTGCGGCGGCCGATGGCTGGGCGCGGCGCATCGCCGGTGCGGCGGCGGGTGTGAGGAGGGTATATGGCTGAACCGACCGTCGAGAAGCGCCTGCAGCGCAAGTTCATCGTCATGACGGCGGACGAGGACATGCAGGCACGCCTGCAGCGACACATCGAGCCGGGATGGGAGATGGTGGTCACCACCGATCTCAGCGATCTGGGTGACTGGAACGACATACTGCTGTACCGCTTTCTACTGATCGACCTCGACGAGGTCGATGCCTTCGACCCGCTGGACGTGATTGGCATGATCCGGCGCGAGCTGATGCTCAATATCGCGGTGTTTTGTTTTGGCGGCGACGAGGTGATACGCGACGAAATGCGGCTTGCGCGCGCCGATCGCTTCTTCGAGCGCGAGGAGATGGTGGAGCGTTTGCCGGAGTTTCTGCGCCAATACGGCTGGGGCGGGTAGGGGCGGGCACATCCCTGTGCCGCTTTGCGTGGTCTGAGAACGCCAGGATGGCGTTATCCAGACCTTCCCGCGGCACAGGGAAGTGCCGCCGTGATCGACGGCTGCAAGCCGTGGATCACGAAGCAAAGCGAAAACCACGCTTTTCGCTTTGCGTGGTCTGAGAACGCCAGGATGGCGTTATTCAGACCTTCCCGCGGCACAGGGATGTGCCGCCGTGATCGACGGCTGCAAGCCGTGGATCACGAAGCAAAGCGAAAACCACGCTTTTCGCTTTGCGTGGTCTGAGAACGTCAGGATGGCGTTATTCAGACCTTCCCGCGGCACAGGGAAGTGCCGCCGTGATCGACGGCTGCAAGCCGTGGATCACGAAGCACAGCGAAAACCACGATTTTCGCTTTGCGTGGTCTGAGAACGCCAGGATGGCGTTATTCAGACCTTCTAATAGCCATCAGCCGATCCAGTCGTGCTCCATGACGTCCAGGCGGATGTCCTGCTTGAAGGTCTCGCCGCTGCCCTCGACCACCAGGGTGCCCAGGCGCACGCCCGCGGTGGGGTAGGCGACCTTGCACTCGAAGGTGCCGGGCAGCGAAACGCTCTTCTCGCACACCGCGTTGCCGTCCACTTCGAAGCGGCACTTGGCCGTCCCGGTGCCGCCCATCAGCGCCTGGATGCGGAACTCCTTGTTGATGCTGCGACGGTAGAATTCCGGATCGCGATTCGCGTTGTACTGCAGGTTGTTCACCTTGACCAGCTTGACCAGCTTTTGCATGACAGTCCTCGACTTGAAGCAGCGACTTTTGAAAGCGGTAGGTTCGCGCGCTCGCGCGCAAAGCTATCTAATGTTTTGTATGGTGACGGCGGCGCGGGGCGGCCGCAGGGCCGGCGCCGGTGTATCTAGAATATTAGTTGAGTATAATATGCGGAATTATAACCCCATCTTTCGCGCTTGCGTAATCCTTCGCAGCGTACCCACACGAGGGCCAGGCGATGACGGAAAACGAACGACTGGCGGAGCGCTTCGAGGAACTGGACGCGCGCATTAGCGGTCTTGAAGCGCAACTGACCGAGTCGACCGAGCTCAGCATCGATCAGACGCTGCCCGAAGCGAGCGCCATCGCCCGCGACCTGCTCCGCGCGTACGCCGAGCATGGCGGCAAGGACATGCCCGACACCGACGACCTGCTGGAGACCCAGAAGGCCTTCGTGAAGGGCGACCCCAGCCTCAACGCGGTGCGCGACAACGTACGCGAACTGGTGTACTACCGCAACTGCATCGACATGGACCGCCGCGACGCGCTGCCCAAGGCGGCGGAACGCATGGCGGTGCGCACCGCGCGCCACATCTATCTTTACCTACGCACCCGCGCCGCGCAGGAAGGGCGTCTGGACTGACCCACAGCCGTTAAGGATCTGAATCCATGAAGAAACTGATGGACCGCATCCGCGGCGTCGAGCGCGACGTCGTGCAGGCGCCCGCCGAGGGCGACGCCCCGTTTTACGCCGCGCAGGGCGACGAGGTCGAGATCTTCCTGGCCGCCCACAAGAAGCGCCTGCCGGTGATGCTCAAGGGGCCCACCGGCTGCGGCAAGACCCGCTTCCTGGAGCACATGGCGCACCGCCTCGGCCAGCCGCTGGTCACGGTCTCCTGCCACGAAGACCTCACCAGCTCCGACCTGGTGGGCCGCTTCCTGCTCGAAGGCGAGAGCACGGTGTGGCAGGACGGGCCGCTCACCCGCGCGGTGAAGGAAGGCGCGATCTGCTACCTCGACGAGATCGTCGAGGCGCGCACCGACACCACGGTGGTCATCCACCCGCTCACCGACCACCGCCGCCAGCTGCCGCTGGAGAAGAAGAGCCAGGTGATCGAGGCGCACCCGGACTTCATGCTGGTGATCTCCTACAACCCCGGCTACCAGACCGTGCTCAAGGATCTGAAACCCTCCACCAAGCAGCGCTTCGTGGCGATGCAGTTCGACTACCCGAACGAGGCGATCGAGCGCGAGATCGTGCGCAACGAATCGGGCGGCCTGGACGAGGACGTGCTGAACCGCCTCGTGGCGGCCGGTCGCAAGGCGCGCACGCTGAAGGACCACGGCCTGGAGGAGGCGACCTCCACGCGTGCGCTGGTCTACGCCGGCGAGCTGATCAATGCCGGCCTCGATCCCATCACCGCCTGCCGCGCGGCCATGGTGCAGCCCATCACCGACGATCCCGAACTCGCCGAGGCGCTGATGGAGATCGTGCGCGCACACTTCGCCGAGGACAGTGAATCGGCCGAGGCGCACGCCGGCTCATGAGCGAGCAGGACGACCTGCTCGCCATCGAGGAGGTCCTACAGGAACTGGAGCAGATCAGCTTCGTCGCGCACCGCGACGCGCGCGAGGCGCTGCCCGCCATCCAGGCGCACGGCGCGGCCGACACGCTGCTGTGGCTGCGCACCGCGCGCGATCTCTTCACCCATGATCGCGATGCGGGCAAGTCCTTCATCCGCGCCAGCGCCGACACCGCCGCGCGCACCGGCACCGTGCGCGCCTGGACCGAGCAGGCCTTGTCCTTCAACCGCTGGCGCGGCTCCTGGAAGGCGCTGGACGGCTACATGGAGCAGGCCGGTGCGGTGCACGAGGCCTGGGGCGCCGCGGGCCAGCAGCGCTGGTACGAGATCGGCTACGGCTGGCTGGAGCGTCACCTGGACTCCGGCGCGGCCTATTTTCGCACCCCCTTCAAGGAGCTTGGCGGGCGCGAGGGCATCGAGGGCGTCGAGGCCCTGATGGCGCCCGCCGAGAGCCTGTTCCGCGAGCGGCGCCTGGCACTCGGCAGCTACCTCGGCGGTGCGCTGCGCGTGCGCCGCCTGGTGGGGCTGGCCGGTATCGAGCCCTGGGCGCGGCGCGGTGCCGACATCCTGCAGGCCGGTCGCACGCGCGGCGAGGCCTATTTCCGCCTCGAGAGCGAGGAGAGCATCGCGCTGCTGCTCGACAGCGTGCCGGGCGTGCGCCTGCGCGAGCAGCGCCGGCTGCTGCAACTCCTTTTGTATGCGTGGTTCGGCGAGGACTTCCCGCTGGAGGACAGCGCGTGGACGCCCGACCAGGGCCGCGCCATGATCGAGACCGACGGCCAGGCGCTGTTCCTGCCGGTGGTGCTGCCGGGGCGCGAGGAGGCGCTGCTCGCGGTGCTGCACGCGGGCGCGCACCTGCGCTTCGACAGCTACGAGCGGCGCCACATCGAGGCGCTGTTCCAGGAAGCGGGCATGGCGCACCCGCCGCTCGATGCCGACCAGCGCATCACCTGGCGCCCGCTGTTCGCCCGCTTCGGCGACGACCTGCTGCGCTTCCAGGTGCTGTTCGACATCTGCGAGGACCTGCGCGTGGACGCCGCCGCGGCGCGCCTCATCCCCGGCTATGGCGCGCGCCTGCGCCGCCTCGCCGCGCAGGCCGAGCCGCCCGACGGCGCGCCGGGCCGGTACATCGAATTCGCGCGCGAGACGCTCGCCGCCATCGGGCACGCAGAGCGCGCGCCCGCGGGCCTGCGCGGCCTGCTCGACGAACAGGCCACCATCGTGGACGCCTTCCGTACCGCGCTCGCGCTGTACGAGCAGGGCGATTTCCCAACGCTCACGCTGGACAACGTGCGCGAGGCCTACCTGCCCGCGCGCGGCATCAACGCCGCGCGGCCGGTGTACCCGCGCCGACGCTTGGAGGGCAGCCCCGAAGAGGACGGTTTCGCCGCGGGCAAGGAGATGGTCAACCCGGAGGAAAAGCCCAAGGCCCAGGAGGTCCCCAAGGACGCCTCGGGCGGCGACCCCGATTTTGACATCCCGCCCGAGGACACGGCGGGGCAGGGCGGGCGCGTCGGTGTGGGTATCCCGCAGCCGGCGGTGGTGTACGGGCGCGGGCGCGGCCACCAGGGCGAGCGCAGCGGGCGCGCCTACCGCGAGTGGGATTACCGCGACAATGCCTTCAAGCTCGATTGGGCCTGGGTGCAGGAGCGCGAGCTGGAGGAGAGCGATCCGGCGCGCGCCGAGGCCATCTTCGCGAAACACGCCAATGTGCAAAAGCGCCTGCGCCGCGCCCTGCAGATGCAGCGCCCGACGCGGCTGTCGCCGCTGCGCCGCCAGATGGACGGCGACGAGCTCGACCTCGAGGCGACCATGGAGTACGTCACCGAGAAGCGCATCGGCCGCTCGCCGCGCCCGCACGTCTATAAGCGCCGCGCCGTGCGCCAGCGGGAGAGCGCGGTGCTGCTGCTCGCCGACCTGTCCACCTCCATAATGGCGGACGTGCCCAAGGACCAGGGCGAGGGCAAGGTGGTGGATCGCCTGCGCGCGGGGCTGATGCTGTTCGCCGAGGCCCTGGACGCGGTGGGCGACCCCTGTGCCATCGCCGGCTTCGCCTCCAAGTACCGCGACAACGTGAGCTACTACCCCATCAAGCGCTTCGACGAGCCGCTCACCAGCGCCATCCGCGCGCGCATGGCGGGCGTCACCGGGCGCCTCGCCACGCGCATGGGCGCCGCCATCCGCCACGCGGTGGCGACGTTTGACGCCCCCTCGCAGCGCCGCCTGTTGCTGATCCTCTCGGACGGTCGTCCCGCCGACTACGACGACGGCGGCGACGAGCGCTACCTGCACGAGGACACGCGCATGGCCGTGAAAGAGGCCTTGGATGCCGGGGTGCACCCGTTTTGTGTCACGCTGGACGCGCGCGGCGGGGAGTACCTGCCCGCGATCTTCGGCCCCGGACACTACTTGATACTCGACCACGTGGACGACCTGCCCAAGCGCCTGCCCGAGGTCTACCTGCGCCTGCGGCGTTGAGGGCCCGAGCTTTGCGGGGGAGGGTCGGGGAGGGGGCCGCGCCGCAGGCGCGGGGAAGTTCCCGCCCGCTGACGCAGGCGGCCCTCCCCCTAGCCCCCTCCCGCGAGCGGGAGGGGGGGCTGAACGGCGGGAGGCGCGCGGCCCGCGAGGCCGAGGTGGAATACGCCGCCGGCGCGGCTCTCCCTCCCCCGCGCGCGGCGCGGGGGAGGGCCGGGGAGGGGGCCGCGCAGCAGGCGCGGCGCGTAACGCATCAGCGAAGGATCACAGTTTGAACCAGACCGCCGAACAAGACCGCCCGCCCCTGATCGCGCCCACGCGCCCCGCGACCTTCATCGGCGCGGCGCGCTACAAGAACCACAGCTACGGCAGCAATCACCCGCTCGGCATTCCGCGCGTGTCGCTCACGGTGGAGCTCATCCGCACTTACGGGGCGCTCGGTGATGAGGAATACCTCATCGGCCGCAAGGCCACGGTGGCGGAACTGGAGTGGTTTCACACGCGCGAGTATGTCGCCGCCATGCAGCGCTGCGAGGCGCTGGGCAAGGTGCTGGACCGCTACCGCAAGCGCCACAACATCGGCAACTTCGAGAACCCGTACTTCCCCGGCTTTTTCACCACCCCGGCCATCGCCACCGGCTCCAGCGTGCAGGCCGCCGAGCAGGTGCTGGCCGGGCGCACCGCGTTCAACCCGGCGGGCGGCATGCACCACGCCATGCCCGAGCAGGCGCGCGGCTTCTGTTACTTCAACGACCCGGCGCTCGGCATCCTGCGCCTGCGTCGCGAGGGCCTGCGCGTGCTGTACCTGGACATCGACGCGCACCACGGCGATGGCGTGGAGTACGCCTTCCGCGATGACCCCGAGGTGGTGACCTGTTCGCTGCACATGGATACGGAATACGCCTACCCCTTCCAGGGCGGCCGCCTGGACGACACGGGCCCACACGGCAATGCCGTCAACCTGCCGCTGCCGCAGGGCCTGAACGACACCGAGTACCGCACCGTATTCGAGGCGCTATGGCCGCGTGTGCTGGCGCGCGCGCGCCCCGACGCGGTGGTGCTGCAGGCGGGTACCGACATGCTGTTGCCCGACCCGCTCGGCAAGTTCTCGATCTCCACGCAGCTCTTTCTGGAGGTGGTTGCGCGCGTGCTGCGCGATAGCCCGCGCCTGCTGGTGCTGGGCGGCGGCGGCTACCATCCACTGACCCTGGCGCGCTGCTGGACCGGCGTTTGGGCTATTCTGTCGGGCCGCGACCTGCCCGCGGCCATCCCGGCCGCCGGCGAGGCCCTGCTGCGCGCGGTGGACTGGGATCAGGACGAGGACGAGGATTACTTCGAGGCGCTGTTCGCGAGCCGCCTCGACCCCGACCGCGGGGGGGCGGTGCGGGACGACGTACGCGCGCGGCTGGAGCGGCTGCTCGCGCACCATCCAATGTTGAGAGGTACATGATGCACAAGCCGGAGTTGATCAAGGGACACGCCAATCCGGCGGCGACGCGCGCCTACGCCGATGCCCACCTCGGCGACGGGTCGGCGGGCGAAGGGCATTACAGCGACTTTCTCAAGACGCGTATCCGTCTGAGTTCGATCGGCATCGGCACCTTTCCGGGCGAAGCGACCCCCGAGGTCGACGCCGCGGTGAGCGCCATCGTGGCGCGCGCCCTGCAAAGCGGTATCAACGTGATCGACACCGGCGCGCATTATCGCTACGGACGCGCGTTGGCGGCGGTGGGCGCGGGGGTGCGCACGGCGCTCGCGGCGGGCGTGCCGCGCGAGGCCATGTTTCTCATCTCCAAGGGCGGTTTTCTCACCCTGCGCGGTGGCCCGCCCGAGGACCCGGTGCAATGGTTTCAGCGCGAGATCGTGGGGCAGGGCCTGGGCACCACCGAGGACCTGGCGAACAACGCGCATCTGCTGACCCCCGAGTACATCGATTATCAGATCGAACTGAGCCGCACCCTGATGGGCGTCGAGACGCTGGACGCCTTCCTGGTCGACCAGCCCGAGATCCACATCCCGGTGATCGGCAAGGGTGCGCTCAACGACAAACTGCTCAAGGTCTACACCCGGCTCGAGCAGGCCGTCTTGGAAGGGCGCATCCGCTGCTACGGCATCTCGACCTTCAACGGCGAGCGCGTGGAGACCGACGATCCGCTGTTTCAGTCCATCACCTCGCAGCTCGGGCTCGCCGAGAAGGCGGCGCAGGAGGCCACCGGGCAGGACGGCGCGCGCCACCATTTCCGTATCCTGCAGATGCCCTTCAATCAGGTGATGCTGGAGGGCTTCACGCGCTTCAACCACGCCACCGGCCAGGGCAACGTCGCCTCCACCCTGCAGGCGGCGTTTCAGCTCAAGGTGTACGTGATGGCCAGCCACACCATGCTCAAGGGTCACCTCGCGCAGCAATCCGCCGATGTGGTGCAGCAGGCCCTGGCCACGCTGCCCAGTGCGGCGCAGCGCGCCATTCAGTTCAACCGCTCCACGCCGGGGCTGGGCACCAGCCTGGTCGGTATGAGCACGCCGGCCCACCTGGACGACGCGCTCGCGGTGGCGCGCCTCGCGCCGCTGGAGCGCAGCGCCTACCTCGCGATGTTTAGCCGCGCGGAATGAACCGCGACGGTCAGCCGTGCGGAATGAGCCGCGACGTTCAGCCGCGCGGAATGAACCGCCAACGTCCCGCCGCACGAGGGCTGCCAGCTGCCGCCGCCGGTGGATTGAATATTAGCCGTTGCTTATATAGCTGAGGCTGGTAATATTTAAGTCCTTCATCCGCAGGAGCTGCCCATGAACGCCGCCACTTCCGCGCTGCTGATTCTTCTTGTGGCATTGGTTCTGCCAGCCCAGGCCGCCGAGCCGCCGTTCGAGACAGTCCGCACCGAGTATCAAACGGTGCCGCGCGAGCGCGTCTTCGACGCCGTGGTGGAGGCGATCCATCGGTCCACCGTCTCTGCGCAGGCGTCGGGTCGGGTGATCGAGGTGCTGTTCGACGTGGACGACTTCGTCGAGCAGGGCAGCGTGATCCTGCGCCTGCGCGACCGCGAACAGCGGTCCGCGCTGGAGGCCGCACAGGCCTCGCTCGGGGAGGCCCAGGCGCGCGAGCGCGAGGCGGCCGCCGAGCATACGCGCGTGGCCAGCCTGTTCGATCGGGGGCTGGTGGCGCGCGCCGCGTTGGATGCCGCGGAGGCGGACTTTCGCGCCGCCGAGCGCCGCCTGGAGGCCGCCCAAGCGCGCGTCGATCAGGCGCGCGAGCAGTTAGAGCACACCGTGGTGCGGGCACCGTTTTCCGGCATCGTGGTGGAACGACATATCGAACCGGGCGAGACCGCCACGCCGGGTCAGCCGCTACTGACCGGCGTGTCGCTGGACCAGTTGCGGGTCAGCGCCCACGTGGCGCAGGACGTCATCGGCACGATCCGCGCGCGCCAAGAGGCGCGCGTGATGCTGGCCGGCGCGGAGGGCCCGCTCGAGGTGCCCGGCGAGCGCCTCACCATCAGCCCGTACGCCGATCCGGCCAGCCATACCTTCCGCATACGCGTAGATCTGCCCAAGGAGGTTCCGGGCGTCTATCCCGGCATGTTCGGCAAGGTGGCCTTCGTGGTGGGCGAAGAGCGGCGTCTGGTGGTGCCGCGCGAGGCGGTGGTGCAGCGCGGCGAGGTGACCGGCGTGTATGTGCTGCGCGAGGACGGCAGCGTCGCGCTGCGCCATATTCGCCTGGGGCGTGCCCTCCCCGAGGAGAGGGTCGAGGTTCTCGCCGGCTTGAGCGAGGGCGAGCAGGTGGCCACCGATCCGATTCGGGCGGGCGCCTATCTGGTCGAGCGGCGGGCGGAGCGCTAGGGCGTGGCGGAACAGCGTTTAGGTATCTCGGGGCGTATCGCCGACCGTTTTCTGACCACGGAGATCACCCCGCTGCTGGCCCTGATCGGGTTGCTGCTGGGCGTGTTCGCCGTGCTGGTGACGCCGCGCGAGGAAGAGCCGCAGATCGACGTCACCTTCGCGAACGTGTTCATCCCGTTCCATGGTGCCGCCGCGCGCGACGTGGAGTACCTCGTCAGTACCCCGGCCGAGCAGATCCTGTCCGAGATCGAGGGCGTGGAGCACGTGTACTCGGTGTCGCGCCCGGGGATGGCGGTGCTGACCATCCAGTTCGAGGTGGGCGAGCCGCGCACCGAGGCCATCGTGCGGCTGTACAACGCCATCTTCTCCAATCAGGACTGGCTGCCGCCGGACCTCGGCGTCGGCCAGCCCATCATCAAGCCCATGGGCATCGACGACGTGCCCATCGTCGCGTTCACGCTGTGGACCGAGGATCCCGAGCGCGGCAGCTACGAGTTGCAGCAGGTCGCGCACGCCATCGAGGCCGAACTCAAGCGCGTGCAGGGCACGCGTGACATCTACACCATCGGCGGCCCCGACGATGTGGTGCAGGTGCAGCTCGACCCCGTGCGCCTGGCCGCCTACCGCCTCGCGCCGCAGGATTTGCGCGCCGCGCTGCAGGGCGCGAACGCCTCGCAGCCGGCCGGCGAGCTGGTGGACGACGATCGGGTGATCGAGGTGCAGGGCGGTCGTTTTCTCACCAGCGCGCAGGAGGTCGCCGATCTGGTCATCGGCGTGCACGAGGACCGCCCGGTGTTCTTGCGTGATGTGGCCGAGGTGCGCCGCGGCCCGGCCATCCCGTCGCGCTATGTGTGGATGGGCACCGGCCCGGCGGCCGAGGCCGCGGGCATCCAGTCACAAGGTCAATTCCCGGCGGTCACGGTGGCCGTCGCCAAGCAGCCCGGCACCAACGCCGTGCACGTGGCCGACCGCCTGATCGAGCGCTACGCCCAGCTCGAGGGGCTGTTCGTGCCCGAGGGCGTGCATGCCGCGGTCACGCGCAACTACGGCGAGACCGCCAACGATAAGGCACAGACCCTGATCAGCAAGCTGGTGTTCGCCACCTCGGCGGTGGTGCTGCTGGTACTGCTCGCGCTCGGCTGGCGCGAGGCCATCATCGTCGGCGCCGCGGTCGTGATCACGCTGGCCGCCACACTGTTCGCCTCCTGGGCCTGGGGCTTCACGCTGAACCGCGTGTCGCTGTTCGCGCTGATCTTCTCCATCGGCATTCTGGTCGACGACGCCATCGTGGTGGTGGAGAACATTCATCGCCACATGCAGATCGGCGGGCGTAAGCTGCGCGAGGCCATCCCGCTTGCGGTCGACGAGGTGGGCGGCCCCACCATCCTGGCCACCTTCACCGTGATCGCGGCGCTGCTGCCGATGGCCTTCGTGACCGGCCTGATGGGCCCGTACATGAGCCCCATTCCGATCAACGCCAGCATCGGCATGTTGATCTCGCTGGCGGTGGCCTTCGTGGTCACCCCGTGGATGACCCACAGCATGTTCGCCCGCCGTGCGCATCTCTACGCCGGGCACGGCCACGACGAGGCGACCGGTGCCGGGCGCCTGCACAGCCTGTTTTCGCGCGGCCTCGGGCCGTTCCTCGGCGAGGGGCGCAAGCCGCGTCTGTGGCGTTGGGGCATGCTGGGCGGGGTGCTGATCCTCATCCTGGCCTCGGTGAGCCTGGTGGTGGTGCAGCTGGTGGTGCTCAAGATGCTGCCGTTCGACAACAAGTCCGAGTTCCAGGTGATCGTGGACATGCCCGAGGGCACCAGCCTGGAGCGCACCGCGCGGGTGCTGAGCGAACTGGGTGAGCACCTCGCCACGGTGCCCGAGGTGTCCGATTATCAGGCCTACGCCGGCACCGCCTCGCCGATCAACTTCAACGGCCTGGTGCGTCAGTACTACATGCGCAGCGAGCCGCACCAGGGCGACATCCAGGTCAACCTGGTGCACGCGCGCGACCGCGACCGGCGCAGTCACGACATCGCTCTCGGCGTGCGCCCGGCCCTGCAGGAGATCGGTGCGCGGCACGGCGCCAACGTGAAGGTGGTGGAAGTGCCGCCCGGCCCACCGGTGCAGGCGCCGCTGGTGGCGGAGGTCTACGGACTCGATTACGCGGGCCAGATGCGCGTCGCGCGCCAAGTGCGCGAGGTCTTCGAGGGCACGCCCGAGGTGGTCGACGTGGACGACAGCGTCGAGGCCGCGCCGCCGCGCCTGATCGTGGAGGTCGACCAGGCCCGCGCCGCGCAGCTCGGCGTGCCGCAGCGCGCGCTGGTCGATGCGCTCGCCATGGCACTCGGCGGCGACGACGTGACTTACCTGCACGGGGTGAATAAGAAGTACCCGCTGCCGGTGCGCGTGGAACTGCCGGTGTCGGAACGTGCCGATGTGCAGCCCTTGCTCGACCTGCGCCTGCGCGGGCGCGACGGGGCGCTGGTGCCGCTGGGCGACCTGGTGCGCGTGGTGGAGACGCGGCGCGAGCAGGCCATCTACCACAAGGACCTGTTGCCGGTGGTGTTCGTCACCGGCGACGTGGCGGGGCGCCTCGACAGCCCGCTGTACGGTATGTTCGACATCTTCGCCCAGCTGCGCCGCACCGAGATCGAGGGCCGCCCGCTGGAGCAGTACTTCATCAACCAGCCCGCCAACCCGTACGAGTACTCCATCAAATGGGACGGCGAGTGGAAGGTCACCTACGAGACCTTCCGCGACATGGGGCTGGCCTACTCGGTGGGGCTGATCCTCATCTACCTGCTGGTGGTCGCGCAGTTCCGCTCCTACTTGGTGCCGCTCATCATCATGGCGCCCATCCCGCTCACCATCATTGGCGTGATGCCGGGCCACGCGCTGCTGGGCATGCAGTTCACCGCCACGTCGATGATCGGCATGATCGCCCTGGCGGGCATCATCGTGCGCAACTCCATCCTGCTGGTGGACTTCGTCAACGACGAAGTGCGCCGCGGCGTGGATCTGGAGCAGGCCGTGGTGAACGCCGGCGCGGTGCGCGCCAAGCCCATCGTGCTGACGGGCCTCGCCGCCATCCTGGGCGCGTTCTTTATCCTGGACGACCCGATCTTCAGCGGCCTGGCGGTGGCGCTGATCTTCGGTATTCTGGTGTCCACGGTGCTGACGCTCGCGGTGATTCCGGTGATGTACTACGCCTTCATGCGCAAGCGCGTGGCGCGTATCCGGGACGAGGAGGCGGTGGCCTAGAGCGGGTCCTGCGGTGAAGCGGCGGGGCCGTCCCCAACCGGGGCGGTCCCGCCGCGTCATTTACGGCTTGTCGTCGCGCTTCGTGCCCCGCTGTTTGGCGAGGTCGCGCAGCATGGCCTCCTGCTCGGCGAAGGAGGGCATGCGCGGCTTGTTGCCATGGCCCTGCGGCTTCACCGGCTGCACCCCCGCGCGTTCGCGCTCTTTCTCGGCGACGTAATCGGCCGGCACCTCGTCGGCGGCCTCGTCCACGTAACGGCCACGATAGCCCTTGGGCGGGGCGGCGCCGCCGCCCAGGAAGGCGGCCATGCGCAGTTCCTTGTTGAAGCTCACCACGCGCCGGTCGATCCATACCAGGTCGTACAGCGCGAACAGCACCATCAGCGCCAACGGCACCAGCGCGAGGACGGGCGCGACTAGCAGGCCGACCAGCGTGAGCGCCAGCAGCGCGAGGTAGGCTGCGCCGCCGCGCGGCTCGTTCAGATAGAAGCGGTGCGCACCGAGCGGGAACAGAGCCCACCAGGCATACGCGGTGGGGCGGCGCTTCATCTGCCGCGTGAGGCGCGCATTGAGCGCCTGCAGGCCGCCGCCGGCCAGATCGATATCCTTCCATGCCTTGCTCATTGCGCTGATTTCTCCGCCCTATTCATGCATTGCGCGGCCCGCCCTGTGATGCGTGACGCAGGCCCCAGAGTTTCTATTTTCCCCCTTAACTGGTAGCATCGAAAGCAGTAATACCCGCATAGGGCCGCCTGTACGGCCTTCCGAGAACCCTGGTCGGTGGCCTTGCATGGCTGATCGCAGACTACAAGTTTTCCGCACGGTTGCGCGGCTGCTGAGCTTTACCAAAGCGGCCGAGGCGCTGCATATGACGCAGCCGGCGGTGACCTTCCAAGTGCGCCAACTCGAGGAGCACTTCAACACCCGTTTGTTCGACCGCACGCACAACCGCATCAGCCTCACCGAGGCGGGCGAACAGGTCTATTACTACGCCGACCGTATCTTCGAGCTGTATGCGCAGATGGAGAACGCGGTGCGCGATCTCACCGGCGAGATCAGCGGTGTGCTGATGTTGGGCGCCAGTACCACGATCGCCGAGTACATGCTGCCCGCGCTGCTCGGCGACTTCAAAGAGCGCTATCCGGACGTCACCATCCGGCTGAAGGTAGCCAACTCCGACGGCATCGTGTCCATGGTCGAGAACAACGTGATCGACCTCGGCGTGGTGGAGGCCCCGGTGGCCAACAAGAATCTGGTGGTGGAGCAGTGTCGGCTGGACCAGCTGGTGCTGATCGTGCCCCCCGGGCACGCGCTGGCCGAGCTGAAGTCCGTCCCCCTGGAGCGGCTGCTGGAGTATCCCTACATCTGTCGCGAGGAGGGCTCGGGGACCCGCGAAGTGCTCATGGAGACCCTGCAGGGCGCGCAGCTCGCGCCGAGTGACCTCAACATCATCATGGAACTAGGCAGCCCCGAGGCGATCAAGGGTGCCGTGGAGGCGGGTATGGGCGTGTCCATCCTGTCGCGCGCCACCATCGCCAAGGAGCTGCGCCTCGGCACGTTGGTGGCGCGCCCCCTGGATCCGCCCATCGAGCGGCCGTTCTCCTTTGTGCACCAGAAACACAAATTCCGCTTGCGCGCCATGGACGAGCTACTCAACTTCGCGCGCAACTACTGCAAGGAACACCCGTCGGCCGACTGAGCGGGCGGGGACAGGAGTACCCAATGAAACGCTATAGCGTCATCCAGAACACCTACTCCGAATTCCTGGGCCTGATCGAAACCCAGCTCGAGAAGCGGGACATCGGCTTCAACTACCTGCGCCCGTTCGTCGACCAGGCGCTGCCGGCGAGCGCGCTGCAGTTCGACGGCCTGTTCGTGCTGGCCGGCAGTAAGCCGCCCACGGACGCCGAGGGTCATGCATGGCTGGGCGACGCCCTGCACCTGATCCAGGTCTACCAGAAGGCCAAGCGCCCGGTGGTGGGCATCGGGTTGGGCGGTCAGTTGGTCGCGCGCGTGGCGGGTGGCGAGGCGCATGCCGAGCCCTACCACCGCAGCTACTGGACCACCGCGCACGCCACCGAGGCCGGCAAGGACGACCCGCTCGCGCAGGCCGTCGATGGCCGGCGGGTGCTTATCATCAGCAACGGGCGCGTCACGTTGCCCGGCGGCGTCGAGCCGCTGGTGGTGGACGACGACGGCGAGTGGCTGGTGATCCGCCCCAACGAGCTGACCTACGGCATGCTGCTGCGGCCCGAGATGAAGCCCGGCATGATCGAGGACATGATCATGGAGGAGGATCGCGACACGCCCGACAACATCGGTGAGCTGCTGGAGACCGCGCGCGCCGAGTGGGGCGGCATGCAGGAGATGACCGATCAGGTCGTGGTGGCCCTGGTCAAGGGCCTCGATCTGATGCACGAGCGGCGTAAGGCGCCGGTCTTCAGTCTGAAGGTAGAGAACAAGTGACGCGCACCGAACGCCGACGGCTGCTGGATACCGTGGAGGCGCTGGGCGCCGCCGAGCGCGACATGGTGCTCGCCTTCGCCGAATTCCTTGCGCAACGGGGCGCGCCTTCCGAACCCGAGCCGTTGCCCGAGCCCCAGATCATCCCCCGACCCGAGCGCGAATCGGTGGTCGGCGCGCTCAAGCGCCTCTCGGCGAGTTATCCGATGGTCGACAAGGGCAAGATGCTCAACGAGACCTCTGCCTTGGTGGCGCAGCACGTTGTGCAGGGGCGTGCGGCCGAGGAGGTCATCGACGAGTTGGAGGTGCTGTTCCTGCGTCAGTACGAGAAGTTGAAACAGGACCACGGCGGCACTGCATGATGGAGGTAGCCCGCCGCTGGTTCCGGCGGCGCTTCAGCGATCCGCAGGCGGTCATCCTCGCCTTCCTGCTGGTCATCGGCTTTGCGGCCATCCTGCTATTCGGGCGCATCCTTGCCCCCGTGCTGTGGGCCATCGTCATCGCCTATCTGCTGGAAGGGCTGGTGGTGTTCCTCGAGCGGCGCGGCGTACCGCGCACCCCCGCCGTGCTCATCGTGTTTCTGCTGTTCATGGCCTTCCTGCTGGTGTTGGTGTTCGGCGTGGTGCCGCTGCTATGGGTGCAGATGATGGACCTGGTGCGCGACCTGCCCGCCTTCATCGCCATGGGCCAGCAGGTGCTGCTGCAACTGCCCGAACGTTACCCGTTCATCACCGAGGCGCAGGTGCAGGAGGTGCTGGCCGCCATCCGCAGCCAGGTCGGCGCGCTAGGCCAGCGCATGCTCGCCCTGTCGCTCGCCTCCATCCTGAACTTCATCACCATCATCGTGTACCTGATCCTCGTGCCGCTGCTGGTGTTCTTCTTCCTCAAGGACAAGCGCCTCATACTCGGCTGGGTGCGTGGCTACCTGCCGCGCGAGCGCGCGCTGGCCGCGCGCGTGTGGGATGAGGTCAACCGCCAGATCGGCAACTACGTGCGCGGCAAGTTCTGGGAAATCTTGATCGTCGCTGCCGTTTCCTACTTGGTGTTCGCCCTCATGGGCCTCCAGTACGCCATGCTGCTCGGCGCGCTGGTGGGCCTGTCGGTCATCATTCCGTACATCGGCGCCGCGGTGGTCACGCTGCCGGTGTTCATGATCGGCTACTTCCAGTGGGGCTGGGGGCCGGAGCTCGCCTGGCTGATGGTGGCCTACGCCGTGATCCAGGCACTCGACGGCAACGTGCTGGCTCCGCTGTTGTTCTCCCGTGTGGTGAATCTGCACCCGGTGGCCATCATCGTGGCGGTGGTCGGCTTCGGCGGCATCTGGGGATTCTGGGGGGTGTTCTTCGCGATCCCCCTCGCCACGCTGGTCAGTGCGGTGCTCTCGGCCTGGCCCACGACGCCGGAGCCCGCCGCGACGGCGCCCCCGTCGGCGCCCGCGCGCGCACGGACCCCCGAAATCGAACGCGAAACGCCGTCCTGAATGCGGCGCCCGCCGCGCCCCTGCTAGAGTTTGAAGTAGGGTAGGGGACGGACAACCGGGTACCCGCCCCCCGCCTGCCGCGACGCCCGTTCAGGGCGAAAGTCCCGGCACAGGAGGTGCGTCATGGGCATGTTGCGCTGGCTGTTGGTACTTCCCTTGCTGATGGGCGCCGGAGCCGCTCACGCCGAGGCCGAATACGTCGAGACGCCGTACACCGAACAGCAAGTGGTGTTCGATTTCTACTTCGACCACCCGGAAAAGATCGGGTCCGCGCTGTTCTGGGTCCGCTCGCTGATGAACCCGCTCACCGACCCGCCGTATAACTACGCCCCTGAGTTCCTCGACCTCAAGGTGGTACTGCACGGCACCGAGCTCGCCACCCTCGCCAAGCACAACTATGAGCGCTATGCGGACGCGGTAGAGCGCATGCGCTACTACGCCAGCCTCGGCGTCGAGTTCAAGGTCTGCGGCCTGGCGCTGGTTGACTTCGGCTATCGCGCGAGCGACCTGCAGGACTTCGTGCAGGTCGTGCCGTCTGCGATCACCGAACTGGCGCACTGGCAGCTCGAAGGCTACGCCCTGATCACGCCGACGGTACTGGAGCGGCATCATAGCTTGGAGGAGTTGCGCTAGCGGACGCCTCGCCATGGCACGCCCGATCAAATCCTCGGAGATCACGCCGCCGGCCGTCTACCACGCGCGCCGCCGGTTCTTGGGACGTGCGGCGCTGGCCGCGGGACTGCTCCTCGCGCCGCCGCTCCTCGCGGCTACGCGCGAGCGGCTCGAGGGCGTGCGCCCGGGTCCCTACAGTACCGACGAAGACCTCACCTCGTACGAGGACGTTGCCTCCTACAACAACTTCTATGAGTTCGGTACCGGCAAGGCCGACCCGGCGCGCCACGCGCACCGACTGCGTACCGCGCCCTGGTCGGTGCGCATCGACGGGGAGGTGGCCAAACCCGGCACGTATACCCTGGAGGACGTGCTCAAACCGCACGCCCTGGAGGAGCGCATCTACCGCCTGCGCTGCGTGGAAGGCTGGTCGATGGTCATCCCTTGGGTCGGCTTTCCGCTCGCGGATTTTTTGAAACGCTTCGAGCCGACGTCCAAGGCGAAGTACGTGGAGTTCGTTACCCTGCACGACCCCGAGCAAATGCCCGGTCAGCGTCGCGCGGTGCTGGAATGGCCCTACCGCGAAGGGCTGCGCATGGACGAGGCCATGCACCCGCTCACCATCCTCGCCGTTGGGCTGTACGGGGAGGTGCTGCCCAATCAGAACGGCGCGCCGTTGCGCCTGGTGGTGCCGTGGAAATACGGCATCAAGAGCATCAAGTCGATCGTCGCCGTGCGCCTGCGCGAGGACCAGCCGCTCACCGCCTGGGAGCGTTACAACCCACGCGAATACGGCTTCTACGCCAATGTAAACCCGGACGTGCCCCACCCTCGGTGGAGCCAGCGGCGCGAGCGGCGCATCGGCGAGTTTCGCAAGCGCCGCACCGAACTGTTCAACGGCTACGGTGACGAGGTCGCGCACCTGTACGCGGGCATGGACCTGCGCAAGTACTTCTGATGCCGACGGTCGCGGCGCGGGCGGCCATGCCGCTGCGCTACCTCAAGCCGACCGTGTTCCTGCTGTGCCTGCTGCCGCTCGCATGGCTGACGTTACAGGCACTGACCGGCGCGCTGAGCGCCAACCCCATCGAGGACATCACGCACCGTACCGGCGACTGGACGCTGCGCTTTCTGCTCATCACGCTGGCGGCCACGCCGCTGCGCCGCCTGCTGGGCTGGTCGTGGCCGCTGCGGGTACGGCGCATGCTGGGCCTGTTCGCGTTCTTCTACGCGACATTGCACCTGCTCACCTACCTCTGGCTGGACCAGTTCTTCGGGTGGGAGGAAATCGTGTTCGACGTGCTGGAGCGGCCCTTCATCACGGTCGGCATGGTCGCCTACCTGCTGCTGCTACCGCTCGCCCTGACCTCCACCGACCGTGTGATGCGGCGGCTCGGCGGGCGCACCTGGAAGCGCCTGCACCGCTTGGCCTATGTCGTCCCCGCGCTCGGGGTGCTGCATTTTCTGTGGGCGGTGAAGGCCGATCGGCTGGAGCCGCTGGTCTATGGCGGGGTGCTGCTGGTCTTGCTGGCGCTGCGCGTCTGGCCGGTGCGAGGTAAGCGCTGAGCGTCGCGCGCGGCACACGGATGTGCGCCCTTCAAACAGCCGCCGTCCAGGATGGATGCATTCAGACCTTCTTCAGGACTCCCGGCCGCGCAACTGGCGCAGGCGCTCGAGCACGCGTTCGGCGCGCTCGACATTGGCGCGCAGTTCCGGGTGCTCGGGCGCAACCGCCTGCAAGGGGCGCCAGATGTCCAATGCGGCGTCAATCGCGCCGCGACTGTAGAGCACGCGGCCGCGTTCGAGATCGCGCTCGACCCGCTCGGCGATGGCTGCCTGCAGGCGTATGCGCAGGTCCTCGGCGTGGCGGGCGGCACCTTCCAATGCCTCCAGTCGCTGGAGCAGCTCCCCGGCCTCGACCAGGGCGCCTTGCTGCAGTGCGGCATCGGCGGAGGTGGCCAGGCGTTCGGCCTCGGCCTCGCGGGTGCGGGCCACGCGGCGGCGCTGTTCCTGTTCGGCGGAAACGGCTCTGGCGCGCTGCGTGCTGCGCACCTCGGCGAGGTTCTGCTCGAGCCCCGACTCCGGATTCAGCGCGAGGGCCAGCGCGAACAGCTTCTCGGCCGCGGCGAGGTTATTCTCCTGTAGGGCTTCGCCGCCCATGCGCCCCAGACGGCCGGCAACGCGTGCCTGCGCCGTCTGGTTGTGCACCACACGCTCGCGCAGGGCCTCGTCGCCCGGCGCGAGCTCGGCGAGTGCGCTCACCAGCCGCCCCTCGTTCAGCAGCCATTGTGCCTGCTCGATGGTGAGCATCCGCGTCAGCTCTACCTCGCGCTGCATACGGCGGGCCTCGGCGGCCTTATGAGCCTTCTTCAGGGCCTCGCTACTCGGCAGCTTCTCCAGCCCGCGCGTGAAGGTCTGCAGGGCCTCGTGGATTGCGCCGGCCTCGAGTTGGTCTTCTCCACGACGCACCTTCGCGCGCTCGTAGGACGCGGCCCGCGTGCGGATCTCGGGCAACTCGCGCTGCCAGCGCTGGTAGTCCGGGTGCTCGTTCGGCAAGGTGGCAATGGCGGCGAGCACCCACTCGTAGTAGCCGCCGTCCAGCGCATGCTCGATCTGCGCGGCCTGTGCGGCCGTGGGCGCGGCGATGCGCGCGCTGCCGTAGCGCGGTCCATCGGGGGGCGGGATGTAGGTGCAGCCGGAGATGGCGAGAGCGGCCCCCAGCCAGAGGGGGAGTCGCTTGAGTGCGATCATGCGGCGTCACCCTTGGAGAGGCGGGCGGCCAGCAGGTCTTCCAGTTGGTGGTCCATGGTGCGCCGATAGCTGCCGGCCAAGTCCTTCACGACGTAGGTGTCGACCGGCAGCGATTTGCCGCGCAGGCGGATGGAACGGTAACGGCGCGCCAATACGCGGCTCTGCACCAGCGGATCGTGGTACACGCTGTCGCCGATGACGATGCCGCCAGGGGTAGCGATGCCGTAGAGGCGGGCGGCCAGGTTCACCGAATCGCCGACCACCGTGTACTGCATATGTTCACGCGAGCCCATGTTGCCCGCGAGCACGTTGCCGGTGTTGATGCCGAGGCGAAAACGGGCTTGGTCGAGCCCCTGCTTCTCGCGCTCGGCGTTGAGCCGCGCCACCAGGCGCTGGATCATCACCGCGCAGGCGACGGCGTTGAACACGTGCTCTTCGTCCTCGTTGGGAACGCCGAACACGAGCATGGCGCAATCGCCCATGTACTTGTCGATATTGCCGTTGTAGAGGCGCGCGGCCTCGGCGATGTAGGAGAAATACTCGTTCAGCATGGCGGCCACCTCGTCCGGCGGCATCTTCTCCGACATGCTGGTGAAACCGACGATGTCCGCGAACAGCACCGTGGCGCGCACGTCCCGCCCGCCGAGCTCCACTTGGTCGAGGTGGGAGAGGATCTCCTGCGCCACGTTGGGCGAGAGGTAGCGGGAGAAGGCTTGTTCCACCTGGGTCTTCTGCAGCAGGCCGCTGGCCATCTGGCCGAGCGCCTCGGTGAGCGCGCCGAGTTCGTCGTTACGCCGCTCCTTCACCGGGAAGTTGTACTCGCCCTTGCCGATGGCGCGAGACACCTCCATCAGTTCGTGAATCGGCCGCGATAAGCGCCGCCCCACCAGCACCGCCATGATCACGCCGAACACCAGCATCAAGACCAGGGCGGCGCTGATGGCGCGGATCGCGTCGTGCATCGCCTGGTTCATGAACGAGGCGCTGAAGGTCACGATCACGTGGCCCGCCTGCACGCCCTGAAAACGCACCGGCACCGCGAACGAGACCATGTCGAGCGCCTGCTGACCCTCCCAGCGCCATTCGACCGTGCGCGGTTCGCCGAGGTCGCGCAGCGAGGATTGCTGCGGGGGCGGGATAATGCCCAGGCGCGCCAGGACGCTGCCGTCCTCATCGAAGATGGCCGCGCCCATGATGGTCCCGTTGGAGGCCAGATTGGCCACCAACACCTCCAGCGCGAGCTGGTCGCCCGCCAGCAGGGGCTCTTTGGCGGACTCGGCCACCTGGGCCGCCACCGTGTAGCCGAAGTCGCTGGCCTGGGCGCGCAGGAGTTGGGTTTGGTTGGATGTGATGACCAGCCCCAACAGGACCATGCCCACGGTGAGCATGAGCATGATGGCCAGGGCCAACTTATAAGCGATAGGGAAGTGCTTGGGCACACAACGGCGGCGACAGTACGCCAGCGCTCGTGCAGAGGCGCTGCGCAGACGCAGAAGCAGAGACTGCCTGTAATCGGCGCGCGTCAGGTCGCTCATTCACCCGCCATCCGTGTGTATCATTGCGGCCTCAAGTAGGGGCGGAGGCATCATAACACGAAGCCGGCTTGTGACGTGGTTCCTATTCTAAACGCTTGAGTTGCGGCTTTTGCGCCGCTAACGGCTTGAACTTTGCAGTTAAGGCCTCATCTAAATTGAGCGCCGGCGCCGCCGCCGGCACAGAATGACAAAGCCGCCGAGGGCGGCAGAACCCCGGTCGCACAGCGGCCGGTTTCAATGTGGGAGACCGCTTCAGCATGAAACGTATTGCGTTGTTCCTGTTGACCAACCTGGCCGTGCTCTTGGTCCTGAGCGTGGTGCTGCGCCTGCTCGGCGTGGACCGCATCCTGGACGAGCAGGGGGTTGGGCTGGACATGTACAACCTGCTGGTCCTGTCCGCCGTGATCGGCTTCGGCGGCGCCTTCATCTCCCTGGCCATGTCCAAGTGGAGCGCCAAGCGCATGACCGGCGCGCAGGTCATTGAAACGCCCCGCAACGCCACCGAGGCGTGGCTGGTGCGTACCGTGCAGCGTCAGGCACAGCAGGCCGGGATCGGCATGCCGGAGGTCGCGATCTACGACTCCCCCGATATCAACGCCTTCGCCACCGGTGCCCGGCGCGACGCCGCGCTGGTCGCGGTCAGCACCGGGCTGCTGCGCAGCATGAGCGAAGAGGAGGCCGAGGCCGTGCTGGGCCATGAGGTCAGCCACGTCGCCAACGGCGACATGGTGACGCTCACCCTGATCCAGGGGGTGGTCAACACCTTCGTGATCTTCCTCTCGCGCGTGATCGGCCACGTGGTCGACCGCGTGGTGTTCAAGACCGAGCGCGGTCACGGCCCCGCGTTCTGGATCACCGCCATCTTCGCCCAGGTCGTGCTCGGCATCCTCGCCAGCGCCATCGTGCTCTGGTTCAGCCGCCAGCGCGAGTTCCGCGCCGACGCCGGCGGCGCCGCGCTGGCCGGTCGCGAGAAGATGATCGCCGCGCTCGAGCGCCTGCAGAAGTCCGCCGGCCAGTCCCACCTGCCCGATCAGCTCGCCGCCTTCGGTATCATCGGCATGCGCAGCAAGGGCTTCCAGCGCCTCTTCATGTCCCATCCCCCGCTGGAGGAGCGCATCGCCGCCCTGCGTGCCGGCGGTTCCCGCAGCGCGTTCTAGGTTTCTCAGCGCCGCGCCGTAACGCCCTCCCCCGCACAGCGGGGGAGGGTCGCGGAGGGGGCTGCGCCGCAGGCGCGGGCGCCTGACCTGCTTACAAGACCTCGGAGGCGTAGTCCGCCAGGCGCGAGCGTTCGCCGCGCATGAGGGTGACGTGGCCGCTATGCGGCCAGTGCTTGAAGCGGTCCACCACGTGGGTGAGGCCGGAGCTGGTCTCGGTGAGGTAGGGGGTGTCGATCTGGGCGATGTTGCCGAGGCACACCACCTTGGTGCCGGGCCCGGCGCGGGTGATCAGGGTCTTCATCTGCTTCGGAGTGAGGTTCTGGGCCTCGTCGATGATGATGAAGCGGTTCAGGAAGGTGCGCCCGCGCATGAAGTTCACCGAACGGATCTTGATGCGCGCGCGCAGCAGGTCCTGGGTTGCCTGACGGCCCCAGCTGCCGCCCGCCTCGGATTGCGTCAGCACCTCCAGATTGTCCATGAGCGCCCCCATCCAAGGCGTCATCTTCTCCTCTTCGGTCCCCGGCAGAAAGCCGATGTCCTCGCCCACGGGCATGGTCACGCGGGTCATGATGATTTCGCGATAGAGGTTATGCTCCAGCGTCTGCTCCAGGCCCGCGGCCAGCGTAAGCAGGGTCTTGCCGGTGCCGGCCATGCCCATCAGGGTGACGAAGTCGATCTCCGGGTCCATGAGCAGGTTCAGGGCGAAGTTCTGCTCGCGGTTGCGCGCGCTGATGCCCCACACGCTGTGGCGTTGCGTGCGGTGGTCACGCACCAGCTGTAGCGTGGCGGTATCACCCTCCAACTCGCGCACGATGGCTTCGAACGGCTCCTCGCCGCCGCTGTACACGAACTGGCCGGGAGTCCACTGGTGCGCCTCGGGGCCGGTGATGCGGTAGTAGGTGTACTCGTCTTCCTTCCAGGACTCGATCTGGTTGGCGCGCGCTTCCCAGAAATCGCCCGGCAGCTCGTGATAGCCGCGGTAGAGGAGGTTGACGTCCTCCAGCACCTGGTCGTTGTAGTAGTCCTCGGCGTGGATGCCGATGATGGAGGCCTTGATGCGCAGGTTGATGTCTTTCGACACCAGCGCCACGTTGGCGTCGGGGTAGCGCTGTTGCAGGGTGCGGCAGGTGCCGAGGATGTGGTTGTCGGGACGGCCGCCCGGCAGGCTGGCGGGCAGCACGTCGGGCGTGGGCTCGGTCTGGAAGAACAGTCGGCCTTCGGCGCTGGGTAGGCCGCCCTCGGGCCGCGGCGGGTGCAGCGGCAGCCCGGCGTCGATGTCCTCCTTGGTCTTGCCGGCCATCAACTGGTCGAGGAAGCGGCTCACCTGGCGGGCGTTGCGCGCCACCTCGGAGCGGCCCGTCTTGTTGTGATCAAGCTCCTCGAGCACGATCATCGGCAGGAACACGTGATGCTCTTGAAAGCGGAACAGCGAGGTCGGGTCGTGCATCAGCACGTTGGTATCAAGGACGAATAGTCGCTTACCTCGGATTGCCGCTTGGTTCATGCGTCCTCCTCTGAGTTGCGGGGTGTCACCCCCGCGGGGTCGGCGCCGGAGGTGGCGCCTGGGCGTTCAGCCCAGGGCGCGCACCGCCTCCAGCACCTCGGCCGCGTGGCCCTCCACGCGTACTTTGCGCCACTCGCGACGCAACACCCCCTCGCGGTCGATGAGGAAGGTGCTGCGCTCGATGCCCATGACGCGCCGTCCGTACATGTTCTTCTCCTTGATCACCTCGAACAGACGGCACACTTGTTCCTCGGCGTCCGACAACAGGGCGAAGGGAAAGCCCTGCTTGGCGCGGAAGTTCTCGTGCGAGCGCAGGCTGTCGCGCGAGATGCCGTACACCACGGCGCCGGCGCGCACGAACTGGTCGTACAGGTCCCGAAAATCCTGCCCCTCGCGCGTGCAGCCGGGCGTGCTGTCCTTCGGGTAGAAGTAAAGCACGACGTGGCTGCCGCGGAGCTGCGACAGCGTCACAGTGCTGTCGCCGGTGGCCGGCAGGGTGAAGTCGGGTACGGGCTGGTCGAGCTGTACGGCGCCTGCCGCTTGCGTGCTGTCGTTCAACGTTTGATGGCCTCCATGACCGCGTCCAGGTTCAACTCGTCGCAGAAGTCTAGAAACTCGTCGCGCAACTCCGGAATGTGGGTGTCCGGCGGCAGGTGCACGCTCATGCTGAGCGTGAACATGTGCGACCCGGTCTGCTCGGCTTCGTAACGGCTACTGCTCATCTCGTGAATAGTGACGTTGCGGCTGGTAAAGAAGTCCGCCAGCCAATGCACGATGCCGGGATGGTCGAGCGCAACCACCTCCACCAGATAAGGAATGCGCCCGCTCGGCTGCGGCGCCTCCGATCGGCGCGCGATCAGCGACAGGCCCAGGCGCTCCTGCAATGCCGGGAGCGCGCCTTCCAGGCGCACGATGGCATCCCAGCTTCCCGAGGTGAGCAACAACATGGTGAACTTGCCCCCCACCACCGCCATCCGGCTGTCGATGATGTTGCAGCCGCTGTTCATGATGGCCTTGGAGAGGTGGGTGATGATGCCGGGATCGTCGTCCCCCAGCGCGGTGAGTACCAGATACGTCTGCATTCGCGAGGTCGCGGCCTTGGTTGATGGGCGCCGAAGGCCGGCGCCGCGAATTTGCTCACGATTATATTACGGGGGCGCCGAGGCGCCATGGCAAATCCAAGGCCACCGCCTGCTGCGCAGGCGGCCCCCACCCTAACCCTCCC
Source organism: Ectothiorhodospiraceae bacterium 2226 (assembly GCA_013348725.1). Lineage (NCBI taxonomy): Bacteria > Pseudomonadati > Pseudomonadota > Gammaproteobacteria > Chromatiales > Ectothiorhodospiraceae > Ectothiorhodospiraceae bacterium 2226. The sequence continues at coordinate 2,593,706 of CP054689.1, forward strand.
CCGCGGGGTGCGGGGGAGGGAATGCCCGCGGCGCCTGTGCCACCACCACGCAGGGGACGAGGTGCGCAGATCTCTGCTCCCTCCCCCACGTCAGTGGGGGAGGGCCGGGGAGGGGGCCGACGGCCGCAGGCCGGCGGGAGCCCACTTCCGCCTGCTGCGCAGGCGGCCCCCACTAACCCTCCCCCGCGGGGTGCGGGGGAGGGAATGAAACCATCCGGCCTGCGGCGCCTGTGCCACCACCCACGCGGGGGACGTGGCGCGCAGATCTCTGCTCCCTCCCCCACGCCAGTGGGGGAGGGCTGGGAGGGGCCGACGGCCGCAGGCCGGCGGGAGCCCACTCCGCCTGCTGCGCAGGCGGCCCCACCCTAACTCTCCCCTGCAGGGTGCGGGGGAGGGAATGAAACCCGCCGGCCCGCGGCGCCTGTGCCACCACCACGCAGGGGTGCGGGGGAGGGAATAAAACCATTCGGCCCGCGGCGCCTGTGCCACCACCACGCAGGGGACGAGGTGCGCAGGTCTTTGCTCCCTCCCCCACGTCAGTGGGGGAGGGCCGGGGAGGGGGCCGACGGCCGCAGGCCGGAGGGAGCCCACTTCCGCCTGCTGCGCAGGCGGCCCCCACCCTAACCCTCCCCCGCGGGGTGCGGGGGAGGGAATAAAACCATTCGGCCCGCGGCGCCTGTGCCACCACCACGCAGGGGACGAGGCGCGCAGGTCTTTGCTCCCTCCCCCACGCCAGTGGGGGAGGGCCGGGGAGGGGGCCGACGGCTGCAGGCCGGCGGAGGACACGCAGCGTGGCGGGGCGCTTACGCTACAGCGTCACCGCGCGCAGGCGCTCGGCGGCCTGCTCGGGGGCGATGGTGTTGACGTACAGCCCGGAACCGAGCTCGAAGCCGGTGGGGATGCTGGTGCGGGGGCAGATCTCCAGGTGCCAGTGGTAGCTGGGGCTCTGGCCGGCGTACTCGGGGCCGTGCGGCAGGGAGTGGAGGAAGTAGTTGTACTGCGCGCCGCCGAGCACGGCGTCCAGGCGCGCCATGGTGCGCTGCAGCACGCGGGCGAGGTCCTCCAGCGAGTGGTCGGCCACGGTGGTGTAGTCGGCCTGGTGGGCGAGCGGCAGGATATGGACCTCCCACTCGAAGCGGCTGGCGAAGGGCTTGATGGCGATGAACTCCTCGCCGCGCTCCACCACGTACTGCCCGGCGCTGATGCGCCGGCGGATGCCGCCGGACACGCGGTCGTACACCGTCGCCTCGAAGGTGAGCGCCTCGTCGATCAGGGTGCAGAAGATGCACTGGTGGTGGTTTTGGTGGTGGCGGTGGGCCGCCTCCAGTTCGCTATGCACGTTCTGCGGCACCACCGGCGTGGCGATCACCTGGCTGTGGGTGTGCGCCATGCTGGCGCCGGCGGCGGGCCCGAAGTTCTTGAACACCAGCACATACTTGAGGCGCGGGTCGCCCTCGTACAGGATGCGCATGCGGTCGCGATAGGCGCCGAGCAGCAGGGCCAGATGTTCCACGCTCATTTCGTGCAGCGCGATGCCGTGCTGGTGGTGGTCGACGATCACCTCGTGCTGGCCGTAGCCGTCGATGATCTGCTGCAGCCCGAGCAGCAGGCCGGCGCCCTGGCTGGTGCGCCCGAGCACCGGGTGCAGGTTCTCGACGATGCGCACCGCCCACGGCCCCTCGGCGGGGTAGGCGGCAATCTGCGGTGGTGTGCGCTCTTCGTTGCCGCGGCAGAACGGGCAGCGGTCGACGTGCTGGCGGGTGTCGCGCGGGGCCGGGGCCTCCTTCTCGCGCGGACGCATGCCGCGGGCGGTGGCAACCAGCACCGACTCGCTGGGCACGATGGGGTTGATGCGGATCTCCCGCACCTCGTCGGCTTGCTCGCTCATGGCCTTAGCTCCTATTTCCGCCTAGTCTGAGCATACCCCCGCCCGCCGGCGGGCGCGTTTTAACATGATGATGCTCCCATAAGCCGGGTTTGGGTGCGGGCGGCTGGCGATGTGTGGCCGCAGGCGCGGGGCGTCAACCTTGTAAAAGGCCGCGCGCGGACAGTACCATGCACCGCTTGGAGACGCCGTGCCTGGCGCCTCCGGCGCGACGCGCATACCTACCCCGCGGGAGAGAGTACTGGCATGTTCCACGGCAGCATGGTGGCCCTGGTTACCCCGATGCACACGGACGGTGCCCTGGACTGGGCCGCCCTGGAGCAGTTGGTGTCCTTCCACGTCGACAACGGTACCGACGCCATCGTCGCGGTGGGCACCACCGGCGAGTCGGCCACGCTGGACGAGGCCGAGCACTGCAAAGTAATCCGCTTCGTGGTCGAGAAGGCCGCGGGCCGTGTGCCGGTGATCGCCGGCACCGGCGCCAACGCTACCGCCGAGGCCATCCGCCTGACCCGCTGCGCGATGGACGCCGGCGCCGACGCCTGCCTGTTGGTCACGCCGTATTACAACAAACCCACGCAAGAGGGTTTGTACCAGCACTTCCATGCCATCGCCGAGGCGGTGCCGGTCCCGCAGATTCTGTACAACGTGCCCGGACGCACCGCCTGCGACATGCTGCCCGAGACGGTGGCGCGCCTCGCGCCGGTGTCCAACATCGTCGGCATCAAAGAGGCCACCGGCGACCTCGAGCGCGGCCGGCGCATCCTCGAGCTGTGCGGCGAGCGCCTCGATCTCTACAGCGGCGACGACGCCACCGCCATGGAGCTGATGCTGCTCGGCGCCAAGGGCGACATTTCGGTGACCGCCAACGTCGCCCCGCGGGCCATGCACGAGATGTGCGCCGCGGCCATCAAGGGCGACCGCGCCGAGGCCGAGCGCCTCAACGCACCGCTCGAGACGCTGCACAAGAATCTGTTCGTCGAAGCCAATCCGATCCCCGTGAAGTGGGCGCTGCACGAGATGGGACTCATCCCGCCCGGGCTGCGCCTGCCGCTGACCCCGCTGTCCGAGCGCTTCCACGACACCGTGCGAACCGCCCTGCGCGACGCCGGCGTTGCGTTGCAGAGGAGTTGATGTCCGTGATGACCCCCGTACTACGCGCCGCGACGGTGCTGGCCGTCCTGCTGCCGCTCGTGGCCTGTTCCACCGGCCAAAAGGCCGTTTATCTCGACACGCGCAGCAGCCCGCCGCTGGAGGTGCCGCCCGAGATGACGCAGCCGCGCGGTGACGGTGCGCTGACCCTGCCCGAAGGCGTGCGCGTGGGCGCCACCCGCGCCGGCGCGGGCGAGTCCTTGCAGGCAAACGTGCGCCTGCAGCGCGACGGCGCGCTCCGCTGGCTGGAGATCGACGCGCCGCCCGAGGCGTTGTGGCCGCGCCTGGTCGCGTTCTGGGAGAACGAGGGCTTCGACATCGTGGTGCACGAGCCCGAGATCGGCGTGCTGGAAACCGACTGGCGCGAGAACCGCGCCGGGCTGCCGCGCGGCCTGCTGGGCCGCATGTACAGCGCCGACATCCGCGACAAGTACCGCGTGCGCGTGGAGGCCGGCCGCACCCAGGGCACCAGCGAGCTGACCCTCACGCATCGCGGGCTGCGCGAGGAAGGCTTCGAAGGGGTCGGCACGCAGGTGACCACCTTCTGGCAGTGGCGGCCGTCCGATCCCGAACTCGAGGCCGAAATGCTGCAGCGCCTGCTGCGCTTCCTCGGCCTGCCGGAGCAAAGCGCGGCGCGCTATGGCGAGACCGGCACCGTCGCCGCGAGCGAGGCACAGGCCCTGCGCCTGGCGGCACCGCGCGAGCGCGCGTGGCGCCAGGTGGGGCTGGCGCTCGATCGCCTCGGCGCCGAGTTCCAGCGCCGCGATGCGCAGGCCGGCGTGTACGAAGTCAGCGTGCAGACACCTCGCGCGCGCGGCGCGACCGCGCCCGCCCAGCGCTACCATGTGGAATTGCAGGAACAGGGCGGGGAGACGCGCGTCCAGGTTCGCGCGCTGGACGGCGAGGGCACCCAACCCCTGCTGGACGCCCTGGCCGAACGCCTCGGCTAGCCCGTGCGCTTCTGCTCACTGGGCAGCGGTAGCCGGGGCAACGGGCTGCTGGTCGAGCACGGGCGCACCCGCCTGCTGGTCGACTGCGGCTTCACCCTGCGCGAGGTCAAGCGCCGCCTCGAGCGCGCCGGCATCGCGCCGGACTCTCTGAGCGGCATCCTCGTCACCCACGAACACAGCGACCACGCCAGCGGCGTGGGTCCACTGGCGCGCAAGTACCGCATCCCCGTGTGGATGACCCTCGGCACCGCGCGGCGTCTCAACGAGACCCTGCCGAGCGTCAAGGTCTTCAACTGCCACGAACCCTTCGCCGTCGATGACGTGGCGGTCGATCCCTTCCCCGTCCCGCACGACGCGCGCGAGCCCGCCCAGTTCGTATTCCACGACGGCGCGCACCGCCTCGGGCTGCTCACCGACACCGGCAGCGGCACCCCGCACATCGTGCGCCAGCTAGACGCCGTGGACGCCCTGGTGCTCGAGTGCAACTACGACGAGCACATGCTCGCCGAAGGGCCGTATCCGCCCGCGCTCAAGCGCCGGGTCGGCGGGCGCTTCGGCCATCTGAGCAACGTGCAGGCCGCGGCCATCCTGTGCGCCATGGACCACTCGCGTTTGCAGCACCTGGTCGGCGCCCACCTCAGCGAGAAGAACAACGTGCCCGCGCTCGCCCGCGCGGCGCTCGCCGAGGCGCTGGATTGCACCGAGGATTGGATCACGCTGGCCGAGCAGGACGCGGGTTTCGGCTGGCGGGCGATAATGTAAGAGGCCCGGCGCCCGCGCGGCGCCGGTTACGGTAAGCACGTTCACGAGGTGAGCATGAGCAAGCAGTCTCCGCTGTACTCCGGTAAGGCCAAGTCGCTCTATCCCAGCGACGAACCGGATCGATTGATCGTCCAGTTCCGAGACGACACCTCGGCATTCGACGGTCAGAAGGTGGAGCAGCTCGCGCGCAAGGGGCAGGTGAACAACAAGTTCAACGCCTTCATCATGCAGAAGCTCGAGCAGGCCGGCATCCCCACCCACTTCGACCGCCTGCTCTCGGACGACGAGTCGCTGGTCAAGCGCCTGGAGATGATTCCGGTCGAGTGCGTGATCCGCAACCTCGCCGCCGGCAGCCTGGTCAAGCGCCTGGGCGTCACCGAGGGCGCCGAACTCAGCCCGCCCACGCTCGAGTTCTTCCTGAAGAACGACGCGCTGCACGACCCCATGATCAACGAGTACCACATCCGCGCCTTCGGCTGGGCAGAGCCTAACGAGGTCGCGCGCATGAGCGAACTCAGCTTCGCCGTGAACGACGTGCTGAAGCCGCTGTTCGCCGACGCCGGCCTGCTGCTGGTCGACTTCAAACTCGAGTTCGGCCGCTTCCACGGCGAGCTGGTACTGGGCGACGAGTTCAGCCCCGACGGCTGCCGCCTGTGGGACGCAAAGACCCGCAACAAGCTCGACAAAGACCGCTTCCGCCAAGGCCTCGGCGGCGTGGTGGAAGGCTACGAAGAAGTCGCCCGCCGCCTCGGCGTGCCGCTGGACTAGCCCTCCGCGCCGCCTTCATGCCCTCCCCCGCGTGCGGGGGAGGGCGAGGGGTGTGTGCAAACCGGCTACATAGGTAACACCGTGGACCGGGCACATGGGTAACAGGTACAACGCATCGGCAGGAGGACCTGCCGATGCCGTGGATAAGAACTTGTCCCATGGACCAAAAGTTGAAGTTGGTGGCTGCCGCGCTGAGCGGCGAGTTGACGGTGAGCGCGCTGGCGCGGGCGGCCGGAATCAGGCGGTGCGGGGGGATGGGAATGTAGCTAGCCGAGGCGGCGGCTGGTGCGCGTCGGCGGAGCTTCGCGCTCGCGGGTGGCGGCGGCGCGCTTGGCGCAGGCGGGGGTGAGAGGGGCGGGGCGGGCGATGCCGTAGCCCTGGGCGTAGTCGACGCCCATGTGCTTGAGCAGGATCAGGATGGCGTCGTCGTCGACGTATTCGGCGATGGTTTTGAAGCCGAGGACATGGCCGATCTCGTTGATGTACTCCACCAGCACGCGGTCCATCGGGTCGTTCGCCATATTGCGTACGAAAGTGCCGTCGATCTTCAGGTAATCGACCGGCAGGTTCTTGAGGTAGGTGAACGAGCTCAGGCCGCAGCCGAAGTCGTCCAGCGCGAACTGGCAGCCCATGCCGCGCAGGGTACGGATCAGCTGCGCGGCGCGCGAGAGGTTGGTGATGGCCGCGGTCTCGGTGATCTCGAAGCACACGCGGTGCGGTTCCACGCCGCTGCTGAGGAAGGCGTGGATAATGAACTCCTGCAGGCCGTCGTCACACAGCGACTGACCCGAGAGGTTGATCGCAAACGCCCCGCCCTTGGGCGCCTCGATCTGGGCGATGAGGTCCAGTGCGTTCTGGATGACCCAGCGGTCGATGGCGGGCATGAGGTTGTAGCGCTCGGCGGCGGGCACGAAATCCTGGGGCGGCACCGGCTCCCCCTGATCGTCGATCATGCGCACCAGTACCTCGCGGTGCGGGGGCAGGTCGTCCCGCGCCGACAGCGGCATGATGTCCTGCGCGTACAGACAGAAGCGGTCCTCGCGCAGTGCCTCGTTGATGCGTTGCAACCATTCCATCTCGCCACGACGACGGGCCAGGGCGGTGTCGTCGACCTGGTAGACGTGGATACGGTTGCGTCCCTTCTCCTTGGCGACGTAACAGGCCGAATCGGCCGCTTTGAGGACGTCGGTGAGGCTGCCCGAATCGGCGGCCACGCTGACCACACCGATGCTGACGCCGATCTGGAATACGCGCTGCTCCCACACGAAGCGGAAGTCCGTCACCGCACGCTGCATGGCTTGGCTGACTTCCAGCGCGCGCTCCGGTGAACACTCCTCGAGCAACACCCCGAACTCGTCGCCGCCCAGGCGGGCTAGCACATCGCGACTCTTCACCTGCAGCGCGAGCGCCACCGCGAGTTGCTTGAGCAGTTCGTCTCCGGCCACATGGCCGCAGGTGTCGTTCACCACCTTGAACTGGTCGAGATCGAGATAACACACCGCGTGGACGCGCCCCTCGGTGCGCGCGCTGTCGAGCGCGAGCTGCAGGCGCCGCTCGAACTCGCGACGGTTGAACAGCTGGGTGAGCGTGTCGTGGCTGGCCTGATAGCTGAGCTGCTCGGTGAGCGAGCGCACCTCGGTGACGTTGCGCAGCACCAGCACCATGCCGAGCACGCGATGGTTGCGATCGCGCAGCGGGGAGGCGGTGTATTCGATGGCCAGCGTCGTGCCGTTCGCTTGGCGCAGGAGCGCGCGGTTGTCGGAATGAGGTGTGGCGGCGTGCACCACCCGCTGCACGAGTTCGGTGCGGGGGCCCGCCTCGGCGAGCACGAACACGTTCCCCAGGGACTGGCCGCGCGCGGTCTGCGCACTGCGCCCGGTGAGGGCCTCGGCGGCGCTGTTCAGGTAGGTCACGCGGCCGTGGTCGTCCGTCGTGATGACGCCCTCGGTCAACGTCTGCAGCGTGACTTGGGCGCGTTCCTTTTCGCGGAACAGGCGCAGCTCCGCGCGGCGGCTGCGGCGGATCACCATGCCACCGATGAGCGCGCCGAGCAGCAGGGCGCCGGAGCCCAGCGCGATGGTCACGTTGCGCGCGCGCCGGTAGGCGGCCTCCGCCTCGGTGGCGGCGCGCGATGCCTCTTGCTCCTGCAGGACCGCCAACTCGTTGAGGTTGTCGAACATGTAGGCCTGGAGCGGAACCGCCTCGTCAAGCAACAGGTGGCGCGCCTGCACGCTGTCGCCGGCCAGGATCAACTCGCCGATGCGCCGGTGCACGCTGCCGCTCGCCAGCATGCGCCCGGCCTGCGCTTCCAGGATTGCATGCTCGGTGGCCGACAACCGCATGGTGCGCAGCGTCTCGCGCGCCTCCAGAAAGCGCGCGCCTTCGGCGTCGAACGCCAGCCATGCCTCCTCGCGCGCGAACGGGTCGTCGGTGAGCAACATGGTGGTCAGCAGGACGGTGCGTTCGCGCGCGGCGTCGCGCATGGCGGTGACGAGCGCGGTCTTGACCCGTTGTTGGTCGACGACCTGCTCCACACTTTGCTGGAGCGTGCTGTTGGAACGCAGCGCACTCGCGCTGAGCGCGAGCATCAACAGCAGCATGACGGCGAAGCCGAGGATCAACCCCCAGTGCGCCTTTTCGACGTTCGTGTTGTCTGGCATTTGCCGGCCTCGTGCCAGGCACTCTTGACGGTGCCTTGGCTATGGGACTTGGCGTCCCGATGCCGGTACAATACCACCCATGTCAGGAAATAGCATAGGACGTCTGTTCACGGTCACGGGCTTTGGCGAGAGCCACGGTCCGGCCATCGGTTGCATCGTGGACGGCTGTCCGCCGGGGCTTGCGCTCAGCGAGGCCGACCTGCAGGGCGACCTCGACCGTCGCCGCCCCGGCAAGTCGCGCCACACCACGCAGCGGCGCGAGGCCGACGAGGTACAAATCCTTTCCGGCGTGTTCGAAGGGCGCACCACGGGCGCGCCCATCGCGCTGATCATCCACAACACCGATCAGCGCTCCAAGGATTACTCGGAGATCATGGACCGCTTCCGGCCGGGCCATGCGGACTACACCTATCAACAGAAGTACGGCCTGCGCGACTACCGCGGCGGCGGGCGCTCCTCGGCGCGCGAGACCGCGATGCGCGTGGCGGCCGGCGCCATCGCCAAGAAGTACCTCGGCGAGCGGGCCGGTATCACCATCCGCGGCTATCTGGCCCAGCTTGGCCCGCTGCGCCCCGCCGCGTTCGATTGGTCCGAGGTCGAACAGAATCCCTTCTTCTGCCCCGACGCGGCCCTGGTGCCGGCGCTGGAGGACTACATGGACGCGCTGCGCAAGTCGGGTGACTCGATCGGCGCGCGCGTGAACGTGGTGGCCGCCGGCGTGCCGCCGGGCCTGGGCGAGCCGATCTACGACCGCCTCGACGCCGACATCGCGCACGCGCTGATGTCCATCAACGCGGTGAAGGGCGTGGAGATCGGTGCCGGCTTCGCCTGCGTGGAGCAAAAGGGCACCGAGCACCGCGACGAGATTACCCCCGCGGGGTTCCTGTCCAACAACGCCGGCGGCGTGCTGGGCGGCATCTCCAGCGGGCAGGACATCCTCGCCAGCATCGCGCTCAAGCCCACCTCCAGCATCCGCCTGCCGGGGCGCAGCGTGAACCGCCAGGGCGAGCCGGTGGAGGTGGTGACCAAGGGCCGCCACGACCCCTGCGTCGGCATCCGCGCCACGCCCATCGCCGAGGCCATGTTGGCCATCGTGCTGATGGACCACTACCTGCGCCACCGCGCGCAGAACCTCGACGTCCGCTCCGAGACGCCCGTCATTCCCGCCGGTCCCGACGCCGCCTAGGCGCCGGGTCCGCGCATGCCCTACTGGCGTCTCTCCAGCTTCTACTTCTTTTACTTCGGCTCCATCGGCGCGCTGGTGCCGTATTGGGGGCTGTACCTGAAGTCCATCGGCTTCACGCCGCTGGAGATCGGGCAGCTCATGGCGCTGATCATGGCCACCAAGATCGTGTCGCCCAACGTGTGGGGCTGGATCGCCGACCACACCGGGCGGCGCATGACCATCGTGCGCGTGGCCTCCCTGCTCGGGCTGCTCACCTTCGGCGGCGTGTTCTTCGGCCAGACCTTCTGGTGGATGGCGCTGGTGATGCTGAGCTTCAGCTTCTTCTGGAATGCCTCGCTGCCGCAGTTCGAGGCCACCACGCTCAACCACCTCGGTACCCAGACCCACCGCTACAGCGCGGTGCGGGTGTGGGGCTCGATCGGCTTCATCCTGGTGGTGGCGGTGCTGGGGCCGATCCTCGATCGTCACGGCACGGGCATCCTGCCCATCGCGCTGCTGGTGCTGTTCGCCGGCATCTGGTTCGCGAGCCTGGTGGTGCCCGAGCACGCCTCGCGCCATCTGCCGCTGCGCCAAAGCCCGCTCAAGCACGTGCTGCAGCGACCCGAGGTGCTGGGGCTGCTGGGGGTATGCTTTCTGATGCAGGCCAGCCACGGGCCGTATTACACCTTCTATTCCATTTACTTGGAGGACTACGGCTACGCCCGCAGCCTGATCGGCTACCTGTGGGGGCTGGGCGTGCTGGCCGAGGTGGTGGTGTTCCTGATGCTGTACCGCCTGGTGCACCGCTTCGGGCTGCGCCGTCTGCTGCTCGCGGCGCTCGCGCTGGCGGCGCTGCGCTGGGTGGTGATCGGCCAGTTCCCGCACGCCTTCACGCTGCTGCTGGGCGCGCAGCTGTTGCATGCCGCGAGCTTCGGCATCTATCACGCGGTGGCCATCGCCTTCATTCACCGCTACTTCGTCGGGCGCCATCAGGGGCGCGGGCAGGCGCTGTACAGCAGCCTGAGCTTCGGCGCCGGCGGCGCGTTGGGCGGGCTGTACAGCGGCTACGCCTGGGATGGCCTGGGCGCGACCACCACCTTTTTCATCGGCGCGGGGCTGGCGGCGCTCGCGTTCGGCCTGGCATGGCGCTACGTGGGGCGCGAGGACGCCGAGACGGCGCCCGCAAAAGCCTGACGCGGCGCCGCTTGGCGTGGACTTGCCCCGCCCGGAACTTGTAACATCGTCGTTTGCTTTGCCGGCCCCCTTGGCCGGCACATCACCTGCGGTTGGCCATGAGCGGAAAGACCCTTTACGACAAACTCTGGGACGCCCACGTCGTGCGCGAGGACGCCGACGGCACGGCACTCCTTTATATCGACCGGCACCTAGTGCACGAGGTGACCTCGCCGCAGGCCTTCGAGGGCCTGCGCCTGGCCGGGCGTAAGCCCTGGCGCGTGGACACCGTGCTGGCGACGCCCGACCACAACGTGCCCACCACCGACCGCAGCGCCGGCATCGCCGATCCCATCTCGCGCCTGCAGGTCGAGACGCTGGACCAAAACTGTGCCGAGTTCGGCATCACCGAATTCGCCATGGCCGATCCGCGCCAGGGCATCGTGCACGTGGTGGGGCCGGAGGAGGGCGCCACGCTGCCCGGCATGACCGTGGTATGCGGCGACTCGCACACCTCCACGCACGGCGCCTTCGCGGCGCTGGCGCACGGCATCGGCACCTCCGAGGTCGAGCACGTGCTGGCCACCCAGTGCCTGATCCAGAAGAAGTCCAAGAACATGCTGGTCTCGGTGGATGGCCACGTTGGCCCCGGCGTGACCGCCAAGGACATCGTGCTCGCTATCATCGGTGAGATCGGCACTGCCGGCGGCACCGGCTATGCCATCGAGTTCGCGGGCGAGGCGATCCAGGCCCTGTCCATGGAAGGGCGCATGACGGTGTGCAACATGACCATCGAGGCCGGCGCGCGCGCCGGCATGGTGGCGGTGGACGACACCACCATCGAGTATCTGCGCGGCCGCCCTTACGCCCCTGAGGGCGAGTTGTGGGAGCGCGCCGTCGCCGCCTGGCGCGGGCTGCACAGCGACCCCGACGCGCACTTCGACCGCGTGGTGCGCATCGACGCGGCGAGCATCCGCCCGCAGGTAACCTGGGGCACCTCGCCCGAGATGGTGGTGCCGGTGGACGCGCGCGTGCCCGACCCCGCCGCCGAGGCCGACCCGGTGCGCCGTGCCGGCATGGAGGCGGCGCTGCGTTACATGGGTCTCGCCGCCAACACCCCGATCAACGAGATCGACGTCGACAAGGTCTTCATCGGCTCGTGCACCAACTCGCGCATCGAGGACCTGCGCGCCGCGGCCGACGTGGTGCGCGGCAAGCGCGTGGCGGACAACGTGAAGCTCGCCATGGTGGTGCCGGGTTCGGGTCTGGTGAAGCAGCAGGCCGAGGCCGAGGGGCTGGATGAGATCTTCCGCGCGGCCGGCTTCGAGTGGCGCGAGCCGGGCTGCTCCATGTGCCTGGCCATGAACGCCGACCGGCTGGAGCCGGGCGAGCGCTGCGCCTCCACCTCCAACCGCAACTTCGAAGGCCGTCAGGGGCAGGGCGGGCGCACCCACCTCGTGAGCCCCGCGATGGCCGCGGCGGCCGCCGTGGCCGGCCACTTCGTCGACGTGCGCGAGCTCGCGTGAGTACGTACCACTATGGATAAGTTCACCACCCTGACCGGCATCGTGGCGCCGCTCGACCGCGCCAACGTGGACACCGACGCCATCATCCCCAAGCAGTTTCTGAAGTCCATCAAGCGTACCGGCTTCGGCCCGAACCTGTTCGACGAGTGGCGCTACCTCGACCCGGGCGAGCCGGGCCAGGACCCGGCGACGCGCCGGCCGAACCCCGACTTCGTGCTCAACCAGCCGCGCTACGCGGGCGCGCAGATCCTGCTCGCGCGCAAGAACTTCGGCTGCGGCTCCTCGCGCGAACACGCCCCCTGGGCGCTGCTCGACTACGGCTTTCGCGCCATCATCGCGCCGAGCTACGCCGACATCTTTTTCAACAACTGCTTCAAGAACGGCATCCTGCCCGTGGTGCTGGACGAGGCGCAGGTCGACGCGCTGTTCCAGCGCGTGGCGGCGCAGGAGGGCTACACCCTCACCGTGGACCTGCCCGCGCAGGCGGTGATCACGCCCGACGGCGAGCGTTACGGCTTCGAGGTGGATGCCTTTCGCAAGCACTGCCTGATCAACGGGCTGGACGACATCGGCCTGACCCTGCAGCACGTGGACGACATTCGCGCCTACGAGGCGCGCCGGCGCGATGAAGCACCGTGGTTGTTTGAACGCTGAGACCGCCCCTCCATGGGCGGCTCAGCGGCGCGCGGCGAAAAGCGTGGTTTTCGCCGCGCTTCGTTGTCGGCGCGGTGCGCCGACAACGGCAGCACATCCGTGTGCTGCGGTGGGGTGCGGCGCGGTCGGTGGGCGTGGGCAGTTGTGACGCGGGTCGAATTTCCGCCATTTGAATTGGATTAGAGTGCAATGACGAAGAAGATCCTGGTATTGCCCGGCGACGGTATCGGCGTCGAGATCGTGGCGGAGGCCGTGAAGGTCCTGGAGGCGCTGCGCGCCGAGGGGCTGGACGTCGAGATGGAGCACGCCCTGGTGGGCGGCGCGGCCTACGACGCGGGCGGGCATCCGCTGCCCGAGCAGACGCTGGCGCTCGCCAAGGCGGCCGACGCGGTCCTGCTCGGTGCGGTGGGCGGCTACAAGTGGGAGTCGCTGGACATCAGCGTGCGCCCCGAGAAGGGGCTGCTCGGCCTGCGCGCGGGGTTGGGGCTGTTCGGCAACCTGCGCCCGGCGCTGTTGTTTCCGCAGCTCGCCTCGGCCTCCACGTTGCGCGCCGACGTGGTGTCTGGGCTGGACCTGATGATCGTGCGCGAGTTGACCGGCGGTATCTACTTCGGCCAGCCGCGCGGCATCCGCACCCGCGAGGACGGCCAGCGCGAGGGCTACAACACGCTGGTGTACAGCGAGTCGGAGATCGAGCGCATCGCGCGTGTGGCCTTCGACATCGCGCGCAAGCGCGACAAGCGCGTGTGCTCGATCGACAAGGCCAACGTGCTGGAGTGCACCGAGCTGTGGCGCGAGGTGGTGACCCGGGTGGGACGCGACTACCCGGACGTCGAGCTCAGCCACATGTACGTGGACAACGCGGCGATGCAGCTGGTACGCGCGCCCAAGCAGTTCGACGTGATGCTGACCGACAACATGTTCGGCGACATCCTGTCCGACTGCGCGGCGATGCTCACGGGCTCGATCGGCATGCTGCCCTCGGCCTCGCTGAACGAACGCGGTCAGGGCATGTACGAGCCGATCCACGGCTCGGCGCCGGACATTGCGGGGCAGGGCGTGGCCAACCCGCTGGCGACCATTCTGTCGGTTGCGATGATGTTGCGCTATTCGTTCGACGATGCGGCCAACGCCGAGCGCATCGAGGGCGCGGTGGTGAAGGTGTTGGATCAGGGGCTGCGCACGCCCGACATCCACACCGAAGGCACCACCCGCGTCGGCACCGCCGAAATGGGCGATGCAGTCGTAAAGGCGTTGCGGGGCTGAGGCAACGGGATTCGGGGACCGGCGCCGCGGCGCCGGCAGTACGGTGAGTCCCGCGCGGACTCTGGAGGACGGGCAATGAGCAAGAGCTTTGACGTAGCGGTCGTGGGCGCAACCGGCGCGGTCGGCGAGACCATGATCTCGATTCTGCAGCAGCGCAAATTCCCGGTGCGCAAGCTGTATCCGCTTGCCAGTGCCCGCTCGGCCGGGTCCACCGTCGAGTTCAACGGCAAGCACATACGCGTGCAGGATCTGGCCGAGTTCGACTTCAGCCAGGTCCAGATCGGCCTGTTCTCCGCGGGCGGCAGCGTGTCGGAGGCCTTCGCGCCGAAGGCCGCCGCCGCCGGCTGCGTGGTGGTGGACAACACGTCGCACTTCCGCCTGGACGAGGACGTGCCGCTGGTAGTGCCCGAGGTGAACCCGCACGCCATCGCCGGCTACACGAGCCGCGGCATCATCGCCAATCCGAACTGTTCCACCATCCAGATGCTGGTCGCGCTCAAGCCCCTGCACGACGCGGTGGGCATCGAGCGCATCAACGTCGCCACCTACCAAGCCGTGTCCGGCACGGGCAAGGAGGCCATCGAAGAGCTGGCCGGCCAGACCGCGAACCTGCTGAACGGCAAGCCGATCCGCCCCGAGGTCTACCCCAAGCAGATCGCCTTCAATGCGCTGCCGCACATCGACGTGTTCCAGGACAACGGGTACACCAAGGAAGAGATGAAGATGGTGTGGGAGACGCGCAAGATCTTCGAGGATGAGTCCATCCAGGTGAACCCCACCGCCGTGCGCGTGCCGGTGTTCTACGGCCACTCCGAGGCGATCCACATCGAGACGCGCGAGAAGATCACCGCCGAGCAGGCGCGCGCGCTGCTGGAGAAGGCACCCGGCGTGGTGGTGATGGATGCGCACGGCCCGGGCGGCTATCCGACCGCCGTCACCGAGGCGGCCGGCGAGGACCCGGTGTTCGTGGGCCGCATTCGCGAGGATATCTCGCACCCACGGGGTTTAAACCTGTGGGTGGTGGCCGATAACGTCCGCAAGGGCGCCGCGCTCAATAGTGTTCAGATCGCGGAAATTCTGGTAAAAGACTACCTGTAGTTAGCGCATATTTCGCAAATCGGCGGGATATGTCTCGCGTAACACACTGTTACAAAAAGAAAAGTTTCTAGGCCCGTCCCGATCGGGTCCTAGGGGGATCAAGATGTCGCGAAGACTCGTTCCGTTGGCCGCCGCCATTTCACTCCTGCTGGCGCCCCAGGCGCATGCGCTGGGACTGGGTGCGATCGAGGTGCGATCCGCACTCGATGAACCACTGCTTGCGGAGATTCAGCTGGTCTCGGTCAGACCCGGGGAGTTGGACGAGCTACGGGTGGCGCTCGCCAGCGGTGCCGACTTCCAGCGCGCCGGGGTAACGCGCGTCGGCCTGCTCTCCCAGCTCGACTTTGAACTGACCTTTCGTGAGAGCACGCCTTACATCCGCGTCACCACGCCGCGTCCCATCCGTGAGCCCTTTCTGAATTTCCTGGTCGAGGCCAACTGGAGCAGCGGGCGCATGCTGCGCGAGTACACCGTGCTGCTCGACCCGCCGACCTTCATCGCGGGCGATGCCCCGCCCATGGACACGCCGGCCACCAGTGCCCCGCAGTTGGTGCAGCGCGAGAGCGCGCCGGCGCGCGCGCCGCGCGCATCCGCCGCCGCCCCGGTCGAGCGCCCGGTGCGCGCCGCCACCGGCGCCCTGGAGTACGGCCCCACCAAGTCGCGCGACACGCTGTGGAAGATCGCCGAGGAGTTGCGTCCGGACGATTCGGTATCCGTCTATCAGATGATGATCGCGCTGCAGCGCGAGAATCCCGAGGCCTTCGACGACGCCAACGTCAACCGCCTGCGGGCGGGCTACACGTTGCGCATTGCGGACATGGAAACCATTGCCGCCGTGTCCCACCGCGAAGCGGTGGCCGAGTTCCGCGAGCAGACCGCCACCTGGCGCGAGGCTACGCGCCAAGCGGCCGAACCGCAGCCCAGTTCCGGCGTGTTGCGCCTGGTCGCGCCCGACACCGACGAGGAGGCTCGCCGCGCGGGTGGTGCCACCAGTGCCGAGGCGCACAGTGCCGATGCCGAGGCCGAACTGGTCGCCTTGCGGCGTGAGTTGAGCCTCGCGCGCGAGACGGCCGAGGCGGAGCGGCGGCGTAATGAGGAGCTTAGCGCCCGCCTCGAAGAACTCGCCGACCAGGTGGAGACCGTCCATCGGCTGCTGTCGCTGGAGGATCAGGACATGGCGCGGCTGCAGGCGCAGCTTGCGGCCCAGCTGAATGCCCAGGCCGGTCAGCCGGCCGAGCCGGCGCAGGCTGACGAGACCTCCCCTGGCGAGCAGAGCGCCCCGGCGGAGCAGGCCGCGCAGTCCGAACAGACTGCGCCTGTCGCCACCCCGGCCGAGCGTCCCGCGAGCGCGCGGGCGCCCGAACCCGTACCGCCGCCCGCGTGGTACGAGATCGTCGAGATCAATCCCTTGTACGCCGCCGGCGGCGCCGGGCTGTTGCTGCTGGGCGGGGCGATGTGGGCCATGCGCCGCCGTCGCCGCGGCGCGCAGGAGAGCATCCTCGCCCCGGCGGCCGCCGGGGCGCCATGGCGCACGCCGGCGGTGCGACCACCGAAGAGACCTCCTTCCTGAGCGACTTCGCGGTCAGCGGCATGGGCGACATCCATGCCGAAGACGGCGAGGTCGATCCGGTCACCGAGGCCGGCGTGTATATGGACTTCGGCCGCTACGAGCAGGCCGAGGAATTGCTGACCGAGGCCCTGACGGCCGCGCCCGAACGCGAGCCGCTACGCGCCAAGCTGCTCGAGGTCTACCACGCCGCCGGCAACGCGGAGGCGTTCCTCGCGCAGGCCCAGGAGTACTACGCGCGCCACGGTGAGGCGGATGCCCCCAATTGGCCGCGTATTGCCGGTATGGGCGCCGAGTTGATGCCCGACGAAGGGCTGTTCGCGGGTCACCAACAGAGCGGCGGCGCGCGCGCGGCCGCGGGCGGTACGGCGGCGTCGGCCGCCGCCGGCGAGGTGCTCGATATCGGTCTCGATACGGCCGACTTCGATTTCGATGAATTCGCGCTCGACGGCTCGCTCGATGACAGCAGCGAGGCGGGCGACGGCGACGCCGGATTCGCCGACCTCGACTTCGGCGACCTGGACCTGCCCGACGCCAAGCCGGCTAAGGCACAGGCCGCGCCCAAACCGGCGCAGACGCCGCAGGCGGCCGCGCCCGAGTTGGACGAGGAGATGGACTTCGGCGGGCTGGACACGGTGGATGCCCTGCCGGAGATGGATCAGGCTCTGGACGCAGCGGCGGACGGTCTCGACGTGGGGCTCGGGATGGACGGCCTCGATGCCGAACCGGCCGCGCCGGCCGAATCGGCTGAAACGGGCGGGTTGGACCAGGGGCTCGCTATGGGCAGCCTGGACCCGGCCGAGCTCGAGTCGCTACGCGCGGCTCAGAATGCCCCGGAGGAGGTCGCCGTCGAACCCGACATGCCGACCATGGACTTCGACCCGAGCGAGTTTGGCGACCTCGGGGGAGCGGGGCTTGCCGAGGCCGCCTCGGAGCCCGCGCATGACGACGGGCACATGATGGAGTTCGAGGGCTTGGGCGGCATCGGCGAGCCGGGCGAGGCGCCGAGCGAAACAGCCGACCTCGCCGAGGCGAAACCGGCGGCGGCCGAGCCCGAGTTCGAGAGCTTCGAGGGGCTGACCTTCGACGCCGAGGATCAGGCGCCGGCGCTGGACGCGCAGGACGAACTGGCCGACGTGGGCGCCATGCCCGGCGAGGGCGAGGCGGCGGACGATAGCTTCGAGCTCACGCGCTCCCTGGACGAGGTCAGCACCAAGCTCGATCTGGCGCAGGCCTACATCGACCTTGGCGATCCCGACGGCGCGCGCGAGATCCTGCAGGAAGTTCTCGATGACGGCGACGAGCGCCAGCAGCGCCAGGCCGAAGAGATCATGCAGCGCATCGCCTGAGCGGGGCGCGCCGGCGCGTATGCGCCGGTAGCGCCCCCGCCCGGACCGCCGCACCCGCTGCGGTACCGACTCACCCTCCATCATGCATCCCACCATCCGCGTCGTTGCCTTCCTGGTGTTCTCCGTTTTCGTCGCCAGCGCTCATCCTGCGGCGCTGCTTCTGGCCGCGGCGCTCGTTGCGGCGCTGTATTTGCGCACCGACCTCGCCCGCGGCTTGGCCGCGGCTTGGCGTATGCTGCGCCGGCTGCGGTGGCTACTGCTCTCGATCCTGGTGCTCTATGGCTGGTTCACGCCGGGAACGCCGCTGCTCCCACTTCAGGACGTCGCGGGCTGGCTGCCCACCTGGCAAGGCGTGACCGAGGGCGGCCGCCGCGTCGCGGTGCTGGTGCTCATGGTGCTGGCGATCAGCCACCTGCTGCAGCACACCTCGCGCGCCGGGCTGATCGCCGCGCTGCGTTGGCTGGGTACGCCGTTGCGCCCGCTTGGCTTGGATCCCGATCGGCTCGCCCTGCGCGTGGTGCTGGTGCTGGAGACCTTGAGCGAGGTGCAGGACCTGGTGGGGAAGCGGGTGCAGGCTTTGCGTGCCGAGGGGCTGTCGCGCGCCGCCAGCGCGCGGGTGGCCGCCGATGTGTTCGCGGAGGTCGTGCGGCGCGCCGAGGCGATGGCCCCCCAGACCGTGGAGCTGCCGAGCGACCGCCCCCGCCCCCACGAGTGGCTGTATCCCGCCGCGCTCGCGGCGGCCTTCGGCGCCGTGCTGTGGCTAGCCCCCTGACGCGCGCTGCTTTATCCTGCGCGCCATGCGACTCGCACTCGGCATCGAATACGACGGCACCGGCTTTCACGGCTGGCAGACGCAGGATGGTCCGCGCACCGTGCAGGCGACGCTGGAGGCCGCGCTGTCCAAGGTCGCCGATGCCCCGGTCACGGTGGTGGCGGCGGGCCGCACGGACGCCGGCGTGCACGCCGCCGCACAGGTGGTGCATTTCGATACCGACGCGCGGC
Source organism: Ectothiorhodospiraceae bacterium 2226 (assembly GCA_013348725.1). Lineage (NCBI taxonomy): Bacteria > Pseudomonadati > Pseudomonadota > Gammaproteobacteria > Chromatiales > Ectothiorhodospiraceae > Ectothiorhodospiraceae bacterium 2226. The sequence continues at coordinate 2,612,683 of CP054689.1, forward strand.
GCAGCGAGCGCGGCTGGACCTTCGGCGCCAATAGCCATCTCCCGCGGAACATCAGTGTGACCTGGGCGCGCGAGGTGCCGGTGAGCTTCCACGCCCGTTTCTCCGCCCGCCGGCGGCGTTACCGCTATGTGATCTACAACCGCCCGGTGCGCAGCGCGCTGTGGGACACGCGCGCCGCATGGGAGTATCGGGCGCTGGATGCCGAGCGCATGCACGAGGCGGCGCAGACCCTGCTCGGCGCGCACGACTTCACCTCGTTCCGCTGCAGCGCCTGCCAGGCCAAGTCGCCGTATCGGACGCTGGAGGCGCTGGACGTGGCGCGTCACGGGCCGTCCGTGGTGCTGGATGTGCAGGCCAATGCCTTTTTGCACCACATGGTTCGCAACCTCGCCGGGGTGTTGATGGCGATCGGTATGGGCAAGCAGCCGGTCGAGTGGGCGAGGGCGGTGCTGGAGGCGCGCGACCGGCGCGAGGCGGGTGTGACCGCGCCGGCGCAGGGGCTCTATCTCGCGGGGGTGGAGTACCCCGAGGAGTACGCCCTGCCCGGACTTTCGCCCCTGCCGCCGCTCTGGTAATCTGGCTCATTTGGCCGAGGTTATGCGCACCCGCGTCAAGATTTGCGGCATTACCCGAGCGGAAGACGCCCAGGCGGCGGCGCGCCTCGGTGCCGACGCGATCGGCTTGGTGTTTTTCGATCCGAGTCCGCGCGCGGTGAGCATCGAGCAGGCCCGCGCGGCGATTCGCGTATTGCCTCCGCTGATGAGCGTCGTCGGCCTGTTCGTCGACGCCTCGGCGGAACGGGTGCGCGAGGTGCTCGACGGCGTGCGCATCGACCTGCTGCAGTTTCACGGCGCCGAGGCGCCGGCGTATTGCGCAAGTTTCGGCGTGCCGTACATCAAGGCGGTGCGCATGCGCGAAGACGTAGACGTGGCCGCCGAGGCGCGCCGCTATTCGGATGCGCGAGGGTCGGCCGCGCGGGGGCTGTTGCTCGATACCTATTCGGCCACCACGGCCGGCGGTACCGGCACGGCGTTCGACTGGCGCCGGGTGCCGCGCGAGGCGGAGCTGCCGCTGATTCTGGCCGGCGGCCTCACCCCGGACAACGTGGCCCAGGCCGTGCGCCAGGTGCGCCCCTACGCGGTGGACGTCAGCGGTGGCGTCGAGGCCGCGAAGGGCGTCAAGGACGCGGCGAAGATGGCCCAATTCATCGAGGAAGTGAACATTGGCGACCGCACAGGCTGAAGGCACCGGCGCGCAGCGCTGGCCCGACGCAAACGGGCACTTTGGGCCGTATGGCGGCCGCTTCGTGGCCGAAACCCTCATGGGACCGTTGGAGGAGCTGCGCGCGGCCTACGAGCGCTACCTGCAGGACCCCGATTTCATCGCCGAGTTGGACCACGACCTGCAGCACTTCGTGGGCCGGCCCTCGCCGCTGTACTTCGCCGAGCGCTGGAGCCGCGAGCTGGGCGGCGCGCGCATCTTCCTGAAACGCGAAGACTTGAACCACACCGGCGCGCACAAGATCAACAACACCGTCGGTCAGGCGCTGCTCGCCAAGCGCATGGGCAAGACGCGCATCATCGGCGAGACCGGCGCGGGCCAGCACGGCGTGGCCACCGCCACGGTGGCGGCGCGCCTCGGCCTCGAGTGCGTGATCTACATGGGCGCCGAGGACATCCAGCGCCAGGCGCCGAACGTCTACCGCATGAAGCTCTTGGGTGCCGAGGTGGTGCCGGTGACCAGCGGCTCGCGCACCCTGAAGGACGCGCTCAACGAGGCGATGCGCGACTGGGTGACCAACATCGACAACACCTTCTACATCATCGGCACGGTGGCGGGCCCGCACCCGTACCCGGCCATGGTGCGTGACTTCCAGGCCGTGATCGGACGCGAGGCGCGCGAGCAGATCCAGGCACAGGCCGGGCGCCTGCCCGATGCGCTGGTCGCCTGCGTGGGCGGCGGCTCCAACGCCATCGGCCTGTTCTATCCCTTCCTGGACGACGCCGAGGTGGCGATGTACGGGGTGGAGGCGGCGGGCGACGGGCTGGACACCGGCCGCCACGCCGCGCCGCTGTGCGCCGGTAGGCCGGGCGTGTTGCACGGCAACCGCACCTATCTGATGGAGGACGCGGACGGCCAGATTCTGGAGACCCACTCGATCTCGGCGGGCCTGGATTATCCGGGCGTCGGCCCCGAGCATGCCTGGCTGAAGGACAGCGGGCGCGCCCAGTACGTCGGCATCAGCGACGACGAGGCGGTGGCGGCGTTTCACACCCTCACGCGCACCGAGGGCATCATCCCGGCGCTCGAATCCAGCCACGCGATGGCCTATGCCGCCAAGCTGGCCGCCACCCTGACCCCGGAGCAGATCATCATCGCCAACCTCTCCGGGCGCGGCGACAAGGACATCGGCACCATCGCCCAGCGAGAGGGGATCGAACTGTGAGCGCACAGGACGCCATGCCCGCCGTGGCCGCCAAGGCGCGCATCGCCCAGACCTTCGCCGCGCTGCGCGCCCAGGGGCGCACCGGCCTGATCCCGTTCGTGACCGCCGGCGACCCGCAGCCCGACGTGACGGTGCCGCTGATGCACAGCCTGGTCGAGGCGGGGGCCGACATCATCGAACTCGGCGTGCCGTTCTCCGATCCCATGGCGGACGGTCCCGTCATTCAGCGCGCCAGCGAGCGCGCCCTGAAGCACAAGGTCTCGCTGCGCGGCGTGCTGGACATGGTGCGCACCTTCCGCGCACAGAACGCCGAGACGCCGGTGGTGCTGATGGGCTACCTGAACCCGATCGAGGTGATGGGCTACGAGGCCTTCGCGGCGCAGGCGGCCGCCGCCGGGGTGGACGGCGTGCTTACCGTCGACCTGCCGCCGGAGGAGGGCGCGCCGCTGGTGGCCGCCTTGCGCAGCCACGGCGTCGATCCCATTTTCCTGCTCGCACCCAACAGCTCGCCCGCGCGCATCGCGCAGGTGGCCGGGGTGGGCAGCGGCTTTTTGTATTACGTGTCCATCAAGGGCGTGACGGGCGCCGCGGCGCCGGACATCGCCGAGGTCGGCGCGCGCATCGATACCGTACGCGCCCACACCGACCTGCCGGTCGGGGTCGGCTTCGGCATCCGCGACGCCGCCTCCGCGGCGGCCTTCGCGGGCGTGGCCGACGCGGTGATCGTGGGCAGCGCGCTGGTGCGCCGCGCGGCCGATCTGGTTGACGAGCCGGCGCGCATCCCGGGGGAGCTCGGCGCGGCGCTGGCCGAGATGCGTCGCGCGCTGGATGACGCCCGTGGCTGAGGGGAGTTCACCGATGAACTGGTTTTCCAAACTGCTGCCGTCCAAGATCCGCACCGAGGGCGGCAACAAGAAGAACGTGCCGGAAGGTCTATGGACCCAGTGCCCGGGCTGCAACGCGGTGCTCTACCGCCCCGAGCTGGAGCGCAATCTGGACGTGTGCCCCAAGTGCACGCACCACATGCGGGTCGGCGCGCGCAAGCGGCTGGACCAGTTCCTCGACCCGGACCCGCGCGTGGAGATCGGCGCCGAGCTCGCGCCGGTCGACGCGCTGCGGTTCCGCGACAGCAAGAAGTACAAGGACCGCCTCGTGCAGGCGCAGAAGTCGACCGGCGAGAAGGACGCCTTGGTGGTCATGCAGGGCGCGCTGCACGGCGCGCCGCTGGTGGCCGCGGCGTTCGAGTTCCGCTTCATGGGCGGCTCCATGGGATCGGTGGTCGGCGAGCGCTTCGTGCGCGCGGTGAACGTGGCCGCGGAACAGCGCATCCCGCTGGTGTGCTTCTCCGCGAGCGGCGGCGCGCGCATGCAGGAGGCGCTGTTCTCGCTCATGCAGATGGCCAAGACCAGCGCGGCGTTGGCGCGGCTGTCACGCGCGGGCGTGCCGTTTGTTTCGGTGCTCACCGACCCGACCATGGGCGGCGTGTCGGCCAGCCTCGCCATGCTGGGCGACGTGAACGTGGCCGAGCCCAAGGCGCTGATCGGTTTCGCCGGCCCGCGCGTGATCGAACAGACCGTGCGCCAGACTCTGCCCGAGGGTTTCCAGCGTAGCGAGTTCCTGCTGGAACACGGCGCGGTGGACATGATCGTGGACCGGCGCGATATGCGCGAGCGGCTGGCGCGCGTGCTGGGCATGTTGAACCACCACTCGGCTGCTTGAAGAAGGTCTGAATCCATCCATCCTGGATGGCGCTGTTTGAAGGTCTAAATCCGTCCATCCTGGACGGCTTAGACCACGCAAAGCGAAAAGCGTGGTTTTCGCTTTGCTTCGTGACTAACGTCACGGCGGCACATCCGTGTGCCGCGGGTAGGTCTGAATCCATCCGTCCTGGATGGCGCTGTTTGAAGGTCTAAATCCGTCCATCCTGGACGGCTTAGACCACGCAAAGCGAAAAGCGTGGTTTTCGCTTTGCTTCGTGACTAACGTCACGGCGGCACATCCGTGTGCCGCGGGTAGGTCTGAATCCATCCGTGCTGGACGGCTTAGACCATGCAAAGCGAAAAGCGTGGTTTTCGCTTTGCTTCGTGGCTAACGTCACGGCGGCACATCCGTGTGCCGCGGGAAGCTGTGATTGAACTAGCGCTTCGCTAGACGTGTCCGGGGGGCGGTGGCCGCCCGGGCGACCCCTTCGGACGTAGAGGACCGCGAGACAGGATGCCGCAACTACGCGTCAAACGAATCGGCCGTTCCGCCGTCCCTGTCTCGATGCCGGCCTAGCCATGCGCTTCACGTCGCTGGCGGCGTGGCTCGCCTGGCAGGAGACCCTGCACCCCAAGAGCATCGACCTCGGCCTGGCACGTGTGGCGGAGGTCTACGCGCGCCTCGCAGCCGCGGCGCCGGGCGGCCCGGCCCGCACCGTGATCAGCGTCGGCGGCACCAACGGCAAAGGTTCGTGCGTGGCGATGCTGGCGTCGATCCTGCGCGCGGGCGGTTACCGCGTCGGCACCTACACCTCGCCGCACCTGCTGCGTTACAACGAGCGCGTGCGCATCGGCGACGAGCCCGCGGGCGACGCGGGGCTGTGCGAGGCCTTCGCGCGCATTGACGCGGCCCGCGGCGACATCTCCCTGAGCTACTTCGAGTTCGGCACGCTGGCCGCGCTGGACCTCTTCGCCCGCGCGGACCTGGACGTGGCGGTCCTGGAGGTCGGCATGGGGGGACGGCTGGACGCGGTGAACGTGGTCGATGCCGACGCGGCGCTGGTGGCCAGCGTGGACCTGGATCATATGGACTGGCTGGGCGCGGACCGCGAGGCGATTGCCTATGAGAAGGCGGGCATCTTCCGCGCCGGGCGCCCGGCGGTGTTCGGCGAGGCGGACGTGCCGCGCAGCCTGATGGCGCATGCCGATGCGGTGGGGGCGGAGCTACGCTGCCTGGGCCTTGACTACCGCTACACGCCCGATGCGGGTGGCTGGACCTGGGAGAGCGGCGGCGAGGGGGACGCGCCGCGCCGGCGCAGCGCGCTGCCCGCGCCGAGCCTGCGCGGTGCGCATCAGCTGCAGAATGCCGCCGCGGTGGTCACGGTGCTCGACGCGCTGCGCGAGCGTTTGCCCTTGAGTCAGGCCGATATCCGTACCGGCCTGACCACCGTGCGCCTGCCGGGGCGTTTCGAGTGCCTGCCCGCCACCGAGGACGACGTCATCGAGGTGTGGGACGTCGCGCATAATCCCGCCGCGGCGGGGGCGCTCGCCGCCGCGCTGCGCGCCCAGGGCCGCCGGCCCACCCACGCCGTGGTGGGGATGCTGGGCGACAAGGATATCGGTGCCACCCTCGCGCCCTTGGTCTCGTTGGTGGATACCTGGCACTTGGGCGCACTGGGCGGGGAGCGCGGCGCCGACGCGCAGGCGCTGACGCGCGCATTGGAAGCCCTGCACCCCGGCGTCGACGCCTCGTGCTATGGGGACGTCGTCGCCGCGCACCGCGGCGCTCGCGCGGCGGTGCCGCCGGGCGGGCGGGTGGTGGTGTTCGGTTCGTTCTATACCGTGGCCGCGGTGGCGGAGTCGGTCTCCGGGGCGGTCGTCGGCGCCTGAGCAGGGCACGTTTGGGTGCGATGCCCTGGTAAGCGGCGCCGCGCTGGGGCAAGGTAGTGGGGTTTCATCCAGGTTTTTGTCCGGGGGAGGACGGGTTCGGCAGTGGACGACGAAAGACTGCGACAACGGCTGATCGGCGCCACGATCATACTGGCGCTGGCCGTCGTCTTTCTGCCCATGGTGCTGCGTGGGCCGGAGACGGAGGCGCCCGATCCCCGCGCGGCGCAGGACGACGGTCCGGCGCGCATCATCCAGCTCTCCGAGGCGGAGGAGCGCGAGCGCCAGCGCTGGATGGTGGTGCCCGAGCGCAAGCAAGCCACCGCCGAAGCGCCCGCCAAGCCCCAGTCGGATGCGGCCGCGCCGACCCAGCCGGCCGAGGCGCCCTCGGAGCCGGCCGCCGAGGCGCCGGCGAAGGCGCAGGCGCCCAGTCCATCGACTCGCCCGGCCGAGGCGCCGCCGTCCCGTCCGGCACAGGTGCCGGCCAAGGACGAGGTCCCCACGCAGGCCGGGTTTGTGGTGCAGATGGGCAGCTTCAGCGTGCGCCGCAACGCCGATGGCCTGAGCGACCGTTTGCAGGCCAACGGTTACGATGCCTTTGTCGAGACCCTCGAGACGCCGCGCGGCCCGGTGTACCGGGTGCGGGTCGGGCCCAGCGAAACGCGCGCTCAGGCCGATACCCTGCGCGAGGCCTTGCACACGGAACTGGGCATGCAGGGGCTGGTCCTGCGTCATCCCTGACCTCCTTCCACTCACGCCGCGGATGCAGAGGCACGCCCACCCCGATACCCGCCGCACCGCGCGCGCGTCCTTCTGTTCCCGCAAGCGCTCTGTTAGAATTGCCTCCTTTCCGAACACGGCGCCTCGCGCGCCGGCGCATCATGCAGGTGGCAGCCCGCGGGCATGATTTGGGTCGATTTTCTTATCCTCGGGGTGGTGATCCTCTCGGCCCTGATCAGTCTGGTGCGCGGCTTCGTACGCGAATCACTGTCTCTGGCCGGCTGGATACTCGCGTTCTGGATCGCGCTGCGCTTCAGCGAGCCGTTTTCCGAGCTCATCAGCCCGCTGATCAGCGCGCCCATGGTCGCCTTCATCACCGCCTTCGCCGTCTTGTTTCTATGCACGGTCATCCTGACAGCCATCGTCAGCTTCCTCGCTGCGCAACTCGTGAACAAGACGGGCCTGAGCGGCACCGACCGCATGGTCGGCGTCTTGTTCGGCGCGGCGCGCGGCGTCTTCCTGGTTGCCGTGCTGGTGTTGCTCGCCGGACTCACGCCCTTGCCTCAGGATCCCGCTTGGAAGGGCTCGCTGTTGCTGAACCATTTTCAGGACATCGCGATCTGGATGCGCGGCTTCTTGCCGACGGATCTGGCGCAAAACTTCATCTTCTAGTCTTCCTCGGCCGAGGTCCTTATGTGCGGCATTATCGGAGTTGTAGGGCACAGTCTCGTTAACCAGGCCATTTACGACGGCCTCACGGTGCTGCAGCACCGCGGTCAGGACGCGGCAGGCATCATGACCAGCGGGGACGGGCGCCTGTTCCTGCGCAAGGACAACGGTCTGGTGCGCGACGTGTTCCATACCCGCCACATGCTGCGCCTGCGGGGCAATATGGGCATCGGCCAGGTGCGCTACCCGACCGCCGGCTGCTCCAGCTCGGCGGAGGCGCAGCCGTTCTACGTCAACTCGCCCTACGGCGTGAGCCTGGCCCACAACGGCAACCTCACCAACGCCGCGCAGCTCAAGCGTGAGTTGTTCGTGGAAGACAAGCGCCACATCAACACCGACTCCGATTCCGAGATCCTGCTCAACGTGTTCGCTCACGAGCTCGGCGTGGGGGGCAAGCTGCGCATCGACGAGAACGACGTGTTCAACGCGGTGGCGGGCGTGCACCGGCGCTGCCGCGGCGGCTATGCGGCGGTGGCCATGATCGCCGGCTACGGCATCGTGGGCTTTCGCGATCCGCACGGCATCCGCCCCATCGTGTTCGGCAAACGCGAGACTGAGCAGGGCGCCGAGTACGTCATCGCCTCCGAGAGCGTGGCCATCGACGCGCTCGGCTTCGAGCTGGTACGCGATCTGGAGCCCGGCGAGGCGGTGTTCATCGACCACGAAGGCAATCTGCACACCCGCCAGTGCGCCGAGAACCCGATGTACTCCCCGTGCATCTTCGAGTACGTCTACTTCGCGCGCCCCGACTCGATCATCGACGGCGTGTCGGTGTACAAGGCGCGCCTGCGCATGGGCGACCGTCTGGCCGCCAAGATCCTGCGCGACTGGCCCGACCACGACATCGACGTGGTGATCCCCATTCCCGACACCAGCCGCACCTCGGCCCTGCAGCTCTCCTACAAGCTCGGCGTGGTCTATCGCGAAGGGTTTATCAAGAATCGCTACATCGGCCGCACCTTCATCATGCCCGGCCAGCAGATGCGCAAGCGTTCCGTGCGCCAGAAGCTGAACGCCATCGACCTCGAGTTCCGCGGTAAGAACGTGCTGCTGGTGGACGACTCGATCGTGCGCGGCACCACCTCGCAGCAGATCGTGCAGATGGCGCGTGACGCCGGCGCGCGCAAGGTGTATTTCGCCTCCGCCGCGCCGCCGGTGCGCTACCCGAACGTGTACGGCATCGACATGCCCTCGGCCAAGGAGCTCATCGCGCACGAGCGTGCGGAGGAGGATGTGGCGACGGCCATCGGCGCCGACCGGCTCATCTACCAGGAACTGGACGATCTCGTGGCCGCGGTGCGCAAGGGCAACCCGCGCCTGACCCGATTCGACAACTCGGTGTTCGATGGTGACTACATCACCGGCGACGTGACGCCGGATTACCTCGATCAGCTCGAACAGCACCGCAACGACGCGATGAAGGAACGGCAGGAGACCAAGAACGACGCCATCATCGACCTTTGGAACGCGCCGTAGCCGGAGGTTGAGGAAGGGGATGGCTCGGCGGCGAGTCATCCCGGTCGGCCGCGCGTTTGACCGCCGGCCCGCGGCTTCCATACACTCGAGCGTTACGACGCCGTGCCGGTGTAGCTAGAGGAAGCCATGCAAGACGACAGCGAATGGGGATTCGACACCCGCGCGGTACGCGCCGGGATCGTGCGCACGCCTGAGGGCGAGCACAGCGAACCCATCTTCCCCACCTCCAGCTACGTGTACGACAGCGCCGCGCAGGCCGCGGCGCGCTTCGCCGGCGACGAGCCGGGTAACATCTACTCGCGCTTCACCAACCCCACGGTGCGCACCTTCCAGCAGCGCCTGGCCGCGCTCGAAGGGGGCGAGGCGTGCGTGGCCACCGCCTCGGGCATGTCCGCCATCCTCAGCACCTGCCTCGGGCTGCTCAAGCAGGGCGATCACATCGTTTCCTCGCGCGCGATCTTCGGCTCCACGGTGGTGCTGTTCAACAACTACCTCGCTCGCTGCGGCATCGACACCAGCTACGTCCCGCTGACCGATCTCGACGCTTGGCGCACGGCGATTCGGCCCAACACGCGCCTGCTGTTCCTCGAGACGCCGTCGAACCCGCTCACCGAAGTGGCCGATATTGCCGCGCTGGCGGCGCTCGCCAACGAGCACGATTGTCTGCTGGTGGTGGACAACTGCCTGTGTACCCCCGCGCTGCAGCGCCCGCTCGAACTCGGCGCGCACATCGTCATACACTCCGCCACCAAGTACATCGACGGGCAGGGCCGCTGCCTCGGTGGCGCCGTGGTGGGCGACGCCGAGCGGGTAGGGAAGGACGTGTTCGGCTTCCTGCGCACGGCCGGGCCCAGCATGAGCCCGTTCAACGCCTGGGTGTTTTTGAAGGGTCTGGAAACCTTGCGCCTGCGCATGGAGGCCCACAGCGCCAACGCGCTCGCGCTCGCGCACTGGCTGGAGGCGCAGCCGGCGGTGACGCGCGTGCATTACCCGGATCTGCCCTCGCACCCGCAACACGCGCTCGCCGCGCGCCAGCAGAAGGCCGGCGGCGGCGTGCTCGCCTTCGAGGTCAAGGGCGGCCGCGAAGCCGCCTGGCGTGTGATCGACGCCACGCGCCTGCATTCCATCACCGCCAACCTCGGCGACACCAAATCCACCATCACCCATCCCGCCACGACCACCCACGGCCGCCTCACCGACGAGGCGCGCGCGGCGGCGGGGATTTCGCAGGGCCTGATCCGCATCGCGGTGGGCCTGGAGGACGTGGAGGACTTGCAGCAGGATTTGGCGCGGGGCTTGGGCGGCGAGTAGTCCTTGCGGACGACGCGATTCCAGTCCACTTAAGGGCTCGGCGTGCTCGGCGAGTATGTACATGAGGAGGCCGTATGAACGGACGCTACCTCGCGACGCTCACACTCGTGATCTTGATGGCTGGCTGCACGCATGGCGCCCATGTCGCGCAGCAGCATCCCTTTCCCGAGGCCTACAGCGGCGCACATCCGCGCGCGGTCGTCGATGTTTACCTGGCGGCGGTGGATCGTGGCGAACTTCGCTTGTTCTCGCACACGCTCGATCGCGCCATGATCAATCCCACCCGGGTCGAGTACGCCTTCGAGCTCGACGCTCCGACCGCGACCGTGAAGGTCTACTCCGAGTTGCGGCGGCCCATCGCCGTGCCGAACCAAGCGAATTGCGAGATCCGCGCCGTGAGCGCCACCCTCGATCCCGACGGCAACATTATCGAGACGGAAGCGCACATCTGGCAACAACAGCGGATCGACTGCTGAGCTGACGGTTGTTGCATTTGACCCGTGCCACCCGAGCGGCGCGAGCGGTAGCAACGCCTGCTCACGGCAGCCACGCGAACCGGATAGCAGGCGCGGTCGGGGTGCGTTCCGCGGGATCGGAACTGGTTCACAAAACGGGTCTGCCGGCGGCCAGGCGAGTGGTTCGGCGCTGAGCCGCTGCGGTAAGGTACGGCTGCCCACGATAACAATTGAACCGGAGATACCATGCCGCACGCTATTCGAGCACGCCGGATGCTGATTTTTCCCCTGGTCATCGCGTTCCTTCTCACGGGTCTGGCGTCGCAGACGGCCATGGCCGGCATCGTCGGTACGGATACCGTGCTTTCCGACCAAGCGGCCGCGGGTGAACGCGCGCGCTTGGAGGCCCTGCTGGATCGCGAGGAAGTGCAGGAGAAGCTGGTGGAGTATGGCGTGGCACCGGCGGAGGCGGCCGAGCGCGTCGCGGCGCTCACCGACGAGGAAGTGCTGGAGATCGCCCAGAACATCGACGAGCTGCCGGCCGGCGGCTCGGTCACGCTGCTGTTGCTGGTGATCATCCTCATCCTACTGCTGCGTTAGTTGTCCTTGCTACACGTGCGTCGCCCACGACTCTATGGTCCGGCTCTGATCCTCGGCGCGGTCCTGCTGGGCGGCTGCGCGTCGACCCCCTTGCAGCACCGCCACCTGCCGCCCCCGGAGGCGGGGGCGGCGACCGCCGTGGAGCTCGCGGAGGTCGCGTTCCACCCGCAGCAGGCCTACCACTGCGGGCCTGCGTCCTTGGCCACGTTGATGAATTGGCAAGGGGAGCCGGTGCAGCCTGATGAACTCGCCCCGCGCGTGTTCCTGGCGGGGCGTCAGGGCAGCCTGCAGGCCGAGATGCTGGCCGGGGCGCGCCGCCAGGGGCTGCTGCCGTACGTTCACCCGCCGCGCTTCGAGGCGCTGCTTGCCGAACTCGACGCCGGCAATCCAGTCTTGGTGTTGAAGAACCTGGGCTTTGAGCGGCGACCCGTCTGGCACTACGCCGTCGTGATCGGCTACGACCGGGAACGCGCGCAGGTGGTGATGCGCTCGGGCACGACCGAGCGCAAGGTGCTGTCGTTCCGCCGCTTCGAGCGGCGCTGGCAGGGTGGCGAGTACTGGGCGATCACCCTGCACCAACCCGGCGCGTTTCCGGCGGGGGCCGAAGAGGGGCGTTACCTGCGCGCGGCCGCGGGACTGGAACAGGCGGGCAGGTTGCGAGAGGCAGACGCCGCCTACCGGGCGGCGGCGGCGCGTTGGCCGCATAGCATGACCGCCCCGCTCGGCGTCGGGAACGTCCAGTACCGGCTGCAGCGCTACGAGGAGGCCGCAGTCGCGTATCGCGCGGCGCTCGAGCGCGACCCGGACAGCGCGGCCGCGCACCACAACCTCGCCTGGGCGTTGATGCGTCTGGACCGAAACGAAGAGGCCCGTCGCCACGCATTGGCCGCGCGCCGCCTGGCGCCTGAGCAGGGCGAGCACTACGCCGGGGCCTGGGAGGCCCTGCAGCAGCAGGACCGCCTGTAGCCGGCGATGGTCGATACGCCTCAACGCCGACGCCGCGACCGCTCGTAAGTACCCACCAATTCCGCTTCCGCCAGGACGTGATCGCGCAGGGCGTCTTCGAGCTTGCGCATGTTCGGCACGCCGAGATCGGGGAGCACGCTGTCCAGCGCGTAGAGCTTGTGAAAGTAGCGGTGGCGCCCGATGGGCGGACAGGGGCCACCGTAGCCGGTCCGCTGCCAGCCATTGAGTCCTTCGCGCGTCCCCGCCGGCAGTACCTCTGTGGTCACCCCCTCCGGTAGGGCGTCGGTATCCGGCGGCAGGTTGTAGAGCACCCAGTGCACCCAGGTGGTCTGCGGGTTGCGCGGGTCCGGTGCATCGGGGTCGTAGACCACCAGGGCGAGGCTCTGCGTGTCCGCGGGCAGGCCGTGCCAGGCGAGCGGCGGCGAGCGCTCGTCGCCGTCGCAGGTGTACGGCGCGGGAATGGGCTCGTGAGCGCCGAACGACGGCGAGGTGAGCGTGAGGGCCATGGCGTCCTCCTGTGGCTGCGCGGGGGCGTCGGAGCCGGCGCTGAGGGCGAGTAGCGGCAGGCCGAGCGGGCGCTACGGTGATCCGGAACGCGGGAACGGACATGGCGCGATCCCTATCTCCGACGGGCGGGTGTGCCACGCGGAGCGGGTATCGAGCGGCGCCGACAACCCCTACTTATAGCCGCGGACGCGAGGGCCTCAAGGCGCCCGGCAGCTTCCTCGCCGATACTTCGCTGCATGGCCCAGACGGTCCACATCGACGGCACCATGGGCGAGGGCGGCGGGCAAGTGCTGCGCAGCGCCCTCACGCTCTCCGTGCTCACCGGGCGGCCCATGCGGCTCACCCGCATACGCGCGCGCCGCGACAAGCCGGGGCTGGCGTTCCAGCACTGCATGGCCGTGCAGGCCGCCGCACGCATCAGCGCCGCGGAGGCGGAAGGCGTGCGGGCCGGCTCGCAGACGCTCGCCTTCAGCCCCGGCGCAGTTACCCCCGATGAGTATCACTTCGACATCGGCACCGCCGGGGCTACCTCGCTGGTGCTGCAGACGGTGCTATTGCCGCTGGCGCTATCCGCGGGCCCGTCGCAGGTCACCATCACCGGCGGCACGCACGTACCCATGAGCCCGTGCTTCCACTACCTCGACTGGCTCTGGCGCCCCATGCTGGCGCGGGTCGGTATCGGGTTCGACTTGCACATGAGCCGGGCCGGCTTCTACCCGCCGGGCGGGGGCGAGATCCGCGCCGCGATGCCCGGCCGCGCCCAGGTCGACGGACTGGACCTCATGCACCGTGGAAGGCTGCTGGACGTGCACGGCCTGTCGGCGGTGGCCAACCTGCCCGCGGAGATCGCGCAGCGCCAGCGCGACCGCGCCCTGCACCGCCTTCAGGGACTGGTCTGCCCGCTCGACATCGAACTCGCGAGCCTGCCCGCGCTGTCGCCGGGGACGGTGCTGGTGCTGCTGGCGCGGTTCGAGCACGCTCAGGCCTGCTTCTTCGCCCTGGGCGCGCGCGGCAAGCGCGCCGAGCGTGTGGCGGACGATGCGGTCGATGAGTTGCTGCGGTTCCTCGCCACCGACGGTGCGGTCGATCGGTGGCTGGCCGACCAGTTGCTGCTGCCCCTCGCACTCGCCGAGCGGCGCTCGGCCTTTCGCACCAGCGAGGTCACGCTGCATCTGCTCACCAACGCCGAGGTGATACGGTCATTCCTGCCGGTGGCGATCGAAATCGAGGGAGAGCTGGGCGAACCGGGGACGGTGCGGGTCGAGCCTTGAGCGGCGCTCGGGGCGAACCGACGGCGGGGGAGCGGGGAAAAGCACCTGCTCTGCGCAGCCTTTAGGCGAACCCAGGCGGATGCATCATTTTGTCGGCAGGGTCGTGCACGCGCGCCGCGCGGCGCGCGAACCCGCTTGAACGACAGTACGGCTCAGTCATCGTCCTCGCGGGGCTTGGTGCGCGTGAGGCCGCTGATGTCCACCACCGCTGGCCCGCTTTCAGCGCGCTCGTCCGCGTAGCGCGGCCGGGCGCGGCTCGGTGCATCGGCAAGTTCTGCTTCGCGCGCGGTGATCAACATCAGCGCTTCGCGCATGTTCTGGATGGTTTCGTCAGAGAGTGGATGACGGAACCCCGGCTTGGTGAAGGTCTCTTTCGCGACGTCCGTGAGGACGCGCTTCATGATGCGCAGGATGCGCGCTTCCTTGGATGGTTCCGCTGCCATAAGTGGTGACCTCCCCGTCGGTTCGATCGAGTATATCCCGGGCTTACAGACATCGTGCAATGCGTCGGAAGCGAGCCGCCGCGACGGTCGCGGCGGCGCTAGACGTCCGCCCACATGCGCACGAGATTCCCGTAGGCGATGTCCACGCGCTTGGTTTCCTCCGCCTCGGGTCGTTCGTGCAGCAGCGTGTCGCGAGCTTGGCTCAGGCCAAACAGCACTTCGCGCCGGGCTGGGTCGCGGATCATGCTCTGCGCCCAGGTGACGGCGACCAGGCGGGTGCCGCGCACGACGGGCGTGACCTGATGCAGGCTGGAGGCGGGGTAGGTCACGGCGTGGCCGGCCGGCAGCTTCACGCGCTGGGCACCGAAGCTGGTGTGGATGAGCAGCTCGCCGCCCTCGTACTCCTCGGGCGCGTTGAGGAAGACGGTGATGGCGACGTCTGAGCGGTAGCGCTGGCCCACAGGACCCATGACCGGGTCGTCGATGTGATCGCCGTAGGTCATGCCGGGCTGATAGCGCGCGTAAAACGGGGCGGCAACGCGCAGGGGTAGCACAGCGCTTTGATAGAGCGGGTGCTGCACCAGGGCGCCCATAACGAGGTTATTGAGCGGCTCGAGGGTGCGGCGGTCGCTCGCGAGTTCCTCGTTCTGTTTGACGCGCCGCGCCGCGGAGCCGGCCGATAACCGGCCGTCGACGAAATCTGCCCCGCGCAGTAGCTCCTGCACGCGGGCCAGGCGCGCGGCATCGAGTACCTCGGGAATGGTCACGAGCATCGTCAGACCTCCTCTACCGCCGCGTCGTCGTGGGCGCGTGCGGTCCCGTCGACCGCCTGTTCGCGGGTCTCACGTAGCATACCGGTTTTCGCCTTCGCGGCAGAACCGGCCGCGCCGTCCGTGCGCTAGGCCGCGCGCTCGATCGCGGCGAGCGCGCGTAAGCCGGCAACCGCCTGCGCCAGGACGGCCGAGTCGCTCTCGCGCGGGTAGACCATATAGGCGGGGAGCTGGAAGCGCGGGCTGTCCGCTACCGGAAACAGGGTCTCGCTGTCGATCAGGTGCCGCGTCATGCGCAGGGGCAGAAAGCAGGAACCGCCGTGCTGCAGGATGAGCTGCACGCCCAGCCAGCCGATGTCGGCCGTCAGCGCGGGGCGCTCGAGATCGGGATAGCGGTTGCTGTGCTGCGCGTAGAACGCCGCTCCCCAGTCGATGTACACATAGTCCTCGTCCGGCCATGGCCGGCCGGGAGCGGTGGTGAGCAGGACGAGCGTCTCGTCGAACAGGTGCTCGACCTGGAGGCCCGGGCTTTGCTGCGGCGTGTACATGAGGCCGATGTCGAGCGTGCCCTCGACCAGGCGGCGCATCAGGTCCTCCTCGAAGCCGATCTCGCTGCTGATGGACACGTCCGGTGCGCTACGGCGCATCTCGCTCACCCACTGGGGCAGGAAGCCCTCCCACAGCGCGATGCGCGCGCCCATCCTGATACGGGCGCGAAAACGGGTGGGCAGGCCGACATCGTGGCGCGCCTGCTCCAGCGTGAGCACCAGGGACTTGGCGTGGCGCAGAAAGCGCTTGCCCGCGGGCGTGAGGGCCGCGCCCGAGCGGTTGCGCACGAAGAGCCTGGCACCGAGGTACGCTTCGAGATTCTGGACGCGGGCGCTGACGGTCGACTGGGTGACGTGCAGTCGGTTGGCGGCCTCGAGGAAGCTGCCGTTGGCTGCGATCGCGAGGAAGGTCTTGATCTGCTCGATGTCCACAGCTCAAGTATCGGCATCGGCGATAGCAAAGTGCAATAAATATCGTTTGTCGACCATTAAGCGGCCGCATATAAGTAAAGAAGCCTCACAAGTCGTTCATCGTGAAGGAGGCGCGGGCGGTGGGCGCCGTAGCGACGCGGCAGAAGGAGTTAAGGATGGCGATCGAGACGAATGGCATGGCCTTGGAGACCGACGATCAGGGCTATCTGGTGGATCCGGAGCTGTGGGATGTCGAGGTGGCGGAGAAGCTCGCCGAGCAGTACGGCATGGAGCTCACGGAGGACCATTGGAAAGTCTTGAAGTATGTGCGCGACCATTACAACGAGCACCACATCGCCGTCGACGCCCGGTGGGTCATCAAATACCTGGCGGAGGATCTCGGCTACGGCAATAAGGCCAGGGCGCGCCTGTACGAGCTGTTTCCCTATGGTTACATGCAGCAGGCCTGCAAGATCGCGGGCTTGCGGCGTCCCCGGGCGTGGAGTACGGGCTGAGGCGTAACGTTCTCGCGGCTGACTAAGGGGGTGTCGCGCCGGCGCGCATTGGGTCGCCCGCGACCGGGCCGCCACCCTTGAGGCCTCGCCTCGGCGACATGCTTGTCGCTCTTTCGATGCAATCCGCTCCCCCCTGTATGCATGCGCGCGACGACTGAGTTCAAGCCCCCGTTCTTTCCATCCGCCGTGTTTCCGCCCGGGCGACGCTTGTTCCCGCCACCGCTCCGCTCATAGGCTTGCTCGCAATGCTGCTGCGGACGAGGCGGTGCGGTTCGACCGTTAGACCGCCTCGTTGCAGAAGGACCAGTCCACACAGTCCTGTCCGCGTGCGCCCTGCGCGCTTCGGCTTCGGCTTCGGCCGGGCCGGTCATTCCATAGGCGCGCGTCAGCTGCTTGGATAAAGTCCTCGATGCTCGGGAATGGGGAGTCGCCCCGAATTTCTCCTTGCTGTTGCACACCCACGGCGCGGGCATAGTTGCTTCTTCGCCGCGAAGCCGGGCGCCGGCGTATCGGACGGGGCATTCCAACGGCTGCCTGAATCACACGAATCTCCGAGAGCGTCACGTCCTCTGCGTGTAGGGTTAGTGGAGATGGGGCTCGTCTGCTGCTGCAGGTTTGATCCGCCCAAGGAATGGATTGGATGACGAAGATAGCGAATGCCTATGCGGGCGTGTCCGCGGGTAGCGCAGGGTGATGAAGAGCGCCGTAGCGGGACTGGTTGCGCTCCTGCTCATCATCAGCCTGCTGCCCATGATGCGGCGCGAGGCGTGGTGGATCCGCGTGTTCGACTTCCCCCGCCTGCAAATACTGGCCCTGAGTCTGGTGGCGGGGGCCCTCGCGATTGCGTACTGGGGGCTCGGGACCTGGTCGGGGGCGGCGGTGGTCGGCGCGGCCTTCCTGCCGGTGCTGATCCAGGCCACGAGCATCCGCCCGTACACGGGGTTTGCCCGCCAAGAGGTGCTTGCAGCCACCGAGCCGGAGCCTGCCTCGACCGTCTCGCTGCTGGTCGCCAACGTCCTCATGCGCAACCGCCGCGCGGATCGGCTGCTCAGTCTGATCGCCGAGTACCAGCCCGACGTCGTGCTGCTGCTCGAGCCGGACGGCTGGTGGGCGGCGCGCATGCATGTACTGGAGGAGGAGGGGTACGCGCATGTGTTGAAGGAGCCGCTCGACAACCGCTATGGGATGCTGCTCTATTCGCGTCTGCCGCTGTTGGAGTCGCGGATCGTGCATCTCTTGCGCGAGGAGATACCGAGCATGCACGCGCGGGTGCGCTTGCGCGGGGGCGATGAGGTGTGGCTGCACGCTCTGCATCCTGAGCCGCCGTCCCCCACCGAGGCCGACACCTCGGTGCCGCGTGACGTCGAACTGCTGCTCGTGGGGCGCGAGGTCAAGGGGCGCGACGCGCCCACCATCGTCGCCGGCGACCTCAACGATGTGGCCTGGTCCTATACGACGACGCTGTTTCAACGCGTCAGCGGCCTGCTCGATCCGCGCAAGGGCCGTGGCATGTTCAATACCTTCAATGCCAAGATCCCGTTGGTGCGCTGGCCGCTGGACCATGTGTTTCATTCGGATCATTTCGCGTTGGTCGATCTCCAGCGCCTGCCGGCCTTCGGCTCGGACCACTTCCCGGTCTACGTGCGCCTCGCGCTGCGGCCGGCCGTTGCCGCCGTGCAGCAGGAGCCCCGCGCGAATCAGGCGGACCGGGCGGCGGCGCGCGCCAAGCTAGCACAGGCCGCGCGCGAGGAGCGGTGAGTGCGGGCGCCCGCGGGGCCTCGGGGCGGCGGGCGGTTCGGCGTTTGCGACGGAGACAAGCTACGCTAATTGCTCTCACACAAGGCGCGGTGGTCGACCAGTCGCTCTGGGGATGTGGTGATCGGGCAAGGGTGTCGTTGCAGCGTTGGCACATGGTTCGTGTGCGGGGCGGCGTGCTTGGCCGCCGCAGCCATCGCATGGACGGATGAAGCCCACGCTTCATCGTCGGGTGCCGATACCTATCTCGCCCTGTCGGTCTCCGGCGTGTTCCCGTCGCGCCTGCAGACCACCTCGCCGGACCTGTCGCCCGCGCGGATCGGGATCGACCGCGGCGCGGATCTCGCCGCCGCAATCGGCCATCGCTACCGCGATGTGCGTTTCGAGGCCGAAGCCCTCTACGGACGCTATGACGCGGACGACATCCGCTTCGCCGAGGGCGGCGGGTCGCTGTCGGGCGATTTCGAACTGCGCGGCGCCACCCTGAATCTTTACTACGACGTGCCGGCACGCGCCCGCACGCGACCCTACCTCGGCGCCGGCATCGGCCTCGCCCACTTCCGGGCGCGCGACGTCGCCTTGTCCGGTTTCCCGCCGACCACCGGCCGCAGCACGGTGCCGGTATACAAGCTCATGGCTGGTGTGTCCTATGCGGCGACGGACGCTACGCGCGTGCTGGTCGGCTACCGCTACCTCCGCGTCGGCAGTCAGGACTACGAGACAGGGGGCGTCGCGCTGCGTGGCCATGCACTGGACCTGCATGCGGTGCAGGTCGGCGTGCAGGTCCTGTTCTGAGGCGGGCGGCGCCTGAGGGGGCCCGGCTTCGGCGACTCAAGGGGTGTTCGTATCGGCCCTTGCCTCGCGCCCGCACCGACGCAGCCACTCAGGGCGCGTAGATCATTTTGTGCGTCATCCCGCCGTCGACCACGATGTTCTCACCGGTGATGAAGCCGGCCGCGTCGGAGAGCAGGAACGCACACAACTCGGCGACATCCGCCGGTCGCCCCACACGGCCCGCCGGGTGTTGGGCGTGATCTTCGGGGCGCAGGTCGGGGGCTTTGCGTCGTGAGGGTTTCTGGTAATCCTCGACTGCGATCCAGCCGGGACTGATGGCGTTGACGCGCACCTTGCCGGACAGACTGACGGCCAGTGCGTGGGTCAGGGCGAGCAGGCCGCCCTTGCTCGCCGCGTAAGCCTCGCAGTCGGGCTCGGACTGCAGCGCACGGGTGGAGGCGATGTTGACGATGGCGCCGCGGCGCGCGGCAAGCTCGTCGACGGTATGTTTGGCGAGCAGAAACGCGCCGGTGAGGTTGACGCCTATCCAGCGCTGCCAGCGCTCCAGCGTGAGGGCGCCCACCGGTCCGCTGTAGGGATCGGCGATGCCCGCGTTGTTGACCACCCCGTCGATGCGCCGGAAGTGGGCGAGGGTGCGCGCGACGGCGCCCGCCACCGCCTCCTCGTCGGCGACGTCCGCCGTGAGCGGCAGCAGGTGGCGGCTGTGCTCTTCCCGCGATAAGGCATCCAGGGCTTCCGCATCCACATCCATTGCGGCCACCCGCCAGCCGCGCGCCAGCAGGGTGCGTACGACGCCCAAGCCGATGCCTTGCGCGCCGCCGGTAACCACGGCCACGGTTCCATTCGTCATCGCCACACCTCGTCGCATGCTGCGCGCGCAGGGCGCGCCAAAGCGGGGAGCCCTCGGCTCCGTTTCGCAGAGTCTAGTGGAGGATGCAGGAGAGGCGGCTCGAGACTTCCCTCTGGAGTGGGCAGTTCGCGACCTTCGGCGCCCTGCGCGTCGGCGCATCTAGACAAAAAACGCCTGTACGGCGTCAGGAAGGCGACGAGCGAGGCCCGCGAGGACGGCTTCATCGGGTTGCGCGGCGCGGAAAGGCGGAACAGCGACGCACACGTGCGAGAAATGGCTGATGACAAGCGCGAGATTTTGACGCGCAGCCAAAGTTCCGGCACTCGTCGGTGAGGCGCGTCCCAACTTTCGAAAATGTGGCTCAGTCGAGGAACTTCCCGGAACGAGATGGATACATTGGCGCCCAGCAGAAGAATAACTACAGGACGAGAACTGCTATGCGGAACTTCTGTCGGGGCGCCATCGCTGCCCTCCTCATCGCGTGTCTGCCCGGTGTCGTATCGGCCGACGAAGTGTCACGGCAACAGATCGAGGGGCTCGACGAGCAGGTGCAGGAGATCAAATCCGAAGCCCTGGGTATCGCGGCGGCTCTGAGCCGACTCGAGGAAAAGTTGTTGTATCCGTCGGATACCCAGCTTTCCCTGTTCGTCTCGCTCGCCAAGGGCGATAACTTCCGACTGGATGCGGTCGAGGTACGGGTGGACGGCAAGGTGGTGGCCAATCACCTGTACACCTACAAGGAGTTGGAGGCCCTACGTGAGGGCGGCGTGCAGCGCCTGCACACCGGTAACGTGCGCATTGGGCAGCACGACTTGCAGATCACGATGATCGGCAAGTCGCCGGGCGGTAGCGACTATCGACACTCGGCAGAGTTCAAGATCAACAAGGACGTGGGGCCCAAGCTCGTCGAGTTCATTCTGGCGGGGCCAGGGGTGAACACCCAGAGCATTCGCAAGAAAGGCTGGTAGTTCATGCTCCGCCCACTCCTGTGGCTGGTCGGCGCCGGGTTTGCGAGCGCCTCGCTCGCCGCCGATGCCCCGTTCGGCGAGCTGCGGGATCTCTACTTCGGCGAGGCCTTGTACTACGCCCAGCAGGGCGACTACTTCGATGCCATCGCGCGGCTCGACGCCGAACTCGGGCAGCACTACGGCGTGGACGAGCCCGAACTCGACAGCTTCCACGCGCATGTCGGCCACGCCGAATTCTCGGTGGGCGATTTCGAGCTTTCCTACCGCATGCACCATCGCGCCGGGCGCGCCATCGAGGCGGTGCTCGAGGCCAATGTGCCCGACGAGGTGCGCAACGAGGCCGCCTACCGCCTCGCGCGTATCCATTTCCAGAAGGCCCAGCCGGTCAACGCACTGCACGCGCTGTCGCGCATCCAAGGTCAGGTGCCGGAGCGGATCCGCGATGACCTGGCCTTTCTTCGCGCCCAGGTACATATGGCTACCGGGCGCTTCGGTGCGGCGGCGGGGATTCTGGAGTCCCTGCAGGAGTCCCCGGGCTACACCGGGTTTGCCGGCTACAACCACGGCGTCGCGCTGCTGCGCGATGGTAAGGAGAGCGCCGGCTTTCGGGCGCTAGACCGGGCAGGCCAAGTGCGCGGCGCCCGCGCGGAGACCTTGGCCATCCGGGAC
Organism: Ectothiorhodospiraceae bacterium 2226; assembly: GCA_013348725.1. Classification (NCBI taxonomy): domain Bacteria; kingdom Pseudomonadati; phylum Pseudomonadota; class Gammaproteobacteria; order Chromatiales; family Ectothiorhodospiraceae; species Ectothiorhodospiraceae bacterium 2226. The sequence goes on from CP054689.1 coordinate 2,634,475, forward strand.
AAGGCCAATCTGGTGCTCGGCAGTCGGCTGCTCGATGCCGACCAGCCCGAGGAAGCGAAACAGTACTTCGACCGCGTGCGCATGAGCGGTCCGTTTTCGAACAAGGCCCTGCTCGGTTCCGGCTGGGCGGATGCGGCGGGCGAGCGTTTCGAGCGCGCGCTGGTGCCCTGGACCATCCTCGCGCAGCGCAACGTCACCGACGAGCATGTGCAGGAAGCCTTGCTTGCCGTGCCGTACGCGTACGGTCGCTTGGGCGTTTACGGCAACGCCGCGCTCGGCTACGGTCGCGCGCTGGATGCGTTCGGCACGGAGCTCGACAAGCTGGAGCGTTCCATCACGAGCATTCGGGAAGGAAAGTTCCTGGAAGCCATGGTGCGCGAGGAGATCAAGCAGGACAGCAACTGGATGCTTAAATTGCGCAGCCTGCCGGAGACGCCCGAGACGTATTACTTGATGGAGCTGATGGCCTCGCACGATTTCCAGTCCTCGCTAAAGAACTACCTGGATCTCGACGCGCTGGCCAAGCGGATCGCGGTGTGGGCACAGAGTTTGGACGCGTATGAAGACCTTATCGATGCGCGGCGGCGCTATTACGAGCCCGTGCTGCCCGCGATCGATTACGACTTTCGGCGGCTCGATTCGCGCATGCGCCTGCGTATGGAACAGCGCGATCGACTCGAGTCACGCCTGCAGGCGATGTTGATCGCGCCGCGGCCCGAGCTGCTCGCCACGGCCGCCGAGCGGGTGATCGGCGAGGAGTTGCACGCGCTCGAACAACGCGCCCTACGCGCGGGTGGCGATCCGGCGACGCTGCACCGAATCCGTCGCCTGAAGGGCGTCATGCACTGGCGTATCCACACCGAGTACGACCAGCGCCTGACGGAGGCTCACACCAACCTGCGCGCGCTCGACGGCGTGGTGGCCGACCTTAAACGCCAGTACACCTCGTTCGTGCGTACGCGTCAGGCCGCCACGCAGAGCTATCAAGGCTACGAAGGCACCATCAGCCAGTTGCGCATGCGGGTGCGTGAGGCCGACGCACGCGTGCAGGTGCTGATCGCGCGTCAGGGCCACATGCTGGAAGCGATGGCCATACACGAACTCGAACGCCGCCGTGCGCGTCTCGAAGAGTTCCAGGTGAATGCGCGCTTCGCCATGGCCGACAGCTACGACCGGGCCATCCGCGTGGAGGCCGAGCGGGCGGTGGAGGCGCACGGGGTGAGTGCGCAGCCGGCGGAGCCTGCCGATGAGTCGGCGCCCACTCCCGCCGAGGCGGCGCACTGATGAAGCGGCTCCGCCTCCTCATCCTGCTCACGCCGGCGCTGGCCTCCTGCGCGGTGTCCAGTGGCGGCGATACGCTTGCGCAACTGCGCGACGTGAAGTTCGAGATCAAGGAAGAGGCGATCGAGGGCGGGCTGGAAAGGGCGATGGCCAGCTACCAGCGCTTTCTGGAGGAGACGCCCGAGTCGGCGATGACGCCGGAGGCCATCCGCCGGCTCGCCGACCTGAAGATCGAGGCAGAGTACGGTTTCGCGCACGCCGGGGGTGCGGGTACCGGCGCAGGTACGGGGGCGAGTGCGGCGGCGCGCGCCGCCGCGCCGGCGCCGGAGCGGGCGGCGCGCGTCGGGCCGGCGCCGGAGCGCGCATCGCCCAGTGGTGTCGCGGCGGCGATGACCGAGAGCGAGCAGGCGTTCGAGGACCGCGCGACCGCCTCCGATCTCATTGCGACCACCGGACCGGAAGGCGACGCACCGCTGCCCGAAGGCCTCGATGGGGACCTGGAGAACGCCGCCGCGCGCGACGCGATCGCGCTCTACCAGGACCTGCTGGACAAGTATCCCCTGTACGAGCGCAACGACCAGGTGCTGTATCAAATGTCGCGCGCCCACGCCGAGATCGGCGAGGTCGAGACGGCCATGGACATCATGACGCGCATCGTCGAGGAGTACCCGCGTTCGCGCTATCTGGATGAGGTGCAGTTCCGGCGCGGTGAGTACTTCTACACGCGTAACCGGTACCTGGACGCCGAGGATGCGTATCAGTCGGTCGTGCGCCAGGGCGTGAGTTCGGCCTATTACGAGATGGCGCTCTACAAGCTCGGGTGGGTGTTCTACAAGCAGGACCTCTACGAGGATGCCCTGCACCGCTTCGTCGGCGTGCTCGATTACAAAGTCTCGGTCGGCTACGACTTCGAACAGACCGAGAACACGACCGAGAAGACGCGCGTCGACGACACCTACCGGGTGATCAGTCTCAGCTTCTCGAACATCGGCGGCCCGGAGGCGGTACGCGACTACTTCAAGCGTCACGGCGCGCGCTCCTATGAGGACGGGGTCTATAGCAGTCTCGGCGAGTATTACCTCTCGAAGCGCCGCTTCAGCGATGCCGCCGGTGCGTACAAGACCTTCGTCGGGCTCTACCCGCTGCACCGCAAGTCGCCGCACTTCCACATGCGCGTGGTGGAGATCTACGAGCACGGCAACTTCCCGCGCCTCGTGCTGGCGGAGAAGAAGGAGTTCGCGCAGGTCTATGGCGTGCGCGCGAACTACTGGCGCCACTTCGACCTCGCCGCTCGCCCGGAAGTCGTCGCGTACCTGAAGGGCAACCTCAAGGACTTGGCCAACCACTACCACGCGTTGTACCAGGATGAGCGTTTCGCGGACGACCAGCCCGAGAACTACGCCGAGGCTTTGCTGTGGTACCGCGAGTTCCTGGGCTCCTTCCCCGAGGGGGACGAGGCGCCGGCGATCAACTACCAGCTGGCCGAACTGCAACTGGAGCATGGCGCCTTCGGCGAGGCGGCGCGGGAGTTCGAGCGCACCGCGTATGACTATCCGCTCCACGCGCAGGCGCCGGCGGCCGGCTATGCGGCGGTGTATGCCTATCAGCAGCAGGTTGAGGTGGTTCCTCCGGCGCGCCTCGGTTTGGCCAAGCGCGAATTGATCCGCAGCTCGCTGAAGTTCGTGGACACCTTCCCGCGTCACGAGCAGGCGCCGACCGTCCTCGGGGCGGCCGCGGACGATTTATACGAATTGAAGGACTTCGAGGGCGCGGCTAACGCGGGGCGCAAGTTGATCGCGAGCTATCCCAGCACCACGCCGGCCCTGCTGCGCTCGGCCTGGATCGTGGTGGCGCACGCCTCCTTCGACATGGGCGCCTATGAGGATGCCGAGCAGGCCTATGCGCAGGTATTGCGCCGCACCGATCTCGCCGACGATTCGCGGCCCGGCTTCATCGACAACCTGGCGGCCTCGATCTACAAGCAGGGCGAGCAGGCCAACGTGCTCGGGGACTACCGTACGGCCGCCAACCATTTCCTGCGCATCGGCCGCGCGGCGCCCACGTCCAAGTTCCGCGCCGGCGCCGAGTACGACGCCTCGGTGGCGCTGATCAGACTGGAGGATTGGAGCGCGGCCGCCAGCGTGCTGGTGGACTTCCGCGAGCGCTACCCGGGTCACGAGCTGCAGCCCGACGTGACCAACAAACTGGCGCATGTGTACCGCGAGGCGGGACAACTCGCGTCCGCCGCCGCCGAGTACGAGCGCGTGGAGCGCGAAACGGACGACGACGAGATCCGTCGCGGCGCCTTGCTGGTCGCGGCTGACCTGTACGAGGAGGCGGGCGACGACCGCAGTGCGCTGCGGGTCTACCGGCGGTACGTGGACTTCTTCCCGCGGCCGCTGGAGCTCGCGCTGGAGACCCGCTTCAAGATCGCCACGCTCCACAAGGACAACAACGAGCAGGCGCCCTACCTGGAGCAGTTGCGCGCCATCGTGACCGCGGACGCCGGGGCGGGCGCCGAGCGCACCGACCGCACGCGTTACCTCGGCGCCACGTCGGCGCTGGTGTTGGCCGAGCCGTTGTATGAGCGCTTCGCGGCCATTCGTCTCGTGCATCCGTTCGAGAAGCACCTGCAGGACAAGCAGCAGGCCATGCGCGCCGCGCTGAACGGTTTTGCAGATCTCACGCATTACGAAGTCGGCGAGGTGACTGCGGCGGCGACCTTCTATATGGCCGAGGTCTACTACGGCTTCGCGCGCGCGCTGATCGATTCGGAGCGCCCCGCCAACCTCAGCGCACTGGAACTCGAGGAGTTCGAGTTGGCGATCGAGGAACAGGCCTTCCCGTTCGAGGACAAGGCCATCGAGGTGCACGAAAAGAATCTGGAGCTGATGGGCATCGGGATCTACAACGCGTGGATCGATCGCAGCCTGGGCAAGCTCGCGGTACTGGTGCCGGTGCGCTACGCGAAACCCGAAGAGAGCAGCGGGTTCGTGGCGAGCTTGGGGCCGTTCCGTTATGGCGCCGATGTCGAGGAGGACGCGGCGGAAGCGGTGGAGGCCGAGGACGGCGCCTCGCATGCCGAGGCGGATGGGCAAGGGAGGGGCGCGAGCTGATGGCTTCGACATTCGGTGCGCAAAGGGGTTTGTCAGTCGACGTGCCGCTGGCGTGGCACCACTGGGCACACGCGGCGATCGCCGCATGCCTCCTCGGCGGGAGCGTTCTGCTGGCGGGCTGCGCAGCCGGCGGCCCCGCGCAGCCGGCGGCGTCCCGGGCCGCCGGGGATGCGCCGATCGATCCCGCCGCGCAGGCGGAGTTTGTCGTCGCCGTGCAGCTGCTGGAAGCCGAGCGTTACACGCAAGGCATCGCACGCTTGGAGAGCGTGGCCGAGCGCGCGCCGAGCGCGGCGGCGCCGCACGTCAACCTCGCCATGGCCTATCTGCGCCTCGATAAGCACCAGGCGGCCGAAGAGAGCTTCCAGAAGGCGCTGGCGCTCGAGCCGGAGCATCCCGTGGCCAACAACGAGTACGGCGTGCTGTTGCGTAAGCAGGGGCGTTTCGACGAGGCGCGGCGTCACTACCAAACCGCGCTCGCGGCGTATCCGGACTTCCATCCGGCGCGCAGGAATCTGGGCATTCTCTGTGACCTTTACCTGAACGACGCGCGCTGCGCGCTGGAGCACTACCAGGCGTATGCGAAAGCGGTGCCCGGGGATGAAACCGTCAAGCTTTGGGTGGTCGACCTGAAGCGTCGAGTAGGGGAGTGAAGCCATGTACGCACGTGCGCTGTGCTTAATCGTCGGCCTGCTGGGCGCGGGCCTCGCGGTGGGCGAAGAGGAGGCGAAGGAGTTGTCGGGTATTTCTCTGATCGGCAATGACGAAGCCCCGAAGTCGCTCTACATCGTGCCGTGGAAGAGCTCGGAGATGGGCGGCGAGCAGGGGCTCTCCGCCAACCTGATGGATGACGGAACGGACCCCGTGGACAAGGAGGTCTTCATGCGCCAGTTGGAATTTTACGAGATCAGCAGCCGCGATGGGCTCTGAGGCTCAACGTGAAGCACCTGAACGATGAGGACTAAGTGATGGGTTTTATCGACACAGTGGTGGGATTCATTCAGGACGGGGGCAAGTTCATGTACCCCATTTTGATCGTGGGCGCGGTCGGTGGCGCGATTGCGACCGAGCGTTTCATCACCCTTATGCGCGTACGCGCCGCGAACCGCAGCCTTTGGGAGCGGATGCAGCCCGTGCTGGTCAAGGGCGATTTCTCCGCGGCGAGAGCGATGACCGAGAAGGATAGCTCCACGGTCGGTCAGCTGCTGCAGCTCGGCCTTGCGCGCCAGGGCGCGGTGCGGCGTCGCGAGGATATCGAGATCGCGATGGAGGAGGGCATGATGGAGATCATCCCGCAGCTCGAGAAGCGCACGGCCTACGTGGCCCTATTCGCCAGCATCGCGACCCTGCTGGGCCTGCTGGGAACCATCATGGGCCTGATCGAAGCCTTCAGCGCGGTGGCCAATGCCAACCCGGCCGAGAAGGCGGACCTCTTGTCGGCGAGTATTTCGGTGGCCATGAATACCACCGCGTTCGGTCTCATGGTGGCCATCCCGCTGTTGATCACGCACGCGTACCTGAACTCGCGCACGGGCGAGATCGTCGACAGTCTGGAGATGGCGTCGGTCAAGGCGCTCAACGCGATCACCGGCAGCACGCCGCGTGTGCACGACGTGAAGAGCGCGACGCCGGATGACGACATGGATCCGGTGCCGGCGCCCGCGAGCTGATCATGCGACGCAAACACCACTACAGGCGAAAAAAAGAGGCGCCCGAACTGGACGTTACCACCTTCCTTAACCTGATGGTGGTGTTGATCCCGTTCCTGCTGGTGACCGCGGTGTTCTCTCGCATCACGATCCAGGAGTTGAACATGCCCGAGGCGGCCGGCGGCAGTCAGGTGGACAAGCCGCTGGTGACGATCGAGGTGATCGTGCGTGAGCGGGCGCTGGAAGTCGGGGATGGGAAAAGCGTGGTGCTCTCGATTCCTAAACGCGACGACGGTTACGACCTGCCGAAGCTTTCCGAGTTTCTCATCAAGCTCAAGGAGCGCTACGAGGAGAAGGAGGATGCGACGGTGCTCCTGGAGCCGGACATCGCTTACGAGGACATGATCCACGTAATGGATGCGGTCAAGGTCGCAGAAGTCCGGATCGAAGGGGAGGAAGAGGTGCGGACCCTCGTCCTGTTCCCGGAGATTTCCATAGGGGATGCCCCATGAAGGATACCCGCCGCATGCATCGCATGGCCCGCGCAAAGAAGCGGGCCAAGGGGAATGCACTCAACCTGACCTCGCTGATGGATGTGTTCACCATTCTGGTGTTCTTCCTGCTGGTGAACCAATCCGCCACCGAGTTGCTCGAGCCGCCCAAGGAGATCGTGCTGCCGGATTCCGTCGTCGAGGCCAAGCCGCGCCAGACGGTGATCATCCTGGTGAGCGCCCACGAGGTGCTGGTGCAGGGTGAGCCGGTCATTACCACCGCCGAGGTCGAAGAGGCGGAGGGCGACATCCAGGCGATCATCGACCGGCTGAAACGCATTCAGGAGAGCGCCATCGGCATCCACACGGCGGCCGTGGCGGAGAGCCAGGAGGTGACGATCCTCGCCGACCGGGAGATCCCCTTCAAGGTGCTGCGTAGGCTGATGTCGACCAGTACCAGCGCGGGGTATACGCGCATCTCCCTGGCCGTGATTCAGAAAGCTTCGCAAAGCTAGGCGGACCACGTGACGACAGCGATCTCCGAAGAACAACAAGTACTCCACGCGCGCATTGCCGACGCGGAGAACACCGTCCGCAACATGCAGCAGGAGCTGCGCGAGATCGAGGAGAAGCTCGGTCAGTCGGGCGGTGAGCGGGAAAGATACGACCTCCTCGCGGGCATCTGCGCGTCTCTTGAGCGCCTTGAAGCACTGGACGCCGGCCAGCTGTTTTGGGGTGAGGACGCCGCCCACGGTGCGACGGTCATCGAAAGGGCACAGCAGCAGGTCGCGGCCTTCCATCGGCGCATCGGCGCCACCGAGGAGAACAAGCAGGCGCTGGAGCAGGCCATACACGGTGAGCTATGGAAGCTCGACGGCTTGCAGTTCGAGTTGGCCGAACTCCAGGAGAGAGAACAGCGGCGCCTCGACGAGTTCGTGGTCGAGCGCGAGATCACCCCGCTGCCCTACCGCCCCACGGTCATGCCGTGGTCGAAGCAGGGTGAGGACGAGCGGCGGTTCAGAAAGGCGCTGCTCGCGTCCTTGCTGGTCAGTTTGGTGTTCGGTCTCACGACGCACTACTGGACGCTGCCGCAGCCCGATCCCAGCCAGGTTGTCGAAGTGCCGGAACGTCTGGCGCGTCTGGTCAAGCAGCCGGAGCCGCCGCCCCCCCCGCCGCCGCGCGAGGAGGAGCGTAAGCCCGAACCCGAGCGCGAGGTGGAAAGGGAGCAGGCCGTGGCGCAGCCCGAACCCCCGCCGAGCCCGGCCGAGCGGCAAGAGGCGCGTCGGACTGCCGAAAGCGCGGGCGTGCTGGCCTTCAAGAACAGCTTCGCCGACTTGATCGAGAACGCGCCGGAGGCGCGCCTCGGGGTGGATGCGCGCGTCAGCGACGCCGGCCAGAAGGCGCAGGGCGGTCAGACCCAGCGGGCGATCGTCACCTCGGCCGCTCGCACCGGTAGCGGGGGTATCGATACCGCCGCCTTGAGCCGCGATGTGGGCGGCACCCGGGGCGGTATGGAAGGGGTCGCGTTCTCGCGCGTCGACAGTGCGATTGGCACCGGCACGGGCGATGCCGGGGAGCGTCCGCTCAGCGATGGACCGGGACCTTCCCGTACGGATGAAGAGATTCAGATCGTCTTCGACCGTTACCAGGCAACCTTGTACCGCATCTACAACGTGGCGTTACGGCAGAACCCCACCCTCCAGGGCCGCATTGTGCTGCGTATTACGATCGAACCCGATGGCGAGGTGTCGATGGCGAGGGTCGATTCGACCGATCTCGCGTCGCAGGATCTGGTGGATCAGATCCTCGACCGCGTGCGCCGATTCAACTTCGGGCCGAAGGAAGGCGTGCCGACGGTGACGATCGTGTTCCCGATCGATCTGTTGCCGGCGCGTTAGGCAGGCGCCGCCAGTGCTCCGGCTTCGCGCGCCGGAGAACTGGCGGCATTTGAATGGAACGCAGCGGCGTTTACCGTCGCCGGTCATCCGTTTCGGATCTTTTTTATTTTTTTACCGAGATTTTCTTGATTCGAGCCAAGGCGTCGTTGATGTGTAGCTGCGTGCTTGTTCACGGTTTTGGGATGGGCTTGTCAGTAACATCAACGCGCCAATAACTATAAAACGAGAATAACAACTTGTCCTCGACGCCCCTCTGCAGTTCGCCCTCTCGCCTTCCGTCCGAGCGTTTCGCGCGTGTTGCGCGCGTCGGCGACGTGTGTGCGGGTGCGGGTATGGGACGGGCGGTATGAGAGGCATGCGCGCGATGCGTCGAGATCTCGAGCGCCTTGCGACCTGCCGCGCAGCGGCGACGCTGCGCGCGCGCGCGTGGCTGCACTGGCTCGCGCTTGCGCTGCTTTACCTCGCCGCCGCGCCCGCGTTCGCAGCGGACAAGTTCTGCTCCGATTATGAAGGCGGCATCATCGACGGGAATGTCGTCGGTAACTTGACCCAGATCACCATCGATCGGGATTGCACCCTCCAGAACTTTCAGCCACCCAATCCGCTGACGGCGACCATCAACTTTCAGACGAACGATGATTCGATCTATCTGATCATTTTTGACAACGTCACGTACGACGGCAATATGGCGTGCGCCAATATTGACCATCGGATCTGGTTCTCGAACTCTTCCTCGCACCGCATCCGGGAGGATTGCCAGTCGCTGTTCATCCCGGTGGAGACGATCGCCAAGGAGAATCCGGAAGGGCAGAACACCGCCTCCATCGGCGTCCCGTTCACGTACACGCTGACGTTGCCATCGATGAACTGGCCCGAGGGCGATCCGTCGGCCAACGACCTGCACACCGTCACGCTGTGGGACGATCTCACCGCCACGGGCGCCGATCTTACTTACGTAGGCATCAATGCCTACTACAAGGGCAGCGGCACGCCCGTCACGCTGGTGCCGGAAGACGATCCGAGCGCGTTCGGCGGCGTGTGGACGCCGAAGAATCTCTCCTATAAGCCATTCCCGCTCATCTACGCGGGCGATCAGATCGTGGTCGAGATGACCGTGGTGCTCGACGACACGCCGAACAACGTGCCGGGCACGACGTTCGTGAATACGGCCAAGTGGTGGTTCGGTCGTTTGATCGAAGGAGATTTCTACGACCCACTGCCGGGCGAGTGGGGCGTCACCGATCCGATGACGATCGTCGCCCCCAATCTGGTCGTCAGCAAGGACGGGCCGGACGTGCTTGGCGGGCTCAATCTCGGCGAGTGGGGCGAGTTTGCCGTTGACGTATGGAACGACGGCACAGGGGACGCCTGGAACGTGACGCTCATCGACCGTCTGCCCAGCGGGTCGTCGAATGAGTTCCACGGAGGCATGTGCGACATGGTGCCGGAAGTGACGGGGGTGACGCTGGCGGGCGCGCCGCTCAGCCTCGGCACCGACTATACGCGCACGTACAACACCGCGACCTGCGAGCTCAGCCTGACTCTGCTCGACGCCGGAGGGCCCATTGGCCCCAACGAGCACCTGCTCGTGTCCTATCGGACCAAGCTCGACGCCGATAGCGAGAACGGCGCGATGCTCACCAACGTGGCCGGCGCGGCGCAATGGTTCAATGCCGGCGGCACGGCCGATGCACGTCATGCGTTCAGCTGCGAGATTACCGACGGCACAGTGGGGATCGCCGATTGTCAGGACGCCCACGAGGTCATGGTGGCGTTGTCGGGGCAATTCTTCGAGAAAACGGTCGAAAACCTCACCCGCGGCGAGGCACCGCCGTCGATGGCCGTCGCGGGCGATCGGCTGCGTTACACCTTGCGGCTGCAGACCACCGACGAAGGGCTGTACAACGCGCGCTTCTTCGACGAGATCGATGCCCTGAATGCACCGCGCGCCTTCGAGCCGGGCACGCTATCCGTGGGCGCGTTGCCCGCGGGCGCGACCGACCATAGCGATCCGGGCAGCGGGGTGCTCGATATCCGCAATCTGAATCTGGAGGCATGGAGCGAACTGCAGATTCAGTTCGAGGTACAACTGGTTTCGAGCCTCAACGACGGCGATGAGGTGTTCAACCAGGCCGCTCTGTGGGTGGGCGACGTACCGGTCGCGGTCAGCGACGATCCCACCATCAACGGACAGGCGAACCCCGCCATCGAGGGCGACGAGGATCCCACACGGGTCTTGATTTACGAGCCCATGCCGCCGACGCCCCCGCTCAAATCGGTGCAGCCGAGTACGGCGACCATCGGCGAGGAGGTGAGTTATGTGATCACCGTGCCGGGCAGTCCGCGCAACGTGCACCTGTACGATGTGGTGGTCGCCGATACCCTGGATCCGGCGTTGGCGTTCCTGAGCGCGACGGTGCGGCGCGATGGGCTAATCCTCTCGGTCGATACCGGGCAGAGCGGTCAGACGTTGAGCTGGGACGTGGGGACCATTCCCGCCGGCCAGCAGGTGGAGATCGAGGTGAGCGTGCGCGTGCGCAATCTCGATGAAGTCCGTGCCGGTGTCATTGTCGATAACGTTGCTTCGTATACCTATGTCGAAGACGGATCGCGCATCAGCGGCGGCAGCAGCCCGTCCGCCGCGCTACGCATTGTCGAACCGGCCCTTACGGTCGACAAGACGGTGGCGCCGCAGAGCGCGCCCCTGGCCGGCGACCTGCTCACCTACACCCTGACCTTCGACGCCGCGGGCGGGCAAGACCACTCGGCGGCCTTCGACCTCGCTATCGAGGACGTGCTTAGCCTCGGCCTGCGCTACGAGCCGGGCAGCACGACCATCGGCGGTTTCTCGGCGCCGGACCCCGATCTCATCGGCGGCGACGGCGTGAGCGCGGCGCAGACCCTGAGCTGGAGTGCGCAAAGCAACATCGACATTCCTGCCGGCGGGCAGCTTGTGCTCACGTACCAAGTCCGCGTGCTCGACAGCGTGGCGCCGGGTCAGTTGCTGAGCAATGACGTGACCGGCTACTGGACCAGCCTGAAGGGGCCGAGCCCGCACGAACGGACCGGCGCGGACTGTCCGGCGGGGCTCAACGATTACTGCACCACGGCGAGTACCAGCCTGACGGTCGCCGACAGCGTCAGCCTCAGCAAGACTATCGCCGCGGACAGCTGGGACAGCGACGGCAGCACGGCCGACGATGCCACCGTGCGCATCGGTGACACGGTGACCTATGAGTTGGGTCTCGCGGTGCAGGAGGGCACGCTCTACGGCGTCGCCGTCGAAGACGTCCTGCCGGCGGGCATGGAACTGGTGAGCGTGGACGCCATTGGCTCGCCAAGCGGCACGGTGTTCGAATACACCCTGACGTCGCAGCCGGCGCCCGGCGCGACCGGCACGCTGCGCTGGGAGTTCGGCGACATCGTCAATCGTCCGAGTGGCGACGGGACGCCGATCGACCTGTTGGTAATCGGGTACACCGCACGCGTGGTGGAGGAGGTGGGCCTTGTCCACCTCGCGCAGTCGACCCTCACCAATATCGCGACGGTGTCCTACCACGCGCCCAACGGCGAGCCGATGCCGTTCGACGAATCGCGCATGCGCGACAGTGCCGAGCTGACGCTCTTGCAGCCGCTCATTGGTGCCATTAGCAAGATCGATTTGGACGGCGCCGGCCGCAGCGGTACCGGCACGCAGCACGACCCCTACCTCATCACGGACATCGTCAACGACACCGTTCGATTCCAGCTGGAAGCGTGCAACGACGGCCTCGCGCCGGCCTACGGCGTGGTGCTGACCGATCGGCTCGCGCGCGAACTCGACGAGACCAGCCTCAGCGCGCCGCTGGTCAGCATCGGCGGCAGCGCCTTGGCGCCCGACGCCTACACCTATAGCCCGCCCGCCGGTCGCGGCGGCGAGATGCGCATCGAGCTCGACACGCCAGTTTCCGTCGGAGCGTGCGTCTCGGTGGATTACCAAATCGGGTTCCACCACGACACGCCCGCGAATCAGCTCTGGCATAACCGCGCCGCCGTCGAGGAATACGGGTCGCTTCCCGGCGGTACCGGCCAACCGTACCTTGCGGTTGGACCGGCCGAGGTGTGGATGAGCAACGCCTTCGACGCGGTGGGGCCGAGCAAGGTTCTGACGGCGCCGGCAGGCGGCGAGGCCACCATCGGCGAGCTGGTCGAGTTCACCCTCACGGTGCCGGGCGAGCCGGTCAACGGCGCACTGAACGACGTGGTCGTCACCGACGTGCTCGCCCCCGCCTTCGCCTACGTGAACGCCGTGGTGTCGCTGAACGGGACGGTGCTCCCCATCGATGCGGCCACCGATGGCCAGGCGGTGAGCTGGCTTATCCCCTTCATCCCCAGCGGCCAGCAAGCCGAGATCGAGCTGACCGTCCGCGTGGCCAACACTGCCGACGCCGAGGCGGGGCCGGTGACGAACTACGCCGCGTACACCCATGTGGTGGACGGGACGACCATGACGGGCGGCAGCAGCGCACCCGCGATCCTGGAGATCGTCGAGCCGCGAGTCGATATCAGCAAGGTCGTCGCGCCGGACGCTCCGGCCACGGCCGGCGACGTGCTCAGCTACACGGTGGCGCTGACCGCGCGCAGCGGCGAGGGCTACACCGACGCGCGCGACCTGGTGCTGGTCGACACCCTGAGCCCCGGCCTGGTCTACCTCGGCGGCGCGCAGATCGACGGCGCGACGGTGGAACCCGTGGTGACGGTGGATGACGCGACCGGCGCTCAAACCCTCACCTGGGCGCCGCGCGACATCGCCGCAGGCGACACGGTCACGGTCACCTACGACGTGCGGGTGCCGGACGACGTGGCCTTCGGGGATGAGTTGAGCAATACCGCCGTGGCGCGCTGGACCAGCCTGCCGGGCGAGTCGGAGCACGAACGCACGGGCAGCGGCGAGCCGGTCTGGAACGACTATTACGCCGAGGCGAGCACGACGGTGCCGGTGGTGGCGCCCACGCTGGTGGTGCAGAAGTCCGTGGTCAACGTGAGCACCGGACAGGATCCCGGCAGTAACGCCCGCCCCGGCGATACGCTGCGCTACAGCATTCACCTGCAGAACACGAGCCCGGTCGCGCTCGCGAGCTTTGCGCTGCGCGACGAGGTCGATCACCTCAACGATCCGCCGGTCTTCGTGGCGGGGAGTCTCACCCTGGTCAGCGTGCCGGCGGGTGCGGATACCGCCGCCACCGATCCGCATGGCGGCGCGCACGGCACGGGCCTGCTGGATGTGCGCGGCCTGCGTCTGGATCCGCAGGGCGGCGCCGGCGACAGCGTGACCGTGGTGTTCGAGGTCACGCTGGCACCGGTGATCACCAGCGGCACCGTGGTCCTCAATCAGGGCGAAGTGATCGCCTTCGGCGAGCGCCTTGCACTCACCGATGATCCGGCGGTCGCGGGCGACGAGGCTCCCACGCGCACGGTAATCAACTCGGCGCCCGTGTTCGAAGTCTGGAAGACCTCGCAGGACATCTCCGACGACCCGGCCCAACTGCGCGCGGGCGATCCGCTGCGCTACACGATCACGGTGCAGAACATCGGCGACGAGGACGCGCTGAACGCTGTGCTGCGCGATCAGCTGCCGGCCTACACCCGCTATGTCCCGAACAGCACCACCCTGAACGGGCAGCCCGTGCCGGACGCCAGTGGCGGCGTGCTGCCGCTGCAGGACGGCATCGCGATCCACACGCCGGCCGATCCGCGCCAGGGCGTGATGCCGGCCGACCCCGAGGCGACCGGCACCTACGTCGCGACCATCACCTTCGACGTGATCATCGATGCGGATGTGTTCGACGGCACGGTGATCGCCAACCAGGGCTTCGTCACCGGCGACGGCGCCGGCAGTGGCCCCGTGCCGCAGAAGCCGTCCGACGACCCGAACACCCCGGTGCTCGACGACCCCACGCGCGACGTGGTGGGCAACGTGCCGCTGCTCGCCGCACACAAAACGGTCGAGCTCCTGGTCGACGACGGCTCGCCGGGCATCGTGGATCCGGGTGATGTGCTGCGCTACACCATCGCGATCTCCAACCGCGGGGCCGCGCACGCCACCGAGGTCGTGTTCATCGACGCGGTGCCGGCCAACACGAGCTACGTGCCGGACTCGGTACGGCTCAACGGCCTGCCGGTCGGCCAGCCGGACGGCGGCGTCTCGCCACTGGTGGCCGGTATTCCGGTGAGTTCGTCGGATCTCACCCCGCCGCTGCCGGGCGCGGGGCAGGGAACGATTTCGGCCGGCGGCGTCGCGGTGGTGACCTTCGACGTGCAGGTGAACGCGGGCGTGCCCACCGGCACGGTCATCAGCAACCAGGGCCTGGTGCGCTCGAAAGAACAACTGGACGAGCCCACCGACGCCGACGGCAACGCCGCCAACGGCCATCAGCCCACCGAGATCGTGGTGGGCGACGCCCAGCAGCTGGCCATCACCAAAGAGGTGTTCGTGCTCGGGGGCGCCGCGCTGCCGGGCGCCACCCTCGAGTACGTGGTCCGCGCCACTAACATCGGCAGCGTACCGGCCCACGACGTGGTCATTACCGACGACCTGAACGCGCCCGTGCCGGGGCAGCTCAGCTATGTGGCGGGATCGGCCACGCTGGACGGATTGACCGCGGGCGTGAGCTACGCCGCGCCGGTGCTGACCGGCGACTACGGCGCGACCTACGGGCCGCTCGCACCGGGCGCCTCGACGGTGCTGCGCTTCCGCGCGCAGCTCGACGCCGGCCTCGCCGAGGGCGAGACGGTGACCAATATCGCCGAGGTGGCGTGGAACTCGCCGGTGCAGACCGCCACCGCGAGTGTCTCGATCGAGGTGGGCGGCGTCCCCGGCGCGGCGAGCCTGAACGGTCGCGTGTGGCACGATGCCAACTTCGACGCCGTGGCCGACGACCAGGAGCGCGCGCTGGCCGACTGGCGCGTCGAGGTGTACCGCAACAATCAGCTGCTCGGCAGCGTCACCACCGACGCCGACGGCGCCTACCGCGTGAACGGGCTGGCCCCCAACGACGCCGGCAGCCCCTATGAGCTGCGTTTTCGCGCGCCGGGGGCGGGGCCCAACACCGCGCTGCTCGGCGAGACCCACTCGCCGTTCACCGACGGGCTGCACCGCATCACCGACATCGTGGTCGGCTCCGGCAGCAACACCCAGAACCTGAACCTGCCGATCACCCCCAACGGCGTGATCTACGACTCGGTCATGCGCACGCCGATCGCGGGCGCCACGGTGACGATGCTGCGCGGCGGGGCGCCGCTGCCGGCGGCCTGCTTCGACGACCCGGCGCAGCAGGGCCAGCGCACACCCGCGCAGGGCTACTACAAGTTCGACATCAACTTCAGCGACCCGGCCTGTCCGGCGGGCGGGGACTACACCCTGCGCGTGACCCCGCCGCCGAGCGGTTACACCGCCTGGCCGTCGCGCATCATCCCGCCGACCAGCGATGAGAGCACCGCCGCGTTCTCACTGGCGAGCTGTCTGGGTAGCGCGGACGACGCCGTCAGCGCCACGCCCGATCACTGCGAGGTGCAGAGCTCGGAGTACGCCCCGGCCCTGAGTATCGCCGCGCGCACGGCGGGTACCACGCACCACGTGCACTTGCGCCTGAGCGACGGGCAGGTCCCGGGCGAGAGCCAGGCCTTCAACAACCACATCGCGGTCGACCCCGAGCTCGACACCGCGGTGACCATCGCCAAGAGCGCGTCGCTGGTCAACGTCAGCCGCGGGCATCACGTGCCCTATACCATCACGCTGCGCAACACCTTGGGTGTCAGTCTCGCCGACCTCAGCATCGTCGACACCTTCCCGCCGGGCTTCAAATACGTGGAGGGCTCGAGTCGCGTCGATGGTCAGCCGGTGGAGCCGACCATGGACGGCCTGCGCCTGATCTGGAGCGACCTCGACCTCGCGCCGGAGGCGCAGCACACGATTCAGATGCTGTTCATCGTGGGCGCCGCCGTGCCCGAGGGCGAGCACGTGAACCGGGCGCGCGTGGTCAACACGCGGACCGGCGAGAGCGCCTCGGGCGAGGCCACCGCCACCGTGCGCGTGGTGCCCGATCCGACCTTCGACTGCACCGACGTGATCGGCAAGGTGTTCGACGACGCCAACCTCGACGGGGTGCAGAACCCGGGCGAGAAGGGGCTGGCGGGCGTGCGCGTGGTGACCGCGCGCGGCTTGATCGCGGAAACCGACGAACACGGTCGCTTCCATATCACCTGCGCGCTGACGCCCAACGAGACGCGCGGCAGCAACTTCATCCTCAAGCTCGACGATCGCAGCCTGCCGAGCGGCTATCGCGTGACCACCGAGAATCCGCGGGTGCAGCGCGCCACGCGCGGCAAGATGATGCGCTTCAACTTCGGCGCCACGCTGCACCGCGTGGTCCGCATCGACGTCTCCGACGCCGTGTTCGAACCGGGCTCCACCGAGATGCGCGTGCAGTGGCGCCCGAGCATGGACCTGCTGCTGGACGAACTGCGCAAGTCGCCGTCGGTGGTGCGGGTCTCGTACCTGGCGGACGTGGAGCAGCCGGCGCTGGTGAAGCGGCGCCTGGCCACCCTCAAGCGGGAACTCACCGCGCGCTGGCAGGAGCTGGAGTGCTGCTACCCGCTCGCGGTGGAGACGGAAACCTTCTGGCGGCGCGGCGCGCCACCGGGACGCTAGCGGATTCGGCGGCTCCAGGGGGGAGCGGCCGCGGGCCCGTAAAGAAAGAACGACAAAAGAACCCACACGATGACGC